>JAZLGP010000064.1:0-2344 GCA_045616365.1 Alphaproteobacteria bacterium | reverse complement strand
CCTGTCTTTCTTCCTTGGTTAAAATCTGTTCTCTCAGATCTTCCCAACTCATTCCTATCGGTGTTTTCATTTTATCCTCCTTAAAAAATCGTCCCTGTTTCGTTTCGCCTGCTCTATTTCGCGTTTCGGCGTCTTCTGCGTTTTCTTCCGAAAATAATGCAGCAATACAAAAGTGTCATTCTTCCAGTAAAAAAATAAAACCCTGTTATCTATCGGACGCAGTTCCCAAATATCATCCTCCAAATGCTTTACATACGGCTCACCTGCTCGCGTCCCGTATTCTCTTAACAAATCCAAATGAAAATATAATTTCTTTAAATTCATTCGGCTGTCTTTATTTTTCGAAGACTCGCGAATCAGTGTTTGCACCCATTTTTCTATTTCCGATTCGCCCTTTTCACCTGAATAAAATACTATTTTAAACATTTTTTCCGTCCTTTATATGTTTATAACCTATAGATTATTAAATGTCAACTTTTTTCAGGAAAAGGAGAAGCATTCTCCCCTTTTCTTTAATATTCACTGGGAATCATTAGTGTGTATTTTTCGAAGTCTTTCACTAAAAAGAAAGAATATTCCCCTTCAGGTAAATCCGTATACAGAATATACTGAACTATCACATCTTTTTTGATACAGTTTTCTTCTCGAATGATTTTAAATATGCTCTTTTCTTCTTTGGACTGAAGTACTATCTTGAAAAAATAGTCATCTATTTTTTTCAACTTCGGAATATAACTTCCAACAACATCAACAAACCAATGCGCATTCGCTGTTTCACAAAACAATTTAATCCCATCTGTGTAAACAAGATCTGCGTATGGATACCTCTTCCAAAGATGACATGTCCCTGTACATCCTCCCATCAAACTTATTAACTCCTCATATGTCGTCATATTAAACTCCTCTCTAAAAACACGCCCTCTTTAAAATCACCATTTTTGTTCCGCAAGAGCGAAGCGGAACGAGCGTATTTTGGAGAAAATCAAAAAAAGCGCAGCGGTTCGCAATGACAACACGGGAGCGACCGAAGGTGCGAATGGAGCGGGCAGGAAATTGCGAATTTTGAGGATTTACTCTATACGCGCAAATGTTCGCTTCGCTTTTCGGAACAAAATCTCTTTATTTGCGAAATTCCTTGAATTTCTTCAGATTAAATTGATAGCCTTTCTGTTTAAATTTGTTAATTTCTGTTTGAGACCGAAAAGTAAAATGTTTTTCCTACGATAAATCACCCTTTGATGCAGATCTCCCAAATGCGGAAACACGCATACGGAGATGCAGTCGTTGCTGCTTCCGATGCGTTCCCCGTAATTTTTCGCAGAAAAACGACGGGGTTTAAATTTAGACAAACTCTCCGCCATTACCTTATCGAATAATTTCGAGGAAGACCAAAAAATGAGAAACTGCTGAAACGCATGGACGCCGAAATCGAAGCCTACGATCGCAACGACCCGCGCTCGCTCTCGATTAAACAAATCGCTGAAAAATTAGGCTCTCTTCAGGGGCATACAACCTAATCCCGAGATATTTAGTTTCGTTCTACCAAGGTGTCCGGAGTAGAGCGCTGATGCTCTACTCTTTATTTGAAAATTTTGCAGATTAATACCGCTGGCTAGTTGTTCTGGATCTGTTACCGCTTCTTTTCAAACCTTTATAATGCTCCTTACACGATACGAGAATAACTTTTTCTCCGTCTACTTTGTACACAAGTCTGTCTTTGTCGGTTATCTTTCTTGAATAAAACCCTTTCAAGTCCCCCTTCAAGGATTCTACCCGACCTCTACCTTCGAAAGGATTCACTTTTATCTCTTTGACTAACATCTTTATTTTTCTATAAATATCAGGATCATTTTTCTTCCAGACTTCCAATTCTTCCTTATACCTCTTATCGGTATCCACACTCCAAGGATCTTTCATCGAAAGAAGTTTGAATAGATCTGGTTGATCTTCTTGGCTTTTTAATAAATCTCGGATCAATTCATATTCCTTTTGATCCGTACCAGGTTTTTTAATTTTATCATTCACGATATCTAATGCCTTTTTGCCATCCCTATCCGTAACTGTTGTTTTTGCTCCTTTCTTAATTAACCACCTCACTACATGAATTTGTCCGTTTTCAGCTGCCACCATTAATGCTGTTTTCTTGCGCTGTCCAGCTGAGTTTATAAGACTTGCCTTTCGTAATATCAACTTACTGACCACATCAAGATGTCCGTTTTTTGCCGCCCTGATCAATGCATTGTCCCCATTGGTATCTTTAACAGAAATGTCCGCTTTATAAGGTAGCAACAAATCCACTGCTTCACGATTTCCGTTATCAGCTGCAATTAATAAAGCCGTATCT
>JAZLGP010000063.1:0-13263 GCA_045616365.1 Alphaproteobacteria bacterium | reverse complement strand
CTTTACATTTTAACTCAGCTAAATTTACTTGTCGGATTGTTCTTTATTTTTAGAATTTCTCAATTGATATATAGTAACCGCATAAAATCATACGCATCAGTTTTTATATTTATGTCTTCTACAGCTGCGATTCTCGGAAATGAAAAATTCAATGCCACAACCATCTTATTTTCTCTTCTTCCTGCGACTTTTTATTACTTTTTGGGCATGTTGAAATTCGGCAAAAAAAAGGACGCAGTCTTACTTGGAATTTTTGCGACGTTAGCATGTATTGGAAAATACATCTCTTGTTTATTTCTCGGATGTATAGGAATTTTTTTACTGTTCAACTCGAATTGTCGGAAATTGCTTCGAACACCTTTGCCATACATTGCACTGGCGACGTTTTTTCTTGGAATTTCCTGGCACGTATATTGGATTTATTCCAACGACTTTGTAACAATCACTTATGCTCTCGAAAAATCAGCATTAGCGAAAAAATCACCCATGTTTGCTCTGACTTTTTCGTTGATGATGCTACTTTTTTACGGAACATCTTTGCTAGCATCATGTTGTGCTTTTCCATCTGATAAGTTTTTAAATGCGAAAAAATTTAAATTGAAAGAAATATTCAGCAACGTAAATTTTCTGTGGAAGAAAGGTGAAAGCTATTCAACCGAAGAGCTGTTTATAATAGTAATAACACTTGCTCCATCGGCGATTTTGTTTTTTATGGCTCTCTGTACCGGAATGCGTATAGGAAGTTTCTGGGGAGCAAGCATGATGACGACGATCGGAATTTATCTAGTTGTTATCAACAAAAAGCATCTGGACATCTCCTTGCTTTTCAAATTCACCAAAGGAATATTATTTTTCTTCTCTTTTGTTTTAATTATAAAATTAGGGATAGCTCCTCAATTCTTGAAAAATTCACATCCGTCATTTGCAATAGATTATAGGAAAGTCAGTCGGCAAATTGAGCAAGATTATGATCATTCGTTTCCTAAAGAAAAGATCAAGCATATTATTTCAGATAAATCGACGACTCCGCTACACGCCTATCTAAAAGATTATCCGTCATTTTATAATCCTGATTTGCTCGGGAAAAGAAAGAATAATTTCAAAAATCGCATTGTGACATTTATTTATAAAAACACAAATGACATCAAAAATTTCCAAAAATCGTACAATGATGACATAGTTTTTGAAAACGACGTAGATGTTTACGGTGAATGGAAAATTCATTACGCGTTCTTAAGAAATCAATAATCAGAGCGAAGAAATCCGCAATTAAGCTTAGGTAGACCTTCACAAGATCGAACCACAAATTCGCAAAGGACTTTGAGGAGTCTTCCTCATGTCCTTTTAACCATTCTAAATGTTTCAAATAAAAATTCAAGAAAAGGCAAACTACACTAGCTTTTTAGTTTTCAAAATCTCGACAGCTTTTTCTAAATCGACTTTAAAAATATCTTCTGTTTTCGGAATGGATACATACTTTCCTTTGAAAAACACATAAGGCCCATAGCGACCGATTCCAACCTTAACTTCTTCCGTCCCAATTACACCAATCGACTTTGGCAGGCTGAGCAAGAACAAAGCCATACTCAAATCGATTTTAGACGCATCCTCTATAGTCTTAGGAACCGGAGCTCTTTTAGGCTTTTCTTTCTTCTTACCTTTTTCCTCTGTTTTGCTTTGCTCTTTCTTTTCGATATAAAGTCCATATGGTCCTTTTTTCAGCATAATCTCAGAATTATTTTCCGGATCATTCCCTAAAAATTTTGGAAATTCGCTAGAAGTAAGCATCGCACTATCATCTTGAGTCATTGGAGAAGAATCTAATTTCCTCACATAATTACACTCAGGATATCTCGAACACCCAATAAAAGAACCGAACCTGCCTATTTTCAAGCTCAGTTCTCCCTGTTTACACTCGGGACACTGTCTCGAAACCTCTCCATCAGATGTGAAAAGAAACTTTTCCATTGATTCATTCAGTTTATCAATAACATCTGAAATTTTTATATCTTTCATTCCGTCAATTGCTGCAGAAAAATCCTTCCAAAAATCATTTAGAACATCCAATTTAGAACGACTATTATTTGAAACGTCATCTAAAAACTGCTCCAAATCCGCGGTAAACCCATACTCCAGATAATGATTAAAGAAACTCATCAAAAATGACGTAACCAAACGCCCGCGAATCTCAGGAACAAAAAATTTCTTCACTAACTTTACGTAACCCCTATCCTGAAGAACCTGCAAAATTGTCGCATATGTAGAAGGACGACCGATACCCAACTCCTCCAGCTTTTTCACGAGACTTGCTTCAGAAAATCTCGGTGGAGGTGTCGTAAAATGCTGCAACGCATCTATCTTTTTCGTCGGAGTATCATCTCCTTCCTTCAGCAAAGGCAACAATCCTTCTTCATTTTCATCCTGATCGTCTTTTCCTTCGACATAAACCTTTAAAAATCCCTCAAAAACAATTGTATTTCCGTTTGCTCTGAAAACATTTTTGTTCTCATCGCTGAGATCCACCTGTACTTTATTAAATTCAGCAGAAGACATTTGGCAAGCAACTGCTCTCTTCCAAATTAAAGTATATAACTTCAATTGATCATTAGAAATCTTTCCCAAGAGAGTATCTGGAATAATGCTCGCATCAACAGGACGAATCGCCTCGTGAGCCTCTTGAGCGTTTTTTACCTTAGTATTGTAAACTCGAGGTTTAGACGGAACGAAATCTTTTCCGTATTTTTCTTCAATAACATTTCGAATCTTACTAACAGCGTCAGTCGATAAATTTATACTGTCAGTTCTCATATAAGTTATCAGTGCCTTGGTTTCTCCATCGATATCGACACCTTCATACAAATTTTGTGCCAACTGCATCGTCTTTTTAGCGCTGAAACCTAATTTTCTAGAAGCTTCCTGTTGCAATGTCGAAGTAATAAATGCCGGAGCAGGATTACGTTTTACAATTTTCGATTCAACTTTACTTACAGAAAATTCTTTTACCAGCTCATCTTTAATTGCTTGAGCCTCTTGCTCATTTTTGATAGAGAATTTATCTAACTTCTTTCCGTTGTGAAAAATCAGATGCGCAGGAAATACTTTTTTATCAGGAGCGGCAAACTTACCTTCGATAGTCCAATATTCTTTCTTTTCGAAAGACTCTATTTCGATTTCTCTATCCACAATTATGCGAAGAGCAACGGATTGAACCCTTCCGGCAGACCTACTTCCAGGCAGCTTACGCCACAGAATTGGAGAAAGATTAAAACCAACCAGATAATCCAAAGCTCTGCGTGCAAGATAAGCATCAACTAAAGATTCATCAATATCTCTTGGATTTTCTATCGCTGCTTTTATCGCTCCCTTTGTAATTTCGTGAAAAGCAATACGTTTAAACGGAACTTTTAATTTTTTCGCTTCTAGTAATACTTCCTTTATGTGCCAAGAAATAGCTTCTCCTTCCCTATCAGGGTCAGTTGCAAGTAACAATTCATCACAGTTTTTCAATTGCTTAACGATATCTTGAACACATTTCTTTCCGCGATCGCTCATCTCCCAAACCATTGAGAAATTATTATCTGGCTGAACGCTTCCGTTTTTTGCTAACAAATCACGAATATGACCATAGCTTGCCATAACCTTAAAATCCGATCCCAGATATTTGTTGATCGTTTTAGCCTTTGCCGGAGATTCTACTATTACAAGACGCATAACAATCCTTTGCTAATTCCTTCTTAAAACTATTTTCTGTCCGCTAATTCTCGCGATTTTGTTTTTTATCTCTAATTCAGTCAAAATCGGCAAAATTTCTTGAGGAGACACTCCCAACGCAGAAATCAATTCATCGACAGTTATAGGAGTAAAACTCAACAAATTCAATATCTTTTCATGAATTTCTTCAGTTTTAAATCCATTAGCCTCAAAAAAGGCAGTTGAGCTATCGAAAAGCAAACTTTTTTGTTCTGTCTCTCTCGGAAAGACACGATCCAAGATATCCTGAGAAGACAACGTCAAAACTGCGCCTTGCTTTAGCAGATTATTTCCACCCTCGCTTCTTATATCTAACGGAAACCCTGGCACAGCAAAAACATCTCGATTGTATTCGAGAGCGAATTTTGCAGTAATCAAAGATCCAGACTGCTTTGCTGCTTCTATTACCACTGTCCCAGAAGACAAGCCCGCAATAATCCTGTTTCTTCTCGGAAACAAATGCCCCTGAGGTTGTATACCTACAGGCATTTCCGCAAAAATAATTCCATTTTCTTTTATTTCTTCATATAATTTCTTATTTTCCGGAGGATATATAACGTCTATTCCAGACGCTAAAACCGCTATCGTTCCTGTGGCAATACTTGCCTTGTGAGCTTCAGAATCTATGCCCCTCGCCATACCTGAAACGATGACAATATCATTTCGACCTAAATCTTCAACAATCTGCCGACATAATCTGTTAGCAATTATAGAAGAATTCCTTGCCCCTACAATCGAAATTAAATGCTTTTTATTAAACTCTTTCAATTTTTCTCGGCTTCCTAAAAAAGTCAAGACCGGCGGAGCATCAGCTATCTCCCGCAATAAAGGCGGATATAAATCATCTTCAAAAAAAACAAATTCTGCACCACATTTTTGAGTATCTTCAATTTCCTTTTTGATAACACAAGATTCGCAAATTTTGTACTTCTGTGAATTCTCCTGCAATGCTTTCAAAGACTCCAAAGCGCTTGAATACTTCTTTATTAATTGCCAGAATGAACGAGCCCCTATCGATTCACTGCGAAACAATCTCAAACGTGCAAATCTTTCTTCTTTTGAAAGTACTTCCAATCAATACCTCTATATTTTTTTCTCCTGATTATTATGTAATCTAATCAAGTTATCCTTATGTTTTACGAAAATCAGAATAACCAAAAATATCAATGCACCCATCACAAATATGCTATTTATATCATTCTGAATGTATCTGTATATTAACAAACTGCTAGAAACAGCTATCAAACAAGAAACGGAAGAGATTCTGCAAGCAATAAAAACAGAAATCCAAATCAATCCTGCCCCCAAAAGCACAGCCCAACTAATCGCACCAATTGTTCCCAAGAAGGTTGCAACTCCCTTCCCTCCTTTAAACTTCAACCATATCGGAAACATATGTCCAATCGTCGGAGCAATAAGAATTAATAAATTACTTATAGGATCACCTGTGTCCAAAAAATAGCAAGGAATAAATGCTTTTGAAAAATCACAAACCAGAGTCATCGCACCTAACAATTTTCCCTGTGTTCTGAGAACATTTGTACTGCCAATATTTTTGGACCCTTTCTCACGAAGACCTCCTGAACCAAATAATTCAGAAAAAATAAGTCCAAATGGAATAGATCCGAGAAAATAAGCCAATAGTGGATATAGATACAATTGCATCGACATTAGTTACTCTCCTTTTGTCTCAAAATTTCATACAAAGATACTGTTGCAGCTTGCGCTGCATTCAAAGTCGAAAAACTCCCTATACTTGGCAACTGAACAAGAAAATCGCAATTTTCTCTGGTCAATCGTCTCATTCCCTGACCTTCACTACCAATAACTAAAATAAACTTTCCCTTTAAATTGATTTCCGCAATCTTTTTATCTCCGCGTTCATCCAGTCCTAAACACCAATAACCTGCCTTTTTCAGCATTTTAATCGATTGAACGAGATTTTTTACTTTTACTACCGGAACACTTTCGAGAGCACCAGAAGCTACTTTTGCAATCACCGCTGTAATTTCTGGCGAATTCATTTCAGGAAGAACAACTGCCTTCGCTCCGAATACAGCAGAAGCTCTCAAAATGCTCCCAATATTTTGAGGATCCGTTACCTGGTCTAAAACAACAACAGGACGATCATCGTCCGGCAAATCTTCCAAAAAAACCCGATCTAAATCCAAAACCTGAGCAGCACATCCCTGGTGAATAGCATCTTTTCCGAACAAAGACGAAAAATAATTTTTATCCGCAATATTGACCTTTACCGACAGATCTGCGAAAAAATCCTTATTTTGCGGAAGTACAACTACCTTAAAAACATGACGATTTTTATTAAGCACAGCAGCACGCACTGCATGCTTACCGTAAATCCAAATTTTACTATCCTTCGACATTACAAAACACTGGAAAACCTCTAACAATCATTAGGCTACCGTATTTTAGATTTATTTTAAAGCATAAACTTCAAAAGCTATATCAGTTTACAACTCAATATATTCCTAAATATCATGGTATCGACATGTACCGATTGGCCAAGTCTTCTTCCCATTCGTCGTCCACATCAGATGTACGAGAATTATCGGTTGACGTAATTATATTCAATCCATCTTGCTTGATATCCAAAGAATTAATATCCGACCGAGAGATACTTTCAACTCTAGAATTATTAAACTTTTCTGCTAAAAAAACTTCGATGATTCCAGTAATTAATTTTTGATTCATGAGTTCATTTGAACTGATAACTGAACTAAAATCAGCTGGTATTTGCTCAATAAGAGATGAAATCGCTTCCGAATTGTTGAATCGTCCAATAAATACCGCTGGTTTCGAAATTTCCTCGAGACTCAAGCTATTTATCAAATTAATATCATTCTCGCTCGGATTAATTGCGATACATCCAGAAAAAATCTCCTGCTTTTTCAAAAACATCTGTATAGCAGGCAAAACACTATGCTTTTTCGCAAGCAAAACTATATTTCCCTCTTGGGCGATGTTATTTTTTACAGCCCAATTTATCGCCAACTCCATATCAGAAGTTGCCTTATTTACAGCATTTTCTAAATCATCAATTGAATCTCCAGGCTGAATATCATCTCTTCGATAATTTAAGCACAGAACATTATACCCTCTATTGGCCAACACCTGCACCATTGGAATATATCCCCATTTATATTGTCCATTGATCATTAAAATCAAAGGAGATTTGCTTGTACTGTTCACACCTCTAGTTAAAAACCATTGAATATATTCATTGCCAGGCTGCGGCCAAAAATAGCAATCCATCGGTCTTAAATATGATTTTTTTACTGAATTATCCAGAGATTTATCCGCATAACTATTTTTTGAATTATTTATGTTCGAAATTATCTTAAACTTACCCGTTCTCATATCATAAAGATAAAATTTATCTAGAGATCGATCATTCACCACACAAAGAAGCCAGATCTTTCCATCTGCTGTCGTATTGATGCGGTACCATGAATTAAACCTTTTGTCTATAGCCTTCAAATGTACTTTTGTACTCTGATCGCAACCGTAATGTTGATATCTTCTACTGTTTACAGTTATAAAAGCAGGCTTACCAGTTGGCCCCATATTAATTTTACACTGAGACAAATACGAAACACCTTTTAGTTTGTAAATTTCTTTTTTCTTTCTCTCAAATGGATTGATTTTTTCGATCACTAACAGCTTCTTAGGTTTTTTAATACTGATTTTATAGCAATTTTTTTCATTATCCACAGAGAAATACCGAGACAAACTAGGATTTTCTATATGATCCAGCTCCTGCATTTGCTCCTCAAACCCCAGATCTACTTCATCTTCCCCAACGAAATCCTTTCCGTTTTTTTTAGAATCAACATATACATTCAGCACATCATCATCTTTTTTCATTATGAGAAAAGGAGTTAAATCTTTATCAAAAAGAACATTAACTGGTCCCGAAAGTTCCTTAATCTCTCTGCAAAAAAAATTACTTATGTTTATTTGATGCAGAGAATATCTTTCTCCGTCATAACACTCAGCCAAACACGCCTTAGCGTTTTTAAACAAACGAATAGACTTAAGGTTTTCCGGTAATTCCAGTTGTTTTTTTTTCGATAAAGATATCTGCACTTTAACTTTGAGAGTATTTTCTTTATCAAAGTGTGTATACAGCAAATTTGTTCCAATAAAAGAAAAATTCACAATCGGATAATCCTCTTCGATTGTCTGAGACATCAAATTTGGATCTTGAGACGGAATAATTTTTATGTATCGCCTCTTGCCTTTTTCCACTAAGTACGCAATTTTCTTTCCATCGGGGCTTATGTCAATCGATTTTATTCTCTCCCTCGGAAAAATACCGCTTCTTTTTAACAAAGGAATCTTGCTTGCCGCTTTCAAAGGATCTTTCGTTTGAGATTGTTTTTCATTTCTATGATGGGATCGCTTTTCATTAATGTGAGAAGGGTTTGAATCATAGTCTGTAAGAATCTTACTTACAGCCTTCAAAAGATCTTCCGTTTGGGATTGTTTTTCACTGGTGTGAGAAGAGTTCGAAATATATCCTACCTGCCCATCATCATCCATCTTTATACGAACAATTTCTACAGAATTGTTCCCTGAGTTGTTTTTCTCAGGCTTTTTATCCGCTGCAGCTTTTACAACTTTCAATAACTGATCAACAGTTAGAGCTCCGAAACAATCTAAAATCATACAGCTCAAAACTAATACGAAAAACTTCCTCATAGAACTCACCTACCTTATCTCCTTTGGATTGTATGCAAATGAGATTAATAAAACGTTAATTTCCCCATCTAATTTTAAAATTTGTGTTATACAACAAAAAAACTTTTTGCCTCCGCAAGAGTCGAATATATTTTCAAAATTTTATCAAACCCACTCATTTTAAAAACTTCATGAATCTTGTTTGACATATCTGAAAGAGCCAATCTTCCTTTCATTGATGAGATTTTCTTCCCAGCCACGAGAATAACTCTCAATCCAGCACTAGAAATGTAATCTACATTCGAAAAAGAAATAATCACTTGCTGATTATCCGGCAGTATTTTCATAATGCTCTCTTCAAATTTTTTTGCTGTCGAAGTATCAATTCTTCCGCTCGGACAAACAATCATAATACCATCATCTTTTTTTGTTGTAATTTCCATTTCATTCCTCTTCTTTTAAACTAACCAATACATCCAATTGATTTTTATTTTCTATTCTCGTATAGGTGATCTTTTTAGATAGCTGTTTTACAAAAAAAATTCCCAAACCACCGATTTGACGATTTTCTAAAGGAGAATCTATATCAGGTTCAGATTTCTGTAATGGATCAAAAGGAATCCCTCCATCCGTCAGTCGCAAATGGACATCCTCATTTTTCTTTTCTATCATGATTGTAAATGTATGTTCCTGACCATCATCAAAGGCATAATTTATTATATTTGTAGCTAGCTCATCTACAATAACAAGAACATCAAAACCTTTTTTTTCACTGATATTATTCTCACAGAAAAATCCCTTAATGTCGGCAAATATTCTTTCTATCTCTCGGATATCATTTTTCACATTAAGTAACATTTCTTACCACCCTCGGCTTATACTTTAAGCATAAAGTCGTAATATCATCAGATTGCGGAGCTCCATTAACAAATCTTTTTATCGCAATAACCAAATCGTTTGTTAATAATTTCGGAGTAGTAATAGGATGTTGTTTTAATATTTCAATAAGTCTCGAAAAATCGAACTCTTCACCATTGCTATTTGCTGCCTCAGTTACCCCATCAGTGTACATCATTATCATCTCGCCAGGAGAAAGAACATATTTATTATCCTGAAATTCCATATCTTCTATTATGCCAAGTGCCACCCCTGAATCACATTCGAGAAACGATGGTTCTTTGCTTGGATGCACAACCGCTATCGGAAGATGTCCAGCATTTGTATAGGTCAACGTATGGGTCTCTACATCAAAAATTCCATACATAGATGTAACAAACATCGTAGTTACATTTTCTCCGCAAAGGGTTTGATTTACTTTTTTAAAACATTCTGCCGGAGAATCGTAAATCTTTGAGAAAGACTTTATCAATGTTTTTGCAACAATTGCAAACATTGCCGCTGTAACATTCTTTCCTGAAACATCAGCCATGACTATTCCAACTTTTGTATCGCTCAACCAGAAGAAATCGTAAAAATCTCCTCCAACCTCAGCTGCGGGAATCGAATCTGCCCAAATATCGACATCCCCTTCTTTTAGGCTATTTCCAGGCAAAATACTTTTCTGCAATTGGGCGGAAAGACTTAATTCATCTGAAATAGCACTAAGTTTTTTAGCGGTAACTGCTGCTTTTTTTAAATCCAATACTACGTTTACAGTATTTTCGATAGTAAGCATTAAATCATGAAAGTCGATAGGTTTTATAACGAAATCGTGAGCTCCGCTTCGCATAACGGCACGCAACGTATTCATATCTCCGTAAGCAGACGTCACAATTGTCCTCATCAGAGGATAAGTGTCTTTTAGTCGACTAATGAAATTTATCCCATCGAATCCCGCAATATTAATATCAGTAATAAATATATCGAAGCTCTCTTCCTGCAACATGTTTGATACTTCGTCAGAGGACATAGAAAAAGAAAAAGAATAAGATCCACTTTCTATCTGGTGACGAAATTCCTGTTGAAAAAGGTCTTGTGTATCCTCTTCATCATCCAGTACAAGTATTTTTATAGAATCCGCCACTTAATTATTCTCCTAAAAATGCTACAATCATACTCGCATAAAAAAGTTTACAAATTATGACTATTTCAAAAAATATTCGAGAAATTGTACTCGATACCGAAACAACAGGATTAAATTACTCGACAGGAGATCGCATCGTTGATATAGCATGCGTGGAACTAATCGATCATATGCAAACAGGAAAGGTTTATCAAACATATATCAATCCGCAAAAACTTATGTCGGAAGAAGCACAAAGAATTACAGGAATTACGAACGATTTCTTGCAAGATAAGCCACTCTTCGAAGATATTGCAGATAAATTTCTAGATTTCGTTAGGGATAGCACTCTAGTTATTCACAATGCCAGATTCGATATCGATTTCTTGAATAGCGAACTCAGCAGAATAGGAAAGCCTCTTTTTAAACTCAAAGACGCTGTAGATACTCTTGTTCTTGCGAAGATAAAATTTCCAGGATCTGCTGCTACTTTAGATGCATTATGTCGAAAATTTGAAATAGATACATCCATTCGTGTTACCCATGGAGCGTTAGTTGACTGTTATTTATTAGCAGACGTTTACATTAACTTACTAGGAGGTCGTCAAAGTGGTCTGGCGTTCGAAAATGAAGATCCGAATAATGATTTAGCGAAAGAACCTCTGCAAAGAGAATTCCATAAAGCTAGAAAATTCCTTCCGACCGATACAGAAATCGAAATTCATGAGGCATTTTTAAAGACATTGAACAATCCGCTTTGGCACTCTTTTTTTCCTGGAAACAAGGAAAGTCTGGATTGAATCGAACCTTTGATGATACAACATAATAATGTTTTTATATTTGTTTGACTTTAGAAAATAGCTCGGTTTATATTAGCAAGGTTAAAATTTGTTAAAGAGGAACTTAGCCATGAATAAAGAGAATTGGGGGATCAAGAGAGTTTGTCTGTGCTGCGGAACTCGATTTTATGACTTAAATAAGTCGCCTATTTTGTGCCCAAATTGCGGTGAAGAATTTGATCCTGAATATCTGATGAAGAAGAAGTCCAAATTAGATCAGGATAAAGAGGTTGATGTCGTAATTGATGATGTGGATTTACTAGATACTGATGAAGATATCGATTCGGAAGAAGATGTTAATTTAGATGAAACCGAAGATTAGCCTACTTCTTGTTGCCTTTTTAAGTTCCGCTGTCGCTTGCGCTTCTAATGAAAGTCATAAGAAAAAAAAGGCGCATCAACTAAAGGATGCGCTAGCGAGTGTTCTCCCTGAATCGGATTCGTCAATTTGGAAATCATTCCCGGTGAAATCGAATGGTGTAAATATTCAGGTTTTAGATAAAATCAGCGGAAAAGTATTTCGTTCCAGACTGGATGTAGATCAACCTATTCAATTCGGTACCATCTCAATAATTTTGGAAAAAGCTTTTGTGAACAGCCCAGATGATATAGATGAGGTTTATGCTTACATAAAGATCAAAGAAAAGGGGAAAATCATTTTCAGGGACTGGTTATTTGCGTCCTCCCCTTCGGTCAATCTGCTTGCTCATCCAGTTTACGATGTTCGTGTTGAATTCTAAGTTTGTTCGCTTATTTATGCACTTGTTAAAAAACTTTTGAGAAAAACAAATGAAATTAAAATCTCTGGTGAATAAAGAAATTCCTGTGTTTTTAGCTCCGATGGCGGGAGTAACTGATTCTCCTTTCCGCACAATTATCGCTCAATTTGGAGCAACTGCAGTGGTCTCTGAAATGGTTTCCAGTGAAGCACTGATCAGAAACAGCGAGAAAACATATCGTCGACTCATAGGAGACGGAGACGTCAAAATTGTTCAAATAATGGGATCAGATCCTGAAAAAATGGCAGAATCAGCAAAAATCAACGAAGACAATGGCGCCGACATTATCGACATCAATATGGGATGCCCAGTAAAAAAGATCGTAAATAATAATTCCGGTTCAGCTTTACTGAAAGATGAAAAGTTAGCGACAAAAATAGCCGAAATGGTAGTTAAGTCAGTTAAAGTTCCTGTCACCTTAAAAATGAGACTCGGTTGGGACAATGAATCCAAAAATTTCAAAATTCTCGCAAAACTATTCGAAGATGTAGGAATCAGAATGCTAGCTATCCATTGCCGAACTCGTGCTCAAATGTACGGAGGAACTGCTGATTGGAAAGAAATTTCTGATCTGAGAAATATCATAAAAATACCTTATCTTGTCAATGGAGACATAAAAAATTGCGATGATGTAAAGCTAGCACTGAGTCAGTCCAATGCACATGGAGTTATGATCGGAAGAGCCGCATTGGGAAAACCATGGATTATCAACCAGATTTTGCAAAAAATCAATCACGAAGAAGTCGTCCCTTCCCCAACGTTGAAAGAGCAATATCAAATCGTGATGCAACATTTTCAAAACACTTTAGACTTTTATGGGATCGAACACGGTCTTAGAATTTTTCGAAAGCATTTTTGCTGGTATAGTAGTGGAATGAATGGTGCATCGAATTTTCGAGAACAAATTAATCGTTTAAATGACATAAAATTAATAGAAAAACTGGTTAAGGATTTCTACGAAGATCATTTTGACGAAGAAAATACCCTTTAATATGAAAATATAAACTCATACAAATATCCTTTTTTATAAAGATGTTATTAGAAGGTTGTTTGTATATCATAAAAAATCCCAATAATGGATAAGAAATCTTGAAACGAGAGAAAGAAAAAGCCTAAACTCAACCAAAAAATCAAAGGAACTTAGCCGTGAAGAGAGATACCATGAGATTATTTTATTTGGTAGATTGTTTTT
>JAZLGP010000062.1:0-4255 GCA_045616365.1 Alphaproteobacteria bacterium | reverse complement strand
AACACTAGCGGTAAGATTAAACTTATCAAGTATTTTTTTTGAAACTTCATTTTGTTCTCTCCAATATTAACATATTCTATAAATCAATTACAAATTCCTCATATCAATAACAAATCGGAATTGAACTTTTCCGTTTACGATTGTATCGTAAGCTTCTGTTATTTGCTGAGCGATTTCATCAGGCGTACCTTTTATGATCTTTACCTGAGGATAAATTTTGTTTTCCACGGAATAATCCAACATTTCCTGAGTTTCTTTTATTCCGCCAATCAATGATCCGTAAATTTTACGGTTTGGAGTGAAAACAAATGTCTTCAAATTAATGGATGGCAGATTTTGTGTTGCTGGTAAACCAACAATTGCAAACTCTCCCCCAAACTCCAACATCTTTAAGTATGCAGACATGTCATATTCCGCGGGAATTGTGCTGATAATAAAACGAAACTTATTCAAATGATTTTGATAAAAATTTTTATTTACAGAGACATTTACAAATTCTGTCACCCCCATGTTTAAAGCAGCATCACTCTTTTCATCGGAAATATCAAATACTGTAACATCAGCCCCAAGTCTCACTAAATATTGAACCGCCATATGACCAAGACCTCCGAATCCGGCAACGGCAACTTTATCTCCTTTTCGAACCTTTGAAAATTGAATAGGTGAGTATGTTGTGATTCCCGCACAAAGTAATGGTGCAACCTTTTCAAAATCAGCAGTTTTTGGTACCTTTATCGCAAACTCTTCGGAGATTACTATATTGTTCGAATATCCTCCTTGGGTAATTTCATTTTCGTGAAATTTATCCTTGGATGCGTAGGTAAAAATTGCATCATTGCATTCCTGTTCGCGATCACAATGACAAGTTTTACAACTCGGATCCTTGCAAGAATTCACCATACATCCAACACCTGCGTAATCTCCCTCTTTAAACTTTGTAACATTTTTCCCGATCTGTACAACTTTTCCAACAATTTCATGCCCTGGAATCATCGGATAATGTTCTGTTTCGTTCCACTCTGAACGTGCCTGATGAATATCACTATGACAAATCCCAGCATACATAATTTTTATAAGGATATCATTGTCTCCGACAGCATGCCTTTCAAACTCGTACAGCTTAAATGGTCCATCTTTACTAAACATCGCATACCCTTTTGACTTTACAGTATCCATATTTCCTCCTGCTTATTTTTTTTTACCAAGACACTAAAACACGAAAATAAAACCAATAGTAACAATGTAATGTTACCACTCTATTCATAAATTTGTGTCCCTTTCTATCAAATACCGCTTATTATATTAATAAATGATAAAAAAGAAGTTAATGAATTAAATATTTTTTAATAATTTACTAAATTAAACCACATGAAAAAAATCTAAAATCAATTATCTCTTTTCATGATCGCAGCAAAAAATCCATCTGTACCATTTCTAAAAGGTGTTAATTTCAAAAAAACATCACTGTAATTTTTTAACTCAACTTTTTGCAACTTAAAATCTCTGAACTCTTTCAAAAATTTTTCGATCTGATCCTCATCTTCTTCTTTCAAGATTGAACAAGTAGAATAAATTAAACAACCTCCGGATTTAACCAAATTCTGAGATGTTCTCAAAATCTCAGCTTGAACTTCAACCAATTCCAACAAATCCGCTTCACAGAATTTTGCTCGCATATCAGGATTTCTTCGCCAAGTACCCGTCCCCGAACAAGGAGCATCCACCAAAACAACATCAGCCACTTCTCGATGACGTTTAAGCCATTTGCTGTTAATTTCCTGACAAAACACATTATTCACGTTAGCCCTGCGAAATCGTTTTTTTGCATTTTCCAAACGCTCCGGATATTTATCCATCGCAAAAATACGCCCTTTATTCTTCATGTATGCAGCCAAAGCTAAAGTCTTGCCCCCTGCCCCGGCACAATAATCCACAACAACATTTCCCGGCTGAACTCCACATAACTCAGCAATCAATTGCGAGCCTTCATCTTGAATTTCCACTTTTCCATCGTGAATTGCTTTATGATTTCGACCAATTCTTCCATTTAAAATTCGCAATCCGTTTTCAGCATATCGAGTATCTTCGATTTTAAATTCTTTCAGTAATTCCTTTGCCTGTTCTTTCGTCGCAAGCAACCTGTTTACTCTCAAATCAACAAAAGCCTTTTGATTCAATGCTGTCATCTCTTCAGCAAAGCAATCTGAATCAAAGACCCTTCTTAAGTATGAATCTAACCACTCAGGATAATTTAGCTGAGCATAATCTGGAAGATTTTCTAAATCTCTTTGCAAAAATTTCCGTTCAAATTCCGATAGTTTTTCCGGAGAATACTTTCTTCCTGAAAAAATTTCCTCAATTTGTTTATCCGAAAATTTCCGGTTAAATTTCATATGAGCTAATATAAAAAATCGCCCAAGCTTGCTAGTGATTTTTTGAGTTATAAACTTCAATTTTTCAAAATTCCGAAAAATCTCATAAGAAAACTCTGCAATTGCTCTACGATCACTACTTCCTATCCACCTGTTATTTTTGAAATATTTCGACATAACTATATCAAAAGGAGCTCGTGACGAAAAAAATATGTCCAATAAATCAATTGAAGATTTTACTCGTGCCTCTAACTGCATTTAAATGAATCCCTATTACATAAATCTCTGACGATAAACTACGACTTGATTTTGGCTTATAGAAATATGCTTTTTCAAAGTCCTGTCTTACCCGCTCAAAAAACTGCTTCTCTTTTCCTCCCATAAAGATTTTTGCGACAAAAGTTCCTCCCTTATCAAGAGTATTCAACGCAAACTCATAGGCAGAAGACACCAATCGCATAATACGCAAATGATCAGTTTGAGCATGTCCCACTGTCGATGGAGCCATATCGGAAACAATTAAATCTGCCTTATGCCCCAGCGCCTCGATGATCTTCTGTTGATTAAGTTCATCTTCAAAATCTCCGATAAACTGCTGAACTTTAGGGATCTCATCAAAGTTTAAGAGATCAATAGCAACTATGTTTGCATCCTCAGAAGATTTCTGAGCTAAAAGCTGAGACCACCCCCCAGGAGCTGCTCCTAAATCGATAATATATTTTGACTCTTTTATGAGTTTAAATTTCTCATCTATCTCTAACAATTTATAGGCTGCACGAGAACGATATCCTTCCTTATGAGCCAATTTTACATAAGGATCGTTTATCTGCCGGTTTAACCATATTCGGGAAGATAAACTCATCTTACCTTTTATTTTCATACTTTCCCAAAACTCATCCCTGATCGAAAAATACATTATTACGAAAAAGAAGTATAGAAAAATTGTTTTTTTTGTGATACTAATACAGTCACCGTTGGGAAATAGTTTAGCGGTAGAACTCCCGGCTCTGGACCGGGCAACCTTGGTTCGAATCCAGGTTTCCCAGCCATTTGTCTGTTTTTATCGGTCTTGTTTTGTGTTCGTTTGTTTGCCGGGTTTCCCAAATTTTGATGTGTGATGATCTCAGTCATAACATCCCTGCAAAGCCTGCAGCTTGTCAGATGTAAGCAGTCTCAAAGACTGCCAATAACCTTGCTTGAATCACATTCTTATTCAGAAAAAAATCTGTCCAGTTGTTTTGGATGTTTTATGTATTCTTTTATCTTTTCTTCCTCAGAAACTGCATAGCCCCTTGCCCAAAATTGTTCTCTATTAAAATTCCCCTTTTTATTTCAAAACTGCCTCACTATTGCTATCGTACTTTTTCCTTTTATATATCTATCCTACAACTTCTGATATCAAATATTTCGGCGGTATTGATATCAACCTGTGCATATGATCCTGCACCGTGTTTCCTCTTATGATTTTTGAGCCTCTTTGCCTCGCAAACTCATGAAATACTTTAACCCAAAATTCCTTATCGCTCCGTATAACTTCTTCTTTCTCCCTTTTGATACAAATTCCACATAATATTTTCATTCCCATTCGGAGTTAATATCAATACTGAATTCTAGTCTCACTAGTTAAATTAATGGCTTACCTATCTGGGAGTTATTTTATTGCAGAAAATCAGAATCACATACTAAGAAGAAAGAAATTTTTTATTTCTAATGAGTACAACTCTATTCTAACATCTTTTAAATTCGTCTAATTTTTAACTGTTAATTAACAAAAATCGAATAGGATGAGGAAAGGAAAGTTTTGTGGTGCCGAAAAATCGGTTTTATTAGGAGAAAAGGAGATCGCAATGATCGACGATAAAGAGCGCAACGCTGGTAGTCAA
>JAZLGP010000061.1:0-28471 GCA_045616365.1 Alphaproteobacteria bacterium | reverse complement strand
ATCCAACTCCTTGGCCCACAGAACGACATGGCTACGATCCGACTTATTCACTCATTTTGTCATTATACGCCGCAAGCGGCGGGGAATTATACCCTTAGAGATTAAAACATTATGAGGAACTTAAATTCCCTGCATAAAGCTTCGATACCCGCTATTGGAAAAGGAATATCGACTGTTCCCTCAATAATTCTCAACTAAGCGAAATAGCTTTCCCTCGATCTCTTTCAATACCTTATCTGAAAAAAACTAAGCTGATTTAAATTAACAAAGCCATTATTAAATCTTCAAAATCACAACATACTTATCTTTGTACAGAATAACATCATCTTGCTTAAGCTTTTTTCTGTCTTCAAATTCTTTTGAAGTTAACAGTAAAAACTGAGGCTTTCTGTTTCCATAAGATTTTCTTGTATTCCATTTATACAGTTCTAAATTCGTTTCATCTACTGGTACGATTTCAACCTTATTATGAGTCATAAATATCGTAGCATTAGCATTCCAATATGTAGACATACCAAAGTTTAAATTGTTATCTATCAGAAAATTTATATAACCATCCCTCCAGCTGACAGGCACCTCCATTTTCATCATTTTTCGATATTCATATCCTCCGCTGATGAAAAAAAGACATATAACCATTATAGAGCATATTTTGCCACAAGTTTGCTCTCCGTATCCCAATGTTAAAACAAATACAGGGATTAAACAGTAGGTAGATAACATAAAATATCTATGGCTTCCCAAAAAACTATCATGCTCCAAACCTATTATCATTAAAAACAAGTTAAAAAGAATACAAATGCCTAAAAAATATCTTATCCAAGTATATACTCCCGCAGATTTTTCCTTTGTACCAGTTATCTGAAATTTATAAATCCCAAAAGCACAACATGTCCAGAATATTACACTCCCTAAAGCACTAAACTGTTTTCCTGAAATTGGCCATAAACCTCTAAAAATCATCGTAGGTAAACTCAGTAGATTGTTCGCGATACAGTCCGCATCTTGTAATCGAAAGTGAGAATGAGAGGCATTTGCGCAGTACTTGCCCAAGAAAAAATGTAAACCTATTCCTAAAACGGAAGAAACGAAAATCAGTCCTAACACTCGCAGATGAAGAGAATTAAGTTTACGAATAGAAGAATTATAATTCATTATAATGAAAGAAAGAAGAAGAGGAAGAAACACAATAATAAACATCCTCGCTTCACATAATCCTCCCAAAAAAGATAGGATAAACAAAAAAAACATATCCTTTGGTATGAATTCATTTTTGAGAAAAATTCTTCCAATTAATCCCATAATCAAGAACCCAAAGATAAAGTAAAAAAGATATCCATGAAAATAAATGTTAAATTCCATATATAACTTACATATAGGATTAAAAAACAAGACGACAGCCAAAAAAGAGAGTACCTTAGTTGCTTTGAAACTTTGCATAAAAAATATAATACTGAATGATAGCATAATGAAAGCAATAACGGAGGTTATTAGCCAAACTGTTTTGTAATCGTTAACAAAGTAAAACAACGGAGTCATAATTATCTGATGATGTATGACATATAACTCTGTAGTCGGAAACCAATCCAAAGAAAAAAGAAAGTTCCCTGTATCGGCTAAGTGCTTTGCAAAAATTGCATCGCCAGCGTAATCCGAGTTAATATAATTTTGAAAATGCGTATTTAAAAAATGAATATGACCAAAAAATTCTAAACACCAGAGAACAAAAAGAAAACACAGTAAAATGTTGTCAGTCATCCTACTTTTTATCATACCCCAAAGATAAAACCCCTGTCGTAATTCTCTCATCTTTCTATCTTTTAACTAAATATAAAATCTAACGAAACATTCAAACAAAAAAAGGAGGAATGACTCCCTCCCCTTAAAATCAAAAACTAATTCACTGCCAACTAAGATATATACGATTAAGCCTGAGCTTTGACATAATCATTTCTCTCTGCGATCCTGGCAGCTTTTCCAAGTCTTCCACGCAAGTAATACAACTTTGAGCGCCTTACAACACCCCTGCGAACAACTTCGAACTTAAAATTCGGAGAATACAAAGGAAACACTCTCTCAACCCCTTCTCCGAAAGATATCTTTCTGATGGTCACAGACGATCCCATTCCACGATTACGACGTGCGATGCAAACACCTTCAAAAGACTGGATACGCTCTTTTCCACCGTCCACAACCTTAGCCAAAACCTTCACCGTGTCGCCTGGAGCAAACTCAGGAATCTCAGATCCATTCAGTAGCTTCTCCTGCTGCTTCTTTTCAAAATTCTCTAAAATATTCATTTCTATATTCCCAACGTAGGTAGCACAATTATTAACATATTGTCTGAATAAATTCAAATGCAAAACCACTGCACGGAGGAAAATATCAGAATTATCACAAAATTTCAATTGAATAGCTGGACTTTTTTCAATCTTGCTGTTAAATATATCTTACTATAGAGAGTGTTGGAGATTTTTGTGGCTTTAAAAATTCGTTTAGCTCGTGGTGGAGCAAAAAAACATCCTTACTACAGAATGGTTGTTGCCGAGTCTCGTAATGCCAGAGACGGTGCTTTCATTGAAAAAGTTGGAACTTACAATCCACTTTTGGATCAGTCTAATGAAGATCGCATTACTGTAAAAGCAGAAAGAGTAAAGTATTGGATGTCGGTTGGAGCAAAGCCTTCTGATAGAGTGGCTTTGTTATTGAGCAATTTGGGATTGTGTGAGAAACCAGCAATTTCTGAGACACCGAAGAAATCTGCCCCGAAAAAAAAGGCTCAGGAGAGATTGAAAGCCGCCTCCGAAGCTGCCACTGCTGAGTAATACTTTGATAGAGATTTTGCACGTTACTGCTGCCTTTGGAATAAAAGGAGCGGTGCGTGTTTTTTTGTACACTGATCATATTAATAATTATAAAAAGATTTATGATCGAGATGGAAAGGAATTCTCTTTCAAAGTGTTGAGTCGAAAAAATAATACAGCGGTTATCAAATTAAGTTCTATTAGCGATCGAAATCAGGCAGAAGAACTAAAAGGAATAAGTTTCTACATAAAGAAAGAAGACTTACCTGAATTAAATTCAGATCAATTTTATATTCACGATTTGATCGGACAAAAAATTTCAGTAATCGGAGAAAAGGTCGATTTAAAAATAGTTGATGTAAAAAATTTCGGAGCGGGTGATTTGATAGAAATTTCAGAAAAAGGATTAAAAGACTCATTTTTTATCCCGTTTACCAAAGAAAATTTTCCTGAAACCGATGGAGAGATTTCGATTACTTTCGAAACTTATAAAAATTTTAGAAATTAGAGAAGAAACATGTGGCAAGCGAATGTTTTTACGATTTTTCCGGAGGCTTTCCCGGGAAGTCTCGGAGTTTCTTTGATTGGAGATGCGCTAGCTCAAAAAAAATGGGCTCTCAACTTAATTGATTTGAAGAAGTACCCCGTAAAGTCGGATCGCATCGATTCGATCCCTTACGGAGGAGGTGCTGGCATGATACTGTCTCCGATAACATTTGAAAAAGCGTTTGATTCTCTGCCTGACGACCAAAAGAGAATGAAAAAAATATATTTCTCTCCGCGAGGAAGAAATATGACTCAGGCAGACATGCAAACTTTGAGCCAATCGCAAGGTGTTATAATTTTGTGCGGCCGTTATGAAGGAGTCGATCAACGCATCCTCGATCATTACGAATTTGAAGAAATATCTATCGGAGATTTTGTGCTACTGGGAGGAGAAGCTGCCGCGATGACGATAATCGAAGGCATCGTAAGGCTGCTTCCGGAAGTCGTCGGAAATAATGAATCGATTCATACTGATTCTTTTCAAGAACCGTTGTTGGAATATAATCAATATACACGTCCACAGGAATTCCATTCTCTGGAAGTTCCGGAAATTTTGCGATCAGGAAATCACGAAAAAATAAACAACTTTCGACTAAAACAATCAATCGAGATAACCAAAAAACGCCGTCCTGATGTTTGGGCGAAATATGTCGAGAAAAAACTTTTGGGAATAAGCTAAAAGAAATCGAACTGAGTTGATATGTTTGATGTAACACGTTCGGATTTCATTTACTATGAGCTCAATCATCTGAATGAAAATGTAAATTATTTAGTATTTTTTTGATCTGTTATAATCCTCTCATCAAAAACAGGCTTGTTTAATACAAATCCTCCAGAAGTTTGCACTTAATGGTAAACATGCATCAAATTATATCGAAACATTTTCGATATGTTTTGGCAGATGCCAATCGGCGACTAAAATTACATCATAACTATAATCGCAGTTTAAATATTTTGGATTGTATTTCAAAAAGACCTGCGATGCCTTGCGGATTCTATGCAGTTGTTGCGGAGTAATCGCGATCAGGCATTTATCTTCGCTTTTACGCGTTTTTACTTCGATAAACGAAATTTTATTTCCGCGTTTCGCGATGATATCTATTTCTTCGCTGCTCAATTTATATCGATGTTTCAAGATGCGATATCCTTTTAGAATCAACAAAATGATCGCAATGAATTCGCCAAAATATCCTCGAATTTCACTCTTGCGCATTTTTGATTTCCAACGCCTTTTGATACACCGTTTTTTTATTCATAGAATATTTTTCGACTATAATTTCTACGGCTTCTTTTACTCGAAATTTTTGCAATAATTTTGTAAGTTCCGAAAAAATTTGATCTTCATTGATCATCTCTTCTTTATTCCCCGAAATTATAACAACAAATTCGCCGACTGGTTCATTTTCAGAAAAATGTTCGATAATTTTACTGAGAGATCCTCGTTGAAAATCTTCGTACAATTTAGTCAGCTCGCGGCAAACGCAACAGTAACGATCTCCGAAAATTTTATACATGTCTTTTAGTGATTCCAAAATTCGTTTCGGCGATTCCAAAAAAATCAATGTTTCTGTTTTTAATTTCACTTCCTCTAAAACATCACAACGTGCATGTTTTTTGTTGGGAAGAAATCCACAAAATGTAAATCGATCCGTTGGTAATCCCGAACCGCTAAGACCAGCGATAAATGCACAGGCTCCTGGAATCGGAATTACTTCAATGTTATTTTCCACGCACCAATTTACTAAGCGATACCCTGGATCAGATATCGTCGGAGTACCTGCATCCGAAATCAAAGAATAAATTTCACCGTATTCAATTTTTTCAATAACTGCCGGCATAATTTCATTATATTCGTGACACGATAACAGAGGTCTGTCGATTTCATAAAAATTCAACAATTTTCGAGAATTTCTCGTATCTTCCGCAAAAATGATTTTTGATTTTTTCAAAATATTCAACGCACGCAAAGAAATATCAAATAAGTTTCCGATAGGCGTTGCAACCAAATACAAACCTGGTTTATCCTTCTGTTGATGAATCTTCTCGGAAATGGATTCGATTAATTTTGGAGAAAGAAATGAATTTTGCAACGAAGTTACTCCTTTTGGCTTTACTTACATCATGCACCTCGAATGATACATCGAATCGAACATTCCCGCCATCAAAAATTTCGTATCCCGATGTTCAACTGGAAAAATTTCAAAAAGCAGACAATTCTGTTGTTTTGTTGATTCCGATAAGCGGACCGCACAAAGAAATCGGTGAAAACGTACTAAATGCCTGTATTTTAGGAAACCAAAGCTCAAATATGGATATCTACGTCGTCGATACGAATAATTTTTCTGATGATTTGCAACAGTCAGATTTTTATAAATTGAAAGCTGTAGTCGGACCTGTTTTCTTCAAAGAAACTTACAAATTTGCATCAATTTTTCAAAATGTTCCGTTGTTTTCTTTATCAAACAATGTCAACGCAAACAATGAGCATATCTATGCATGTGGATTAGCTCCTCAAGAAGAAATTGAATCAATTTTCAGATATATGCGAAGAAACAAATTGCGTTCTCTTACGGTATTTTTGCCGGAAGCAGATTTTGCAAAAAGCATTGCTCCGATTATCCATAAAGAAGCGACCAAACACGGAATGGATGAAGAAACATTCAATATAGTTAGCTATAATTCATCTACCAACTTAGATGAACTTACACAAGATTTAAACACCAGCGCAATTTTTGCTTTTGAGCCAATCCATTCTTCGAAAGCGAAAGTTTTTACCTTGAGTGCACTCGCGTTATCTAATCCTGAAAAATGGGAAGGAGCAATGTTCGCCTATGCAGATACCGCAGAGCAACGTTCATTCATTGAAGATTATCAAAAGACTTTTCATCAATCTCCTACGGTGATCAGTCTAGCAGCTTACGACGCAATCAAAATGATTACTGAGTCTTCGATAAAAAATAAAGATATGTTTGGTGAAAATTATAATGGAACTCTTGGAAATTTCAGATTAAAAAAGGGTAAGGGAATCATTCGCAATTTAGAAATTTTCAAAATCAAAAACTCAGAAAAAGTTTCTGCGTAGATTTTTCGAGAATATTTTTTTATTCCAAAATCGGAAGATTTTCCGGGAAATATACGTACATATTAACGAAATTTTAAATATTATCAGCTAGTCTTAGCAAAGGATAATCTAAAGATATAAAAAATAGTGGGGGAGAAAATGTCAATTTGGGAAACTATAAAGTCGTGGTTCGTATGTAGATCAAACAAAGTAACATTAGATGACGTTTTAAACCGTCCTATGGAAATTTCAGAAAATAATTTGTCGGAAATATTAAATAAAGCGAGAGATGGTGATACGGAAAATCTGTTACTTGCCGGAGTTTTGTACTTAAAAGGAGCTAGAATAACTCCGGATGTTTCAAAAGCATTAGAATATCTAGATAAAAGTGCTCAAGCATCGAATATTAATGCACAAAAAATTTTGGCCAAAGAATATATGCTTGGGGTGGCTGTACCGCAAGATTTAAAATTATCTTTTGAGTGGACTCAAAAAGCGGCATATAGCGGAGATTTGGAATCTATACATAATCTCGGAGTAATGTATGAAGAAGGTCAGTTTGTTGAAAAAGATATACATAAAGCAATTGAATGCTTCCAAAAGGCAGCAGATCAGGGGTATGTAGAAGCAAAAGTTGAAATAGCCGACATATATTATGAAGGGGTAGACCTTCCAATGGATCGAACCAGAGCCTGCATAATGTATAAAGAAATTTTAGCTGGAGACACTGCAACAGTCGACGTTGGACGCATCAATATGTGTTTAGGACAAGCATATGCAGATAAACAGTTTTTTCCCTGCGGATTAGCGGAAGGAGAGGGATTTGTTTATTTAAGGAATGCCGTGGAAAAGGGATATTTTGAGGCAATAAGAATTTTAGCATTGCTTATGGATGAAGTTGTGGACGAGGGATTTCGAACTTGGTTGTTTGAATATGCTTCTCAACACCAAGATAATCCTTATTGCGCTTTTGCTCTGGGAATTTGCTATGAACGCGGTTACAGAATCGTTCCTGACATAAATACCTCTTTTAATTATTATAAAAAATCAGCGGATTTAGGAGATCCTTGGGGAATGCATTATACCGCTTGCTTGTATTTGGAAGGTAAAGGCGTTGAAAAAAGCGTTGATGAATGGCTCAGATTAGAAACTCAAGCAGCACATGAAGGCGTACCTCCTGCTCAATATAATCTTGGCGTATGCTATCTTAAAGGAGAGCATGTTGAAAAAAATCATGAGCAAGCCAAAAAGCTATTTAAAGCTGCAGCAGATAGTCATTTTAGTGATGCAATCAAAGTTTTAGAAAAAATTCAAACTGTTGATACTCCAAAAGTAGAAACTGTGCCACAGATTCAGACTGTTGAAAGTTCAAAAGAAGAACCTGTGCTACAAATTCAGGCTAAACCAGATGTTTTTAGGATTGAACATCAAGAAGATTTTCATGTGTAATATTTAATTTTCTCTTTTCTAATTACATACAGATCAAGATTTGATCTGTATGTCTTTCCTATTTGAATATTCTCCTAATTTGGTTGAAGTAAACTTTTTTTATCTAGTGAATTACTTACAAAAAAACCCGAAAAAGAATTATTTTCCAGATTATACGGAAATAAAGAAAATCATAAACTCTTGCTCATTTTTTTATATCAACGCATCTACAGATCTATTAATTTTTGAAAATATTCTTCGTTTTTGAGTATATCGCTTTCCATTCGCAAAAACATACTGAATAGCGTCACAAACAGATTCGAATTTTGGCTTAAGTACTCCGATTTTTTGTTTTAAGTGAGCTCTTAAAGTGTTCAGTCGGATTCAAATCTGGAGAGTACGAAAGCTGATATGCAAGGGCGCATCCTGTTTTTCAACAAACTCTCACCTTCTGAGATTCGTGGATGATTGAATTGTCCATGATAACATTTGATTTTCCTTTTTTACGCATGATCTTCACTGTATTGAGCAATCTGAACCATTGGCTTTTCTTGGTCTCAAGATACTTGGTGTCGCAAGTAATATAAAAAAAGAGCATCGAACTTTTTGAACCTTTATCAAAAAATCGAAATTGAATTCACTTTATATCTCAAATTAACCTTATATTAAATCTTTTTTGAAAAAATAAAACACAGAATAGTGAATTTAGGAAAGTAGAATGAGAAAATTATTAGCTTTCATTATTGTTTTAAGTTTTAGTACTACTGAAGCGAGTTTTCTTGGAAACGTTGCAAATGCCGCATTGCAGGGAATCTCCACATATAATAATTATAGGAATGGAACAACAGGGTATGCAACAACCGGAACAGCTAATTACGGAGCAAATGCTTATGGAAACAATGGATACGGAACAAATGCTTATGGAAATAATGGATACGGAACAAATGCTTATGGAAACAATGGATATGCAGCCAATAACGTGTCTAGTATTTTGACATATATGTATCAACAAGCAGCTTCAATACAAAACACATATAAAACAGATCAAAATGTCATAAGCTATACCTCAAGTTTGGGTAATATTTTAACGACATGTCAGTCGAATCCGAGCCAAGTTCTTGGTCAATTGCCATCAATGCTGCAATATATTGTGGGAATATACAATGTTTTGAATCAGTATGGTAGTGGAGCTAATATACAAGGGTTGGTAAATGGATTTTCGCAGCTGTTATCGTCTAGCTTTGTGTTACGTTAATCAAGTTTTTGTCGTCGATTGAGTAGTTAGGACAGATTGATTTTATTCGATGAAAGATGTTTTGAAAAAGAAAGATTCTGAAAAAGTACGGAAGTATTACTTTCTGAGTTTTTCGTTAAATCAGATTGAAATTAGCGGCTTTTGCTAACTTTTGAGTCTCGTTTTCTGATAATTTTTCGATTTTCCCCAACTGTAAATCGCCAAGAGAGACTGTTCCATAGCTGATTCGGATTAATCGGTTGACAATGCAACCTAACGCATCTAAAACTTTACGGATTTCTCGATTTTTTCCTTCTTTTAATGTTAAAATCACCCAATTATTCGACTTATCTTGATTTATGATTTTAACGTCAATCGGGTTGTATCGGATTCCCGCAACCGTTATTCCCGCTTTTAATTTCTCAATTTTTTCTTTTGTTAAATTTCCATGAAATCTTACTTTGTAAGAGCGAGGTAATCCCGTAGCAGGGAGTTCTAATTTGCGTGAAAAGTTCCCATTATTTGTGAATAATAACAATCCTTCGGAGTTGTAATCCAACCGACCTATGTATAGCAACCTTTCGTTTGTTTTCGGAAACAAATCAAATACGATTTTTCTTCCTTTTGTATCATGTTTGGTAGTCAAATAACCTTTCGGTTTGTTCATTTTCCAAACAACTAACTTTTCGGATTTTTTTCCGATAGGTTTTCCATCGATCGTTATCTCCCAGGAATCATCAACGAAAAATACCGGAGTCGTTACTACTTCTCCGTTTACTCGGACTCTTCCTTCTGAAATTAAGTTTTCGGCTTCTCTCCGCGATGCTGCACCACTTTCTGCTATTTTTTTCGCAATACGCATTAGAATCCCGTGAGAATTCTATCGATCAGCTGTTGAGTTGTCGGAATGAAATCATTTTCATAGAAAGGATCTTCCGCGAATCGATAAGCCGAGTGACCAGCGAAAATTAAACCTTCGTCCAGATTTCCTCCGTGTGCAGCACTTTGCAATGCTTTTTGAATGCAAAAACTGCGAGGATCCGGCAATCTTCCCGTCGATCCCTTAGATTGACACCAACTGCTGAAATGACAAGCACTTAAGCAACCGCAACAATTCTTTTGATCTTCAAGAATGGACTTTGCTTCTTCCGGTCTTACGAACACGACGGTATTTGCGGGAGTTAGCATAACAGATGTATTGCCTTCAGCGATCCATTGATTAACCTTTTCTGTATAGGAGCTATCCAAACAGACTTCCCGACCGAACACGTTTACTTTTAACTCAGAAATCTCAACGATTGGCACTTGTCTTTCTTTTCTGGCTAACAAATTCGCAACCATATTGTTGTTAACTGCTGACGAATAAAATCCTGTTGGGCTGAGGGTCGTTAATTTTACATCTCCGCGTTTCAGTGCCATCAATTTCGGTTGCCATGCTTTTGCAACAGGACTTTCAGTTGTTAATATCGGACGAGTTCCGAATTGAAAAGCAATATTTCCTATTTCAGGATTGTTAATATAGTCCTGCCATTCAGATAGCCACCAAACACTTCCCGCGATAATGATAGGTACTGAAACCAAATTAAACGAATTCATAACTTTGCGCAATTCGACCAAACGCAAATACGGACTCATCGGATTTTCTGGAGATTCTGCGTTAGAAAGACCGTTGTGACCTCCAGCCAACCAAGGATCTTCGTAAACCACACCTCCTAAAAGATCGACACATTTTTTAAACGAACGACGAAACAATGCAGAAAATGCCCGCGCTGATGAAACAATAGGATAATAATGAACTTCGAATTTAGCTGCGATTTCTGACAAAGCATAAGGCATTCCGGCTCCACAAACGACGCCGTGGATGCATCCTTTAGCTCCTTCCAAAATTCTGGTAATGATTTCCTGACTGCCTCCCATTTCCCACAGGGCATTCATATGAATTCGACCTTTTCCATTGGATCTTTCTCTTGCGATTTTTGCTTGAGCGATTCCTCCAGCAACGGCATATTCTATCAATTCACGGTGACGTTCTTGTCTTGTTTTTCCGTGATAAATCTGCGGAATAATATTGCCTTTTTCATCATAAGAATCTGCGTTGACTGCAGAAAAGGTTCCAACAGCTCCAGCTGCTGCCCACGCTCCGCAAGTCTCTCCGTTGGATACCGAAATTCCCTTGCCTCCTTCTACAAGAGGGAGAACATCTTTCAACCCTGAAATTTTTTGAGCTATCAGATCTAATAACACAATACACTCCTAAACTCGTGCGTCAATAATATAAAATTAAGAGCACATCAGCAATCTAAATTTTCGGCGACTCGCACTTCTTCAACATAACTTTTAAAGCGTCATCTACGGAAAGAGTCTCCTGACTTCCATTTGGATAGCGAAGAGTTAACTGGCGATTATTTTTCTCATTTTCTCCGATGACTGCGATAACAGGAACTTTTTGCATAATATGACTGCGAATTTTGTAAGAAATTTTTTCCGAACGAGTATCTAATTCGCAACGAATTCCTGCCATCTCGAATTTTTTGCAAACTTCTTCAGCATATCCGTCAAAATTGTTCGTAATAGTCGCGAACACAATTTGAACAGGAGCCAACCACATCGGAAGCCTCCCAGCGTAATTCTCTAGAAGAATACCGAAAAATCTTTCAAGGGATCCTAACACGGCACGGTGAAGCATTATCGGATGATGTTTTTCACCATCTTCTCCAGTGTAATAAGCTCCTAATCTTTGCGGTAATTGAAAATCAACCTGTAATGTGCCGCATTGCCATTCTCTGCCGATTTTATCTTTCAAAGAAAATTCCAATTTTGGACCATAAAAAGCACCCTCACCTTTGTTTAAGGTATATTCGAAACCTGCTTCGGTCACTGCTTCTTTTAACAGTTTTTCAGACAAATCCCAAATTTCGTCTGCTCCGATCCTTTTTTCGGGACGATCAGAGAATTTTACCGAGAAATTTTCGAACCCTAAATCTTTGTAAATTTTTGCTAACAATTTACAGAATCTTTTCGTTTCTCCATTGATTTGATTTGGAGTACAAAAAATATGAGCATCGTCCTGGGTAAATCCTCGAACTCTCATTGTTCCGTAAAGAGAACCAGATGGCTCATTTCTATGACAATATCCGAATTCAGCCAAACGCAATGGTAAATCGCGGTAACTTTTTACTCCTTGCTTGAAAATTTGAATAGCCCCAGGGCAGTTCATCGGCTTTACCGCAAGAATTCTCTCCTCGGATTCTGCGATAAACATATTTTCGCGATATTTTTCCCAGTGACCTGACGCTTCCCAAAGAGTTCTGTCCACCAGTTGAGGAGTACAGACTTCTTGATATCCATCTTTCAAAATACATTTTCTAATATATTCTTTGAGGACATTGTATACAGTCCATCCCTTCGGATGCCAGAAAACACAACCAGGAGACTCTTCCTGCATATGAAATAAATCCATCTCTTTTGCGATTTTTCGATGGTCCCTTTTTTCTGCTTCTTCTAAGTTTTTAATATAAGTATCCAATTCTTCTTTTGTGAACCAGGAAGTTGCGTAAACCCGCTGCAGCATTTCTCTTTTTGAATCACCTCGCCAATATGCTCCAGCTAATTTCATGATTTTGAAATGAGTAGATGCCGTGCCTGTAGATGGAAGGTGGGGTCCACGACACAGGTCTACAAACTTATCTTGATGACGATAAATACTAACGGTTTCAGCATTTAAATCAGTGATAAGTTCAATTTTAAATTTATCATTCGCAAAAAGTTTCAAAGCTTCATCTTTTGTTAAAACTTCCCTCGTTATTTTGTAATTTTCCTTGACAATTTCTTTCATCTTTTTTTCGATTTTTCCGAAATCATCAGGAGTCAACTGATGATCGCAGGCAATGTCATAATAAAATCCGTTTTCAATCACTGGTCCGATCGCTAACTGGGTAGATGGCCAAATTTCTTTAATTGCTTGAGCCATAATATGTGCAGTTGTATGTCTAAATATTTCTAATGCTTTCGGATGTTGCTTGGTTATAAATTCGGCTATTGTTGTTTCTGGTACCATTGTTGAAAGATCTACAATCTGCTCATCAATAATCATTGCAACGGCTTTTTTTTCGTTATTACGTCGCGCTAATTCAAAACCGGAAATATCCATAAAACACACTCCAAATACAACGATATATTCTACAACGTTACAAGAAATTTATCCATTAATTATTTGATTTTTGATATGCTAACTTTTTTGATTCGAGCGATGTTTTTTCGGTGTTCTTTATATGTTTTTGAGTAAATTGGTTTGGACATCAATTGGTTATCGTAATACAGATACAACCACTCAGATTTTTCCGGATGTAATACCGCCAATATAGACTTTCTTCCGGGATTTGAGATAGGTCCGGGTGGTAACCCTTTGTATTTGTAAGTGTTGTACGGATTGTCGTATTTTAAATCTTCGTAGGTTAATTTTCTAGGGAACCTTTTTCCTTTTACCATGGCATAGATGGTTGTCGGATCGGCCTGAAGTTTCATATCTATTTTTAAGCGATTCAAATACATTCCAGCGATAACAGGAAGCTCGATGGTAGATTCCTTTTCGATGATCGATGCCAAAGTCAAAACTTCTTGTGGAGTTTTTAGAAAACAGTTACGAGATTTGTTTTTCCACTCTTTTTCCAAAAAATCAGACATTGCTTTTTGTGCTTGATCGATGATGTCCTGTTTTTTAGTTGGATATTTAAAACGATAAGTATCAGGCATCAAAGATCCTTCTTCAGGAATATTTGTTATCTCTCCAAGAAGAAATTTATGCCCGTTTATTTTCTCTAAAATTCTATGGACTGAAAATCCTTCAGGAAGACATATTTTGTGAGTTACAGTTTTATTTGAGGAAAGTATCTTTATTGCGTCCCATAGTGAAACCTTTTTAGGAACATTATATTCTCCGAATTTTAATCTGTATCCCAACAATTGACCGAATTTTATAATCACTTTTGTAGCGAAAAAATCGTTGCGAATGGCTGAGGATATATTGTTTTCGATGAAGATCTTAGAAACCTTAGAAAGATCGTAAGGTCGATCAAGAATTAAATAAGTATCCTCTCGAGGTAAATAATCCGAACTTTCATTGGCGTAATGTACCACACAACAGGCAAGAAGCCCAGCCCCGATAAGAAAGCCTATCGCAAAGCCTCCTAAACAGCGCCGCACTCCTCCTGGCATCAAAACCTTTTAAACACCAAACTTGCGTTTGTGCCTCCAAATCCGAATGAATTAGACAAAGCATAATCAATTTTTCTAGCACGCGGCTGCAACGGAACTAAATCCAAAAATGTTTCTTCAGAATCATGAAGGTTCAATGTTGCAGGTGCTACCTGATCTTTAATTGCTAATAATGAGAAAATCGACTCAACAGCTCCTGCCGCTCCAAGCAAATGCCCTATTGAAGATTTTGTTGATGACATAGAAGCCTTACTGTTTTCTCCCAGTACTTTTTCAACCGCTCTCAACTCTCCTACATCTCCTGCTGGAGTTGAAGTTCCGTGAGCATTTATATAATCAATCTGATCTGGATTTATTTGCGCAGATCGCAACGCATTATGCATCGACCTAAACGCTCCATTACCATCTGGACAAGGCGCCGTGATGTGATGAGCATCTCCAGACATTCCATAACCAATAATTTCTCCGTAAATTTTTGCTCCACGCTTTTTGGCATGCTCTAATTCCTCTAAAATTACAATTCCTGAACCTTCAGAAATAATAAATCCATCTCTGGACTTATCCCAAGGACGAGATGCCTCTTGCGGATTGTCATTTCTATGAGTAGTTAAAGCACGTGCTGCAGAAAAGCCAGCAACTCCTAAACGACAAACAGCCGCCTCTGCTCCACCAGCGACCATCATATCTGCGTCACCAACTTTTATCATTCTTGCGGCGTCACCAATTGCATGAGTTCCGGAGGCACATGCTGTTACCACCGCATGATTTGGACCTTTTAATCCGAATCTTATAGAAACATGTCCCGACGCCAAATTGATTAACGACGATGGAATAAAAAACGGAGAAATATGTCTTGCTCCATCATTCCCTAATTTTAATGCTGTGTTATAAATCGCTGGCAACCCTCCGATTCCTGAGCCGATCATTACACCAAAACGTTCTTTTTCTTCATCTGATAAATTTCCGATCAATCCGGAATCTTCCATTGCATCAGTCGCGGCTGCCAATGCGAACAGAATAAACTTATCTATTCTTCCAAGTTCTTTTGTGTTTGCATACTTTAGCGGATCAAAAAGGGTAGAGGCATTCGGGACCGTTTCCTTTGTTGGAACTTGACCAGCTACTTTCGAAGCAAGATCACTCACATCGAAAGACACTACCCGCCTTACGCCCGATTCACAATTCAGTAACCGAGTCCAGGATTCTCCTGCCGATGGGGCTAACGGAGACACCATTCCTATTCCGGTAACAACTACCCTCTTCATCTTGATTCCTTTTATTTAGATTTTTTCTCAATGAAAGAAACAGCATCTTTTACTGACTGAATTTCCTGTCCTTCTTCGTTGGAAATTTCTACGCCAAATTCTTCTTCCAATGCCATGACCAGTTCAACTGTATCTAAACTGTCTGCTCCCAGATCATCAACAAAGCGTGCATCATCAACTACTTTAGCCGGATCAACACCCAACTTATCAGCGATAATCGCTTTTACTTTGTCTGCCATATTTTCAGTCATTACAATTTCCCTTATTAAAAATACAACCAAAAAATACCACAAAACATAAAAAAATAAAATAGATGGTTAAACGAACTTAAGAATTATTAATTAACAGCTACTTCATCAACTTTTTCAGATCTTCTTTTGTGAAGCTAATATCACTAAATTGATCTTTTACTTTCTCCGAAAGTCTCTCAGTGATTAGCTCGGCCAATCTGTCTATCAGAATTTCTTTTTGTTTGGATAATTCCGCATTTAACTGAGCATTTAATGATGCAGCCGCCTTTTCTTTAAGAGCCAAGATATAACGCTGATTTTCTTCCTTTAATTGAGCTATTCTTTCTTCTGACCTTCTTTTGTAATTCTCGATTTCCTCCTGAATTCGCAGGCTAGCCTGATTGGCCCGAGCCAACGTGACAGACGATTTTTCTCTCAATCTTTCAGCTGAATCTATCTGATTTTTCACATCTTCAATGCGAGCATCGAGATTTTTCATCAACAAAGGCCAAACCTTCTTGATAACAAAAATCAAGAAAAACAAAAAAGATCCCAAAATGGATAACTCTGCAATCATCATGGCCGTGAGCTTTATCCCCAAGGAATCAAGAAAACAATTAACAGCAGACAAAATTTCATCCATTATTTTGAACCAGAACTGGGAGCTCATGATTTTTTACTTCCTACTTTTTGCAAAGCAATATCCGTAAGCTCATCCAAGTCGAAAGATACCTCATTGAATACCTCTTCAGACGAAATTCTCAGAGCAGACATTTCACGATTCGCGCTTTCAAAAATTTCCTTAGAAATTCTCTCTCTTTCCTCTGAACACCTTCTCTCTAACTCTTCGACCAATTTCACTTCGGCGTTCAAGATTTCTTGCTTGACACTCATAAAAGAATTCTCCGCCTCATTTTCGAGCATCTCTGATTTTTCATTGAATCTCTTTGCAATTTCTAACAAATTGTCCACGTACAACTGACGATCACTCAAGATTTTTTTCAACCTAGGAACAGCAAAAAACGCCATAATTCCATAGACCAAAAAAAAACCAAGAACAACCCAAAAAATCTGCGAAGGAAAAGTGGCCGTAGCTAATTGAGGTAACACTTTACGTCAGCTTATTTAAACAAAATTAACAATGCAACCAAAAGAGCAAACAAACCGATAGATTCAGTAAGAGCAAAACCCAACATACCAACGGAGCGCATTTTATCTTCTGCTTCAGGATTCCTGGCAACCGAATTCAACCAAGCTGAAAACAAATTTCCCATACTCACACCTACTCCATACAAAGCAAAAACAGCAATAGCCGCCGCTAAGTAACGTACTGCTTCTGTTGACAACATCTGAAAACTCCCTTTCCTAAAATCTAATGCAAATGTACTGCATCATTCAAATATACGCAAGTTAATACAGTAAAAATATAAGCTTGCAATGATGCAATAACAACCTCAAAACCCGTCAAAATAACGTTAAGTGCCATAGGCATTATTCCCGCTGATCCCAACATCACAACAAATCCAGCGAAAACTTTCATCATAGTGTGACCCGCCATCATATTTGCGAAAAGACGAACTGACAAACTGATCGGTCTTGATAGGTAGGAAATCATCTCTATCGGAATCAAAATAGGTGCCAAAAAAACTGAAACTCCCTTCGGCATAAATAGCGAAAAAAAATGAAATCCGTGAAGAACAATTCCCAAAATCGTTACAAATAAAAAAACAATCATAGCAAGAGTAAATGTAACAATTATATGGCTAGTGAATGTAAACATGTAAGGAATCATCCCTAGCAAATTTCCGAGCAATACGAAAAAGAAAATTGAAAAAACAAAAGGAAAATACCTTAGTCCAGCTGTTCCTACATTCCCCGTAATCATTTGCGAAATGAGACTGTACACCATCTCAATAAACGCCTGAAGTCTATTCGGAACTAACCCGTCTTTTCTTAAACCGCAAGCAAATAAAATAAAAATCAGACCAACCGCAACTAAAACGGCAAGAGAAGAATTCGTAAAAGATAGATCTACTCCGCAAAACTCAAACCTAAAGAGGGGAGATATAGCAAACTGATGTAATGGATCTATCATATCACTAACTTCTTACTAACTCTCTGATACTACAATTTTACGTCAAAATATTCAAGCAGAAAAGAATTTGAGCAGTACCCTTTATCCATTTAGTTCACAATAAAACACCAAAGACAACAAGGGGAAACAATTCCCCCTTCAACTAAATAGAATTACTACGACCGATTTTCTTCGGAAGATCCAACTTTATGTGAAGTTCCTTTAATTGATTTTCGCTAACGTTAGACGGCGCGTTCATCATGAGATCTTGAGCCTGCTGATTCAACGGAAACGCAATTACCTCACGAATATTCGGTTCATCTGTCAACAGCATAATCATACGATCGATTCCAGGAGCACATCCTCCATGCGGTGGAGCTCCATATTTGAATGCATTAAACATCCCCTTAAATCTCTCCATGACTTCTTCCGCTTTATATCCAGCGATTTCAAAAGCCTTAATCATCAGATCAGGCAAATGGTTTCTAATCGCCCCACTCGAAAGCTCGATTCCATTGCATACAATATCGTATTGATAAGCTTTAATTTCTAATGGATCCATACTTTTCAGAGCATCCATTCCACCCTGAGGCATCGAAAATGGATTATGCGAAAATTCTACTTGTCCCGTGTCTTCGTTCATTTCATACATTGGGAAATCAACAACCCAACAGAATTCAAAACTGTCTTTTAGCAAATTCAAATCTATTCCAAGTTTTTGTCTAACTTGTCCTGCTAATTTGTTCGCCTTGTTTTTGGAATCACATATAAAGAAAACTACTCCGTCACCATCCAAATGAACGCGAGTTTTTAATTCCGAAAGCTGTTCAGGTGCCAAAAACTTTGCAATTGGCCCTTTGATATTATCTCCGCTGTAGGTGACATATCCCAGTCCCGGCATATCTAATGATTTCGCCCAATCATTGAGCTTATCAAAATAACTACGAGACTGCTTATCTGCATCTTTTGCCGCGATCGCACGAACCACTCCACCTTTCTTAATATTATTAACGAAAACCGTGAAGTTCGACCTCTCGAAAATATCGCTTACATCTTCGATAAGTAAAGGATTTCTCAAATCAGGCTTATCACTTCCATAATGAAGCATTGAATCGGCGTAACTGATTCGACGGAATGGATATGAAGAAACTTCTTTTGTCGAATATTCTTTGAAAATCTCATAAATAACAGGTTCTATTACAGCAAAAACGTCATCCTGTGTACAAAATGACATTTCGAAATCCAGCTGATAAAACTCTCCAGGAGAACGATCAGCCCGACTGTCTTCATCTCGGAAGCAAGGTGCAATCTGAAAATACTTATCAAACCCCGCAACCATCAACAACTGCTTAAACTGCTGAGGAGCTTGCGGTAACGCATAAAACTGCCCTGGATGCAATCGGCTCGGAACAAGGAAATCTCTTGCCCCCTCAGGCGAACTTGAAGTCAAAATCGGAGTACTGATCTCCAAAAAACCTTGTTTTTTCATCTTCTCACGAATCGATGAAATAACTTGAGATCTCAATACGATATTTTGATGAATTTTTTCACGACGTAAATCAATAAAACGATATCTCAAACGAGTATCTTCAGACAAATCTGAAACACTACTTACGGCCATCGGTAAACTTTCGACATAAGACAAAACCGTGAATTTATCGATACGCACTTCAATCATTCCCGTTGGTTTTTCGCTATTGATTGTTTCAGGAGACCTGCGAATCACCTCTCCTTCGACGGTAACAATACACTCCAAACGAATTTTCTCGACATCTGAAAAAGCTATGCTACTCGGATCAACAACACATTGAGTAATCCCATAATGATCACGCAAATCAATAAACAACAAATTTCCGTGATCTCTTTTTTTGTGAACCCATCCTGATAACTTGACGATGCTCCCAACATTCGCCTCTCTTAATTCACCGCAATTGTGAGTTCTGTACATTTTAACCTCTATAAAAATCATAATATTATCTAAAAAATCAAGCTGATTTTCAATAGATTTATGGATCGGAAAAGTCTCTAATTTATAAAAAGATTAAACAAAAATTTTGCTTGTGTTTATGAAAAACATCTCTTACGTTTAACTACGTTTTTTAGGAGAAAGCATTATGAAAAGTTTAACATTAGTTTTCGCGTTAGCTATCGCTACGTTTTTTGATATAAGCGCAATGCAACCTGACCATTTTAACAACAAACAAAGTAGTGTGCCTGTTATTTTATACAAGGTAAATGTTCAACCACCAGTCGAAGTATTGCAGATACCTTCCAAGGAAAAAGTATGTCTCGGGGGAATATCCGCAAAAAGTATTAACATGAGTTGCAAAGAATATAATGGAATAAAAATTCAGGCACCTATTGACATTAGATATGACATGACCAGAGATCAAATTGGACAATCATTATGTTCAACTTTTGGTGTTGATTCAGTTGAATTTCGCGAAGGCCTTATTCCAACGAAAACCTTTTCAAAAATGTTTCCCTTCTTGTAAAGAGGCAAACAACAAAGATTTCCATAACAGAACCTCAGCACTGAGTTTCTGTTTTTGTTCAAATAATCTTGTTTTTAGCGTTAAAAATTCTCAAAAACATTTACCAGAATTTAATTGTATTCATTCAGAATGGCTCTTATATTGAATCATGTTTTTGGAGAAATATTATGAAAAATTTATTATCAATTATCGGACTAATTGTTATAACGTTTTCTGATGCGCATACAATGCAACCTAAAAATCACCCACAATTTGACAATACCGATAGACCTTGGCTCAAAAATTGGAAAATCGTACCCGTCACAAGATACGAATTAAAAAATCCGACGTTCAATGTATTGTTGATACCAGAGTGGCAACAAATCGTTCTACAAAATAGATTTTTCTGGAAAAGAGTAGATCTCCCAAAACCGAAATACAAAAACATTCCAGTCTATGCCCCACTTCACATTCGATACGACACACCGTCGAACCAAATTATGGATTCCCTTCATGCATCATTCCGCCCACAAGAACTCACACATCGAAAAGGAACTATAACCGTTTTGGACGACGAGTAGCACACAGAACACCTAAACCTGCCCTGCATCAAAAATAGACAATCTATCTAACGTCCATTCCTATCGAAAAATCAAGCGATCTTCAACAGGGGCAGCCCCAGAAAATAATATTTCCGTTTATTTCCTCGTTCTTTTTTCATAACTTTGAACAATGGTATTCTTTTCAACAATTTTACCTCTAATGAAGGACAATATCCTGAATTATCTTGATCTTTGCCTGAACTAACAGTTAGAACAGTAAATCTCGCTATTTTTAGCTTATTCCCATCGATATATATCTTCAACAGAGGTATGAAGGAAAACAAAAAAATTCGACGATAATATCCTCTCGACTTAGCTATTTCCGAAGATTTATGCTTATTCTCCAAAAAACTCAACATTTCAGGCTTTACCCAACTCGCCCCCCACCAGTGTATGGTATAAGTTTCTGGCCCAACACATTCAGGCGAAAATTTCTCACCAAATCGGAACGGTATGAAAAATCTTTCGGGATAAACCTTAATATCTGAATACTCAATAACATCCTGCTCATTACGACCCTTAAATTTTTGTACTGAATATAATTTTTTTAAAGCAAAATCAAACAAATCCGGCATAGTATAGATTGGTATTCGCCAGATATCTTCTTCGTAAACATCCAAAATACATTTTAACAGATTGTTGTGTTTCTGAGCACCCAAAATCGCAGGTTCAACCTTATCTCTTTTTCCATCAACAGCATTATCTTGCATGCCTACGAAAGCAGAATCATCCAAAAATCTGTCAAAGGTCTTCACAACAAAAACATCTGTATCCAAATAAACTCCGCCATTTTCGTAAAGCACCTTTATTCGAATATAATCCGCCACATAAGCCCACATCTTTTTTTCGTAGACCGTTCGAAACCACCTGTTAGATTGAAGTTCTTTCCGAAAATCAAAATACTCTTTACTATCTTCATTGATTTCAACAATTTCATAATCAGGGCAATTTTGACGCCATGACTGCATGCAGGCAAGAACATCCTTCCTCTTCGGCTCGTTCACTCCCCACACATAAAATATCTTCTTTGGAATCATAAACACAACCCTACAAAATTATCAGTTAAATAAAATGTCAAAAACAAAAAACGATCTAACCAACAAGCATAGAAACAAATGGTGGAGCCGAGGGGAGTCGAACCCCTGACCTCGACGATGCGAACGTCGCGCTCTACCAACTGAGCTACGACCCCTAAGATTTTAAAGCAAAACGAAAGCTCTGCTATGAATTAGTAACCTTCGCGCTCCAGACGTTTTCTGAGCAATTTTCTTGTACGACGAATTGCCTCAGAGGTTTCTCTGATTCTTCTTTCCGATGGTTTCTCAAAATGTCTGCGCAACTTTATCTCACGAAAAATTCCTTCACGCTGCATTTTCTTTTTCAAAGCCCTTAAAGCTTGATCGACATTATTGTCACGTACGTATACGAGCACTATTCCTCCAAAAATTTATCTACCTACTTTATACAGTAACAGATTTCATGTTTAAAGATCTTTTGTAAAAAAAATGTTAAAAACGCTTATTTTTGAAAAAATTTTTCAACATTTTTTCTGATTCGGATTCCAAAACACCTCCAACAAATTCAGGTTTGTGCAAAGAATACTGAAAAATTTGTGCACCACTGACAACTGCTCCGTATTTTGGACTATATGCACCAAAGTACAAATTTTTGATTCGAGCCAATGAAATTGCTTGGGCACACATAGCACAAGGTTCAAGAGTCACATATATGTCGCATTGATCCAAGATTCGTATATCTAAAACTTCACACGCACGACGAATCGCCAAGATTTCCGCATGAGCAATAGGATCTTTTTGTTTCATAACTTCATTTCCGGCAGAAGATATTACCGCATCCCCCTGAACTATCACCGCTCCGATCGGAACAGAATCCCTCTCGAAAGCCTTTCGAGCCTCCACCAAAGCAAGATGCATAAAATCGATATTCATAAAAAGTCTTCAGCTGGCTGGGGTGGTAGGACTCGAACCCACGAATCGCGGGATCAAAACCCGCTGCCTTACCACTTGGCTACACCCCAATAAGTTTCCTTATGATACACAATATATTTCCAGTGATCAAGATAAATTCAAACCAAATTATTAAAACCTTACAAAAGACTTAATTAAATTAGCTAAAAATAAGTTTTTTTACACAAAACGTATCAACTTAACCTTTTTCGTAATTTGTTTTTGCCATGCCGTTATTTTTTGTTGCAACATTATTGAAAATAATGCACAATAATTTTAGTGTTGAACTGGAGGTTTAATTATGAGAAAAACTTTGACTGCTGCGCTTGCGGCGTGTTGTGCTGTATGCGGAGCAAAAGATTGCGCAGATGGAAAGAGTGCTTACGAAGGATTTTACGTCGGAGCGGGTTTATCGTATCAAAACAGCATGCATGATGTTAAGGTAAGCGATAATCTAGGGGATACCAGCGCTAAATTTATAAAAACAATGGACCCATCTTTAACAAAAGAACAAGCCGACGCTCTCGCGAAAAATTCAAAACTCGTTAACGTAATAAATCAAGGATTGAACCGAAAAAACGTAGGAAAAGTTGGCGCATCAGTAAGTGTTGGATACGGTCAGTTTGTCTATTCCAACTTATATTTAGGAGCTGATTTTTCGTTGGATATTTCAAAAAAAGGCAAGTCTGTTGAGTCTGATCGGTTCTATAGAGCTGGCACGACTTACGGAGATACAACTGTTCAAAATAACGCAGTCGTTCCAACTCTTGCACTGAAAGTCGGGGGATATATTCCAGATATCGATACCTTGGTTTGTATCAGGGCTGGTGCAGCAAAAACAGGAATTAAAGCTCAAAACGAATTGCTCGGAAATGAGATAAAATTCAGCAAAATCACTCCTGTTGTTGGTTTGAGTATCGAAAAAAACGTAGGAAAGAGTTGCTCTATAAAATTGGAAGGAAATTATAGGTTTCCAATTAGCAAGCAAATAGAGAATTTAACTGATAACCTCGTAGCAGCAGGCGCGAACAAAATCCCTGTTCCTGTTCCATTTAGAGAAACGGTAAAAACTAAGGGTTATAGTGTTCGATTGATGTACGTTTATCACTTTTAATGAGTATTGTTGATTAGGAAAAAAGTTATGAAATTTGAGAAGTCAATTTTTTTAGGGGCGTGTTCTATTGCTGCTTCGCTGTTTTGCTTTGATGCAGGCGCCGTTATATATATCGATAATTTTCTTACCCAAGCAGGAAAAGATCGCATTAACCGAATGACCTCACAAGAGTTGCGCAAAACAATAGCTGAGGTGACCAACATCTCTTTGGACGAAGTACATGTTAATCCAGTCGATCTGATTTCTTTGGAGAAGAAAATAGATGAAATAGGCGGATTGTATATTGCGGGTCTGGAGAGCGTTTATGGTTTGGATATTTCTAACGAACTAAACGTATTTTTTCAAAAACAACGCAACTTTAAAATCCAAGATCACGGTGCCACACTTGACGGTTTAAACAATCAGTGCCCGATTCTATCTCTCGGTCTAGACGACGATACTTCAAGAGGTTTACAGGCTATTCCTCACAAAGGAACGACTCTGGGTCGTTACATAGATGAACAAAAAGGGCTTACTACTGATGCAGTCGAGGAATGGAATTTGTTAGCTGATGCAATAGGGTCTACTATAATTATTTACTCGTTTACCGATTACTTTAAGAATTTTGAGTCTGTAAACATGTATAAAGGAACTGGGGAGAAATCTTTCGATAAGATCAAAAGAGTCGCTCTTCAGCCAGGACATTTTGTAGAGTTGAAATTAAAATGAGCCGTCAAATAATTACTATTCCCCGCTGTCTGTAGCGGGGAACTTTTTTATTTCAAACAATCGATTTCGAGTTAGTTGAATTTTAAGGAGGAGTTTTATTTCCTTCTCTTATCCCACCAATCGATGCGTTTTTTGATCTCTCGTTCAAAGCCTCGCTCGTTTGGTTCGTAAAACTTTTTGCGAGAAAGTTCATCTGGGAAAAAATTCGTTCCTGAAAAAGCGTTTTCTGTATCGTGATCGTATATATACCCTTTGTTATAGTCCAGCTCTTTCATGAGTTTCGTTGGCGCATTACGGATTTTTTTCGGAACAGGAAGAGATCCGTAGAATTTCGCACACTGTTTAGATTTCAAAAAGGCAGTCTCCACAGCATTAGACTTCGGAGCGGTTGCCAAATAAATCACAGCCTGAGCGATAGCCAATTCCCCTTCAGGCGATCCCAAAATTGTATAACTTTTATGAGCTGACAATGCTTGAACAAGAGCGTTCGGATCAGCCATCCCCACATCTTCACTCGCAAAACGGATTAATCGTCGCAAAATATATAACGGCTGCTCGCCTCCCTGTAACATACGGTGCATCCAATATAGTGCGGCATCGACATCTGACCCTCGCAACGACTTATGCAAAGCACTGATCAAATTGTAATGCTCTTCGTTCCCTTTGTCGTAAACAGCAGCACGTTTCGGTGAGAATTTTCTCAATTTTTCAACATCTAATTTTTCAGATGTACGCAAATTAAAAAGCTCTTCCGCACGATTTAATAAATACCTTCCATCTCCGTCTGACATCAAACACAGATGTTGACGAGCTTCGAGAGTCAAAGGCAATTCCTTTTTCATAAACGTTTCAGCACGTTGCAAAATTTTCTCCAAATCTCCCAACTGCAGCCGATCAAAAGTTATAACTTTACACCGAGAAAGAAGAGCCGGTCGCAATTCGAAGGATGGATTTTCCGTAGTCGTTCCAATCAAAATCAGAGAGCCATTCTCGAGATGAGGTAAAAATATATCCTGCTGACTTTTATTAAGATGATGAATTTCATCCACGAGCAAAATAGTTTTTGACAAAAAATTGGTATCCAACTGCTCAAAAATTGACTTGAATTTTGAGGTCGAATGCATAACAGCAGAGGTTTCTTCAAAATTCAACTTGCTTTTTTTTGCAATGATTTTCGCAAAAGAAGTCTTTCCTGAACCTGGAGGTCCCCACAAAATTAGCGATTGCAAATTATCAATCGCCGAAATTTGATTTTCTAACGATTGTCCGATTATTTCATCAAAATCTTCCGGACGAATTCTGTCCGCCAACGGAGCCAATGTCCCAAACAACTGCAACTTTTCCCTTTATAATTGTCGCTAAAAATTTTTAAAACAAATCGCTTTATGTTATTAAAAATAAAGCTTAAAATCAACACGAGCTTTAGTTAGAGGCGTTAATGAAAAATTCAAAAAATTATAACGTGGCAGTTGTCGGAGCTACTGGGAATGCAGGAAACAATACGCTAAATATTCTAGCCGAGAGAAATTTTCCTGTGAACAAGGTTTTCGCGGTAGCATCTCAGAAGTCAGTGGGAAAGAAAGTCTCATTCAAAAATCAGAATTTAGAAGTACAAAGTTTCGAGTCTGTGGATTTTTCTCAGATTGACCTTGCGATATTTTGCGCGGGTTCGGACTTTTCTAAAAAACATGCTCAGCAAGTAACTGAGGCAGGATGTATAATCATTGATAAAAGCTCGTATTTCAGATTTAATCCGAAAGTTCCTCTTGTTATTCCCGAAGTGAATGCAAAAATTTTAGATAAAGGCGCACCACTGGGAATTATTTCAACTCCAAATTGCGTAGCCGTTCCTTTAGCAATGGCGATCAAGGCGTTGTCTGATATTTCTCCCGTCAAACGTGTAGTAGTTTCAACTTATCAAGCAGTATCGGGAGCAGGAAGAGCAGCAACTGATGAACTGTATAACCAAACAAAAGCTGTAGTTTCCTCCGGAGAAGTCGTTACGGATGTATTTTCAAAACAAATAGCCTTTAATGTCATACCTGTTATAGGAAATCTTTATGGATCAGGTATTTCGGAAGAAGAGGACAAAGTTGCATGCGAAATCTGTAAAATTTTGAAGTCAGATGTAAAAGTTGCAGTGACTTGCGTTCGAGTTCCAACTTTTATCGGTCATGGAATGACAGTAGCTTGCGAATTTTCAAAGGAAATTTCCCCTGAAATGGCTTACCATGCTTTTGAAGACTTCGAAGGCATTCTAACCGTAGACAGAAAAGAGGACAATATCGTGGCAACACCATTAGATGCGCAAGGGGAAAATGCCGTGTTTATCAGTAGGGTACGAAAAGATCCAACTGTAAAAAATGGACTGATGTTTTGGGCAGTAACTGATAATCTACGCAAGGGCGCAGCCCTCAATAGTGTACAAATTGCAGAACTTCTTGTAGATATAGATCCGAAGTTGAAATTGTTTAAACGTAAATCAAAGTAGGGAAAAATGGATATAAGAGATTTGGAAAAACCCAACCTAAAATTGGCGGAATTGGTGATAGTTTCATCTGCGTTGCAGAAAACAAAGCGGGGAGACGACTATCGAAGATTGAATTTGAAGTCTACAGATGGAAAATTTAATTTTTCGGCAGTAATGTGGTCAAATGATTTAAGAAAATATCATGATGAGAAGATTTTTAGATGCGGAAATACCATCAAGTTGGTGAATTTCGATCTTCCCTCAAACTACTCAGACTACGTTATTCACGATTTCGTATTGCTGAAAGAAGGAAAAATCGGACTATCAGAACAGCAACGAGAAGAAATTTTTGCAGCAATTCAAACATATATTGAGTCGATCCAATATGATAAGCTCAGAGATTTTGTTTCTGGACTTGTGAAAGAATATGCAGAAGCCTTTAAGATAGCGCCGGCAGCAAAGTCAATCCATCACAATTATCTCGGCGGACTTCTGGAACATACTTTTGAATGCCTCGAAATCGCAAAAGATTTCTTGGAAAAACATCCAAAAATCGACAAAGGAACTGTTTATGCCTCCTGTATTTTGCATGATTTCGGAAAAATTTGGGAATACACAATTGATTTAAACTCTGGAGTTATCGGGTTTAATACGGAATTTCAAAAAAAATGGCTTACTCATTCGCAGTGGGGATTTTCTACGTGTATGTCGGCAGGATTCGATCTTGTTGCAAAAATGATCGCGGCTCATCATAGTCGAACAGAATGGGGTGCTGTGCTCGATCTAGACGCACCTGATCTCGATCCAATTTGCTATTTGTTGCATCATATCGATGATTTGTCTGCAAAATTCGGAAAAATTACTGTCATGGATTTAGATTAAACTGAGAAATAGAGACGAGAAAAAACTGATTTCGTTATCGCGAATATGTATTGAAAAAAGAAGCCCTCATAAAGGGCTTCCTTATTTTTAGTCATTAGATTCCGAATAAGTTGATCAAAAAAACTCGTCCGTGATACAGTTATTAAACTAAATTACAGCAATCACGAATATGCCTTGTTGTTTTTAATCATTAACTAACGTATCTACACTTGTATTTATATCTTCCTCTGTATCAATATCATCAGCATAAAGAGTAGCGTTGGAATCCGATGACAATCGGCGGTCTTTCAAGCTGCCCCCGACATTTTTCCCGCCTTCTTTTTTCTTAGCAACTTTGTTCCACACCTTTTTAAACATATTTTTGTGTTCTTTCTCCTTGCCGCTCTCTAAGTGTTCCG
>JAZLGP010000060.1:0-26688 GCA_045616365.1 Alphaproteobacteria bacterium | reverse complement strand
AAATTCTTGCTCGAACACTCCAGGCACAGGTCTTTTATCAATATGCTCGTGCATATAATTTCGACCCTCACTGCTTATCAATTGAAATCGACTAAGCCTTCCTTTTCTACTCACCATCTCTCTCTTTCTATTCCATAATTGGGGTTCATAAATTCTCTTTCGTCTCTGTTGAACTTTCGTGCGTTATGTTTTAGATCTAGTTCGCGATTCAAATGACTACTGCCATTCAATAAAAAATCGATTCGTTTCTTGTATATATCATTTTGAACTGAGTTGGTCTCGCAAACCGTATACAGTTGCAAAAATGAATTTTTTCTTTTTATAATCTCAATTGTGGCTTAATCAACAAACGAGAAGTGTTGATACAGGAAGGGGTTAACTGATAAGCAATGAGCGTTGAAATTAGCGCAACTCAGCAAATCAAGGCAGATGGATTTGTAGAAAGCTCTTGTTCACTAAATCTTTTGGACGATCTCTGTATCTGCTATCAATGTAGTTGTGCACTGAAATGACTATTGTGTTGTTTTTTTCATTCTCTTCTTTCGTGGTTTCTGCTAATAATTTCTCGCAATTCTGGCATATATCATAATACGATACCATATAAAGAGGTTCTGCTTCGTTTCCATTCTGTTTTTGCAAATATTTTACCATATATTCAGTATGGGCATAGCGTTTGTACATGTTACATAAATCAGGTGCTTCCTTTAAGGAATTTTTTATGTTTTGTAATTGATTTATGAAAGAATCTTTGTCCTCTTTGTTGAACGTTCCTATGTATTCTCCAAACTTTATCAAGAAATCTTTATTTGTCTTTTCGGCTTTTCTGTAAGAAATTAGCAAATCTTCCTGCTTAAAATCCATATGAATGGTGTTTATTTGCAAGTTTCGTGAAGACATTATATAGTTCGCAGCTAGTTCAAGATATTTGTAGGACCATGGTTTATATTTTTCTTTATATCTCAATACAGTTTGGCCTATTTCTGAATTCTTTTGAAATTTTGCTTCGTTCCAGAATTTTTGAATCGGAAAATATGAAAACGCTTCGGTTAGCTTAGGGAAGATTTCGTATATATCAGCGATTGCATTCATTTGTGCGGTTGTATATCCGAATATTTCACACAGTTGTATCGGATGATATTTTCGGCCTTGTACCCATAAATTATCGTAGGTATAAGAGATTGGTATTGATCCGTTTAAATAAGCATTACCATTCCAAAATAAGAGGTTGGTTCCAGTTTCTTGCCATCTTGCTCTCCTTGATTCAAATGCTCTAAATGCTTCTTTTATTAGTGAAGAGCATTCATGAGCACAATTAAAGTTTACTCCAAACGCTTTATTTACAACCTCTAGGTATTTTGATTGGTTGTAAAAATCGCCTTTTTTCCAAACTTTATTTGCCGAGGAATCGCGGTATTTAGTTTGTTTTCATTCGAATCGTTTTCACATAAAGACTGTGTCGCTAAGTAAAATTGTTGAAGCTGATTTTCTACCTCTTTCACTTTCTGTTCAGCAGTTTGAATTTTTTGAAACCATTGATCAATCTGACGTTGCGCTATTTTTTTTATTAACTGCGCACTTTTTTTGGCTCTTTTAACTTTTTGTAATAAATATTTTTCGTCGAAACTTTGTTTCTCATTTAATATTGAGTCGATTTCATTGCTGTTTTTCGAATTTTTTTCCTGTGTTGAAGAAAAAGTTCTTTTGCGACAACCATTACCGAAATTTATATCTGCATAATTTGACTGCATTCCTAGCGTAGTCATTGATGTAACTGCTAGACCTGCTATTAACAGAGCATTTTTCATGTTGTTGTTCTTTCTTTAGTTAATTATCTATATAAGGTCTGTTTTCGTATTTCCAAGGAAAATGGGTAAAATTTTTAATATTAAAAAAAAAGATATGCGATAAAAAAATAAGGGCGATTTAGTGGTCGCTCTTTGTTTTGTAAAGAATCACGGTGTGTTAAATACGTTCAAAACAGCCAAGTAAAATTATAATTAGTCCAAAAGCAAATACAGTGAACATGATTCCTTTGTTTGCTAATAATAATTTGGTCTTTCTTTTTATGCGGAGTTTTTGCATTTTGATCGAAATAATGATCGGTACAATTATTGCAATTATCGACAGTATTATTCCGGAAAATTTCAAGATTCTTATAAATGCATTTGGGATTAATAATGCAACGATAGCGGGTAAAAATACGGTCATAGAAACCGTTGCTAACTTTGAAGTATTGTAGTTTCGATTTAGTGTTTCAAATAAAGCTATGCCTACTCCAAAAATTGAAGTTAAAACCGCCAAAAAAGATACGATTTTTATAATCAACTGAATAAATTTCATCGAAGATGCACAACTTAGCGTTTCTACAAGTTCTCCAACATCAATACTTTGTCCGCTCAACATTGACCTGAAGAAATTTGCATCTGTATTTGCGATTACTAACAAGACGGCAACAGTCCAAATTATGTATACAATCGCAGGAATTATACTACCCCAAAGACATGCATTCTTAATTACATTGCGATCATTGTTGCAAAATTTTGTTACTGAATGAATAGACCCTTGAAATCCAAAAGATGTAAAAACTATAGGAATTAAAACAGACCAATCTTGTAGGTGGATTCTGTTATTAGCTATTGGAATAAACTCTATATCGATTTTAGACAATAATAAGATCACTTGAACAACCAAAATTGTAAACATCGATGTAAACAGAATTTTATTTATTTTAAGAATCAGCCCAAATGAAAGAAAAAATGCTATAGCTATTACGATAGAGAATAAAAAAGTCATTACTGATGTAGGAATATTACAACATGCCGCTAAAATAGACGCACCGCCAAATAAGTATGCAGACATTAAAGCAAACGACAGCAGTTGCAAACAAAAATCTCCTAAAGCTCCTACTTTTGAACATGCAAAAAATTTTCCAATTTCTCCCAATGTCGCTTTAGATTTTGTCTGTAAATTCAAATCAGCTCTGATCAGAGCTGTTGCGTAAGTAAGTATTGAAAACGAGAGCATTATCAAAATACTTCCTAATATACCAAATTTAGCTAAAACAATAGGTAAAGATATCATACCAGAACCAATAGCTGTTCCCGCAAGTAAAAATGCTGCTTCAAATTGTTTTTTCATAAAAATCTCCAATAAATTCAATAAAATGGGAGCAAATACCCAAACAAAAAAATGCAAAAACTATTAATTAAAAAAGTGAAATAAAAATCGAACTATCAATATCGATAATAAAGATACAGACCAAGTGTATAGAGAAAAGAATTACAAACTAAATCTTTTTCAAACATAACGCTTTCCTTATACATCTCTCTTCATGCAGTCGTTCCTCACAGCAAACCACCGAATGCACGAATCAACTTTAACGAAATCTTAGATTTGCCATCTGCTGATGGCCTTGTACTATTTTTTGTTCTATTTATCAAGGTTTAAGAGATTTTTTTACTAGGAGTTGAGGGAAAGTTTTACGATTTTTTTGTTTGAATAATAAAAAAACCGAAATCAGGTTTTATGATTCAGAAAATATTTGTCATAAAACCATATTTCGGCAATTGATTAGATATCGGATTTTCCGATATTTTTTAAAGACTTTAAGCGAAGTTACTAAACACTTCTTCGTCGATCGAGTGTTGTTTCGTTCCAATCTTTTCCTTATGAGCTTTTAGCCAGTTGTCCGCTGTGGATCTTCCGGCTTCTTTTAACATCTGCAAGAAATCCCAATCGGTGTTTAGAGCGCTGGTAAGATTCAGTCCTCTGAATGCATCTTCATTCTTAATCAAATGGATATTCATTCTCTTTACAGATGGATCTTTAATGATACCTTTGTCTATCATTTCAGTAATTAAATGAATGGATCGCATTTCTCGAACAAGACAGTTATTAAAAGTAATCTCTTTGTATCGATCTTCGATAGATGCTGCTGTCATTGGAATCTCTGAACAATGAGTTCTTCTTAACTGGATCAGAATAATATCTGTTGTTTCACAATTATTAATTAAAGGAAAAATTGGGGGATTTGCTATATATCCACCATCCCAGTAATATTCTCCATCCACTTTTGCTGCTTGATATAAGAAAGGCAGACAAGCAGTAGCCATTAATGCGTCAGGGCAAAATTCTCCATTAGAAAAAACTTTAACCTTTCCTGTTTTTACATGAGTAGCTCCTAGGAAAATTTTGTGCTCTTTGTTTTCACGAACTGCTTTAAAATCAAAGAAATCACGCAGATAATCTTCAAACGGATTGTAGTTTGTCGGATTGAGCTGATACGGAGATAAGAAAGACCCCAAAAAATTCATTAGCAAAGGTCCTGGGGAGCGGTCTAAATTATAATATTTGTTGAACTTATCTATCGGATTTAGTTGATATGGGGAGGTCTTTTTTGCCATTTCTGCCATGCCTCTCCAGTAATCGTTCAACTTTGCTCTTGCTCCAGCATTGCCTCCGTGAATAACTCCATCGATAAGTGAGGCGGCATTCATTCCACCAGCACTAGTTCCGGAAGCACCTTCAAAATACAAATCATCTTCTTCCAACAAACGGTCCATAACTCCCCAAGCGAAAGCTCCGTGAGCTCCTCCACCTTGCATGGCTATTGCAACTTTTTTTATTGGCTTTTTTTTCTCTTGATTGTTTTCAGTCATATAAACTCTCCAATTAATATTCGCAACCATTCTAAAAACAAAAGCTTAATAAATTATTAAAATTGTATTGTTTTTATAAAAAACTTACATGATTTATTTGGTTATCTATTTAGAGGAATGCTTTTCTTTTTGTATCGATAGATAACTGTTGATTTCGGTTTGTTTAGCATATTTTTTACGCATATTTAATTGTATTAACTGATTATTTAACAAGCAAAGCTCATAGCTTTTTTCTTTTATTTGTTTTTGCAATATAAAGAGTTCATAGCTTCTTTCTTTTATTTGTTTTTGTAGCATTAAGACTTCATAATTTCTTTTTTGTATTTGCTTTCGTAAAGGGATTTTTTGTTGGCGTATTTTTATGATTTCTTTTAAAGCTGATAAGAAATTTTTTCGATGTGTTTTTATCTCAGAACTATTACTTTGTTTTAGGCGAATAAGTTGTTCTGCTGCTTGGTTTTCGAGATTATTGTTGATAGATAATTTTTGTTGATGCGAAGAATTAGATTTGCTACTGTTGTCAGGCATAGCATCTACTTTTTCCAGAAAAAAACACAATAACAATACGTAAATTGCAGACGATATATTTTTCATTTTCCATTCCTTCTTTAAAAATTTTAGCAACCGATTTTTCCTAGATTTATTCAAGAACAGTCGCTTTCAGCACAGTATATACTTTATCCTGATAAATCAAGATATCTTATCTTTTATTTTATTTGAAAATCCGTAACTTAGATGAAACAGAACGCACACCACAACCTCAGAAGAAACGCAGTAGTCACCTCTCTTAGAACAGTGCGGCGGCTGCGAAATGGCGTCCCCGACGAGATTCGAACTCGTGTTGCCGCCGTGAAAGGGCGATGTCCTAGGCCTCTAGACGACGGGGACGTTGTAAATTTTTTAATATATTCTGAGAAAAAAGTCAACAAAATAAACATAATAAAAATTGAGTTTTCTCAGAGAATCTCATTTTCAAAGGATCCTTTTTAAAGGTGATTGTGTGAGAGATGAAATGAACAGGTCTTATATATAAAATCAGCTTTAAAATCAGAGGCATTTTTTTTATACTTAACATGTTCGCAATTAGGTAGTGATTATGGAAGATAATATCCTTTATTACAAAGCTTTGAAAGATTCGACGCCAATGATGTCTCAGTATTTGTCAGCGAAAGTTGAATGTCAGGATTGTCTGTTGCTATTTCGCTTAGGAGATTTTTACGAATTATTTTTCGAGGATGCAAAAATTGCATCATCTGCGTTGAACATCGTTTTAACTCACAGGGGAAAAACTCAAGATGGAGAGGATATTCCTATGTGTGGGATTCCTGTTGCGAGTGTAGATAATTATGTTAGCAGATTAATCAAAGCAGGGCATAAAGTTGCAATTTGTGAGCAGATGGAGGATCCGAAAGAAGCGAAAAAAAGAGGGTATAAAGCGGTTGTCAAAAGGGAGATTACAAGAATTATTTCTGCTGGAACCTTGGTTGAAGATGATTTACTAACTTATAATAAGAACAACTATTTGATGTCTTTGGTTCCGATTCGCAAAAGGAAAAAAGATGATTTTGACCAGATTAGTTTTTCCCTTATTGATATTTCTACCGGTGATTTTTTTGTGAATACAGTGGCATATTCGGAAATCGGTTCTGTGTTGGAAAATTATTCTCCGAAAGAGATATTGATCTCATCTGATTTCGAAGATTTTGCGAAACACATAAGTAAGTTTTCTGATGCGACAGTTACAAAGTTGCCTTCTTCTAAATTTAATCCAACTATAGAGAAGGCGAGACTGGAAAAATATTTTAAAGTTTCTACCTTAGATAGCTTTGAACTAAGTTCGAATGCGGAATTAGCTTGTTGCGGATCTGTTTTGGAATATTTGATTATTACTCAAAAAGACAATTTGAGTGTTCTTCCAGTTCCAAAGAAAATTTTGATGAATAATTATTTAGTTATCGATGCAAATACCAGCAAAAGCTTGGAGATTCTGAGTACGAACGGAACGGAGTCAAAATATACACTGATTCAAGCTTTGGATAAAACAAAAACAGCTTTTGGGGCGAGAATGTTGGTATCTCGTGTATCGATGCCTGTAGTTGATATTAATCTTCTAAAGAAACGGCAAGAGTGTGTGAAATTTTTCACTGAAAATAGAGATTTATTGAATAGTTTGAGAGAAATTTTGGGTCAATGTCCAGATTTTGAGAGATCAATAAACAGAATAAGATTTAATAAATTTTCACCAAAAGATATGGAAAATGTTCGCGATGCGTTAATTGTAAGTGATCAGATAAGAAAAATCGCATCGGATAAAAATATTCCTTATGAAGGGGGTCATGATTTTAAGTCCTTGCATGACTTTTCTGAATTAAGTAATCTTCTTAAGAATTCAATGGTGGAAAAGTTTCAACCGAACGGAGATTTGATTGCCGAAGGATGTTCTTCTGAATTAGATAAGTTAAGGTATCTAAAAAATCATAGTGAAGATCTTATGATGAAACTTCAAGATAAGTATATTTATCAAACGGGAATAAATACGTTAAAAATAAGAAATAATGCAATAATTGGCTGGTATGTTGAAATTCCTCTTTCTCAGAAAAATAAAATATTACCAGAATTTATGCATCGTCAAACTTTGGTGAATAACATTCGGTATACAACTGAAGAAATTCTGGATTTGCAAGAAAAAATCTTTAAGGCGTCAGAAGATTTCAGTCAATTGGAACGTTCGATATATAATGGGTTGGTTGAAGTTGTTCTGCAGAATTACGAAAAGATTTCGGTAACGATAAAGTTGCTTGCTTTGCTGGACATTTACACGAATTTTGCATTGATAGCGTTGGAGCGTAATTATGTATGTCCAGAAGTTGTCGATGAACCAGTGTTGGAGATAGAAAATGGTCGGCATCCAGTATTGGAATTAATTCAGAATGATTTTACAGGAAATGATTGCGATTTAACTTCTAATTCTCGAGTTTGCCTTCTTACTGGTCCTAATATGGCAGGAAAAAGTACATATTTGAGGCAAAATGCTTTGCTTATTGTTATGGCTCAGATCGGAAGTTATATTCCAGCTAAGAAGGCGAAAATAGGAATAGTCGATAGGCTATTTTCTCGTATAGGTGCGTCCGATGATTTAGCTCGTGGACGATCAACTTTTATGGTTGAAATGATAGAAACAGCAATAATTTTGAATCAAGCGACGGAAAAATCCTTTGTAATTTTGGATGAGGTCGGAAGAGGAACCTCGACGTATGATGGTCTATCTATTGCATGGGCAGTGATAGAGAGTCTTTACAAAAATAATAAATGTCGAGTGTTGTTTGCGACTCATTACCGAGAGTTGACGGCTCTAAATGAAAAATTGAGAGATATAAAATGTAAGACTCTGAAAGTCCAAGAGTGGGAAGGGAAAGTAATTTTCTATCATCGAATTATCGATGGTATTGCGGATAAATCTTACGGTATTCACGTTGCGAGTTTGGCTGGAGTTCCGAAAAATGTGATACGAAGGGCAAAAGATCTTCTTGTAAAATTAGAGTCGAAAAATGATGTGAAGAACTTTCAGATAGAGCCTTCTGATCAGATGGAAATGAACTATGTTCAGATTTCACCTGTGGAAGAAAAACTTAAGGGCATAAATATAGACGAGTTGACACCTTTAGACGCGATGAATCTCTTGTTTGATTTGAAAAAGATGATTAATTAACTTTTTTTTAATGGTTTTCTCCTAAAATCTAGACAAAGTTAGGAGATTAGCAATGGATAAAACAGTAAAAGTTACATTTATAGTCGGACTATTTGTTTCGTTGGTGTTTTTGTATGGATTTAAAACTATAAGCAAAGCAATAAAGCATAGTGGTTATCCCATAAATATTTCAACGACAGGATCTGCTGAAAAGATAGTAAAATCTGATATAGTTGAAATGAATATAGTAATCAAAAATAAAGATGAAGATTTTGCAAAGCTGAATGAGAAAAGAATTGCAGATAAGCAGCAAGTTTTGGATTTTTTGAAGACTTGTGGGTTAGATGAGAAAGATGTCATTTCAATGAATATGAAAACAGAGAACAGAGGAGAAAGAGAAGGTGTTTTGGGATTAGTAAAAATTTCTCATAAGGAGCAAGCTTTCGCATCGGAGGATACAGTTTTCATTCGTACTAAAAATTTTGAAAGTGTGGATAATATCAAAAATCAGATTATGCAACTGGCATCTAAAGGTTTGATAGTTTCATATAAATGTGTTTACAAAATTTTGAATTTAGAAAATATAAGAGAAGAGCTAATGAAAGAAGCTGCGAAGAATGCTGAAAAAGATGCAAACATATTACTTTCTCCGTTTAATAAGAAAGTAAAAAAGATTCACAGTATCAGCAGTTATTCTTCTGATACAGAAATTATGGAGGAGACAAGTTTTTCCGTTTGGCAATCCAGTGGAGAAAGTACTTTGATGAAGAAGGTAAAACAGAATGTTTCCATAGATTTCTCTTATGAATAAAAGGGATAATTAATTGCATGCAAGAAAGCCAAGACTTAGTCGAGGCTTTCTTTTTTGTTATAAACGAGTAAATGGATTAATTTAGAAGTGATGATGCGGATAGTAGTGATATACGAGTGGTGCGTATACCTTCTGGATTATATGATTTGAGGAATGCTTATGCATATGTAGGTAACACTTATTACTTATGGACTTTTTATTTGAGTTTCTTTGTTTTCCTAGGATAAGTGTTCTATATAGGTGATATTGTTATTAGTTCACGAGAATCTCTCTGTTGGTTTTTCAATAACTATACTGCTGTTCGTAGGCAGCTTAAGGAACATTATCCAGGGTTGGCGGATAAGCTGGTTAGTCGTAAATTGATGCATTTTAAAGATGTGCATGAAAATATAAGGCTGAAAGGGTGCGAAGGGCTCTGATAGAAAGCACGATTTATTCTTCGCAAAAGAAATGAATTTTCAGTGTTTTTCTACTTCGACGAAATAAACACAGTGCAACGGTTGTTCGGTTGCTTAACTGTTTTCAAAATCTTCTTGTAAATTTCGTTATTACAGTTTGAAAACGGCATGTTCAAGAAAATTAGAGAATTGTGTATGAAATGCAATGAGTTTATCTTTCGTCTTTGTTTTTGGATGAAATATTTTTGCGATAATTCTAGATTTTTCAGCTGTGATAAATCTAAATTATCAAAAAAATTACTTTGCTTTTTTAAGTAGTTATCTAGATCTTTTTGAAAAACGAATGCTGATAAAATCAATACGGTAGAAGATTGGCGATCCTCTATTGTGTAAGAAAAATTCATCGGAATTTTTTCTTTAAAAAATTCCCCGTCATTTTCATTAAATAAAGCATCTGCAATAATGAATAGAGAGGCTTTTTCTTGTTTAGAAAGATGATCCATGCGAATTCCTGTTGTAATTCCACAAATATCTCTAATATTGCTGTTCAGAATTTTTTCATCAGAGCAGTTAGTTTTTATTCCTTGTAGATTCAAAATTTTATTTTGGTTAGATTTTTTTAGCAAAACTTTGGAAAGGTTGTCTGTGAAAATCCTCAATTTTTCTATCGAGTATTTTCCTGCATAACAGATTTTCAAATTATCTAACGCGAAATTGTTCTGTATAAAATTATCGATGTCTTCTAATGTAATTTTTGCAATTGCGTCTGACGATCCCGTTACATTTTTTCCATAAACGTGATTTGGATATAAATTTTGGTACAACTTATCGAGCAAAATTTCATCAGGTAGAGAATCTTCCGGGCTAATCTGGGTAGGAAAAAATTCTTTTACGTATCTTAAATCGTTTTCTGAAAATTTTTCTTTTAATCCTGAAATTAAGAATTCCGTAGCAGGTTTAAATTGCTCTTCAACAACACTGAACGAAATAATAAAGTGATCAGAAAGTCCGTTAACAGATAAATTTGTTATACCTAATTGCTGAATTTTTTCTTCAGTTTCTGGAGCGGTCAGTCCTCCGATTTTTCTAAATAAAAGTTTGGAAATCAGCGCTGATATGCCATGTTGAGAATCAGTGTTGTGCAACACTCCTGCGTTTTTAAATATCAAAGTTATGTAGATTTGTTTCGTGTCTAATTTATTCAGAACGATAATTTCGCAAGGATTTTTTAAATATGTTAACGGAAAAGAAGACTGTTTTTCTTTGCTATAAAAAAAAGACACAATAAAAACAATAAGTAAAATTGGTATAACAAAAATTTTCTTCATATTAATTTTCCGCCTTATATTGTGTAGAAATTTTTATAACTGAATTGCTTTCGAAAACTTTCTCTATAAAATCTGCTATATCTTCTGATGATATTTTCAAAATTTCTTCGGAAACAGAAGTTCGTAATTGCTCGCACAATATATACTGATTAACTATTTCCTGATATTTGGCATGAATATTTTCATTATCATCAATCTCTGAGAATTTTTCAATTTGCGAAATCGATTTCAGTTTTTCCGGGGAAAGTTTCGATTTTTTAATATACTTAAAGAAATTCAAGAGATTAGTTTCAAAAGATTTTTTAGAAACATCTTTTCTTATTTTTACTCCGAGCATAAGAAAATTTAACTGAGATGAGCTTGTGAAGAAAAAATTATCAATTAATTGAGAATGTTTTTTGAAATAATCGAACATTTCGTGATTAAGGACAGACAAAATAGCACGCTGGTTTTGTGTATCAGAAGAATGGTTAATTTTGCAGATATAATACAAGGAACGTCCTAAAAATTTACTTCTGAGTTCTATGGTTTTTGGGGTAAAGCCGGGAACCGATAGCTCATTTTTTTCTGGAAACGTTGATTTTTTTAAATGAAAAGTCTTAACTAATTGTTCAGTATCAAAATTTCCGCAAATTATTATAGTTTTCGAAGACTTTTGGAATATGTCCATACAATTTTGCAGGTCGATTTCGGTGAATTTATCCAAAATCGATCGATTGAAAATGCGTTTGGAATTTATCGTTGCGTAGATTTCATCGCTCTTGGCATTTGTTTCAAAATATTCTGATATTTTTTGCGAAATTCTCAGGGTATCTTTTGTTAACTCTAAATTTTCCACATCAAAATCATTATTCAATATTATTTTTATGATCTCTGCGATTTTATCGTTCGATACGATAGCACTTACCTCCGAAAAAGTATCGAGTATGTCAACATTAAGTGAGATTCCTAAATTTTTTGCAGATATCTTGGTGTTTTTGCTCAAAAATTTTTCTTGAATTACTTTAGCTTCGCAAATGTTTTTCAGCTGATTTAATCCGACAGAATAAAAAACTCCGATCTTAGCAATTGGGAGAAAAAAATCATTGCAAATTATTATTCGCATGTTCTCTGATTTGTATTCCTGAATTGATGCGAACAGACTTTGAAAACACAAAAGCAATGAAAATACTATTCGTTTCATTCTTTTCCTCCGATAACTACAACAGGAATATTTTTTTCATCCAAAAGTTTTTTCGCAACGGAATTTACTTGATCCAGCGTTACAGAATCTATACCTTTCAAGAATTTCTCCAAAACGCTCAGGGAATGTCCCTGTAATTTTTTTAGCATGTAAAAATAACATAAATTTTCAGACGTTCTTAAATTTACAAGAAATTTGCCCTTCAGATTATTCTTTGCGAAATTAAGTTCTTTTTCAGATATTCCTTCATCTTTTAATTTCTTCAAAAGTTTTTTTACTTTATCGATTACTGTATTTACGTTTTTATTTGCTGTTTGTAGGATACCGATTTCAAAACACGCATGCGAATGTTCGATTTTTTGAAGTCCTCCAGAATAAATTAGCCCGGATTCAGATCGAAGTGTTTCTATGATTTTGCTTTTAAAACTATCTCCTCCGAGAATAAGGTATAACAATGTAGCAGCAAATTTTTGTTCAGAAGTTTTTAAAATGTTAGGTAAGGCGAAAAATATATAACTTTGCGGCTCTTCATAATGAAAATTTTGAATAAAGTTTTTCAATATTGGTTGTATATCTAAAATATTGTCTTGTGCTTTTTTCCCTTTCGGAATAGCGGACAAAATTTTATCTGCTAACGTTACAGCTTCTGTTTCAGAAACGTCTCCGAAGATACATAGTTCAACATTACTGCGTACAATATATTTTTTATGAAATGATTTTAAATTGGCGTGACTTAATTTTAACAAGTATTCAGCATTTCCAATGCTATTTCCGTAAGGGTGATTTTTGAACAAAGCTTGTGGGATTATAACACTCGTACACCAATAAATGGGGGAAGTTTGATAATTTTCCAATAAAGAAACAATGGCGTTTTTATTTTTTTCGACCTCTTTTTTTTCAAACTTGGGAGATGATAAAACTAACTCCAATAAATTTATGGCTTCATCTGAAACTATTTTCGGATATTTATAAAAAAACACAACATTGTCGAGGTCTGCATGTCCGGAAAGCCTTGCAGAAATATTTTGCAATTTTTCTTGGAATTCCTCTTTCGAATAATTACCGCAACCGCAGGATATTGTGCTCATAAACAAATTCGGAACAGCTTTTTCTGGAAAATCCATATGTGCTGCTCCGGAATTTTTAAAAGCAATTGCAATATTAATTAATGGGGTGCTGTCATCTCGGGAATACCAAAATTTTATTCCATAGGAACAAGTTAATTCTTTTACCTCTGCCCACGAAAATTCCGATATCAAAAGCAAAATTATACCGAAAAATTTTTTAATCATGATCGTATCCTTGTGGCAGAGTTTTCATGATGAGTATTGGAGATGTAGAAAACACTTCCTTCAATACATCATTACATTCTTTTACTGTTATTGACTGAACCAAATTATCTAGTGATAAAATTTCCTTTAAAGATAATCCGGAAATCAAATTCCATCCAAAGTAGTTTGCGATTTGTTCTATATCTTCTTTTTGGTATGCTAATGCAATAAGCTTTCTTTTTTTTATTTTTTGCAATTCAGTTTCATCGATACATCCATTCATAATTTTTTTTCTAAAATATGGCCATGAATCATTTGTTTTATCTAAATTGTCGATTGAATTGGTGTAGAATGATACGGTCAAAATATCGTAATCGTAAATTAAATCTGTAGATGAAAAATTTGCGTCTAAAATAATATCGGTCATTTGCTTTAAAATACCTTTTATAAAAAAGGGAGATTTCTCTAAAATTTCTAAGGCCAGAGATAATGCAATAGATTTTCTTAGATTGTTTTTAGATAAAAAAGGTACTCTATAAGTATATTTTATTGTTGCTAACGATCCATTTTTTACAGACTTGCACTCTACTAATTTGGGACTAAAAATTTCTTTGTTATGATAGGAGATATTTGGTAGTTTTTTTGAAGCAATATTCTCAAAATATTTTTTAATTAATAGCTTTGCTTTTTTCTTTTCAAAGTCTCCAACCAAAATTATAGTAGCGTTGTTTGGCGTTATCCATTTTTCATAAAACGCCTGAAGATCGTTGATCTGAATAGATTCGATTTCGTGTTTCCATCCGATTACAGGTATACCTCCAACTTGCCTATTAAAAATATTCGATGAAAATATTTCGTGATGTTTTCCGTAAATATTTGCATCGATTCTCATGTTTCTTTCTTCTAAAATCGCCTTTTTTTCATTTTGAAAAACCTTGTCTTCGATCTCTAAACTTTTCATGCGTTGAGATTCAAAAAACAACACTTTTTCCAAGCAATCTTTGGGGAAGATTTCATAAAAACAAATTGTATTAATGAAAGTGAATGCATTTTTTTCTGCGCCGATTTCTTCTAAATAATTGCTGAACTCTCGTTTGTGATTTAAGAAGGCTAAATGTTCGAGGAAATGGGCACATCCAGATTTAAAAAAATCATCGCACTTGGAACCGCAATTGAACCAAATCGAACACGAGATAATAGGAACAGACTTTTTTTCTATCATTACGACTTTTAAACCGTTTTCTAAAAAAAATTCGTCTAACTTATAATCTGCATTTGAGTTAAATATTAGAAAAAATAAAAAAAATAATAACTTTCTCAAAATTTCCCTCAAAAATTTTTGTTTAACCGCATCTCATTATACTAACGAAGAAGAGAGTTTTACAACAATTCTATTTGGTGTTCGGGGAATAGAGTGGTCTTGTATAAAAATCTCATATGTGGTACTTGAAAATATAAGTTATTAGGATACTGATGGAAAATGAGTTTAGTTAAAACTGTTGCTACAGTCGGGGGATGGACGCTAGTGTACCGGCTAAGTAGTTTTGTGAGAGATATTCTTCAGGCTAGGTACCTTGGAGCAGGGATGTTTGCTGATGTGTTTTCTCTTGCTTTTAAGTTTGCGAATATTTTAAGAAAGATATTTGCGGAAGGGGCGTTTAACGCGTCATTTCTACCGATTTTTTCCAACACATTAAAAGATAAAGGTGAAGATGAAGCTAGGAAATTGGCTTCGCAGACTTTTACTTGGTTGGTGCTTTTTATTTCGTTTTTGATGATTTTGTGCTTGATTTTTTTCAGGGAAATTATGTCGGTTTATTGTAGTGGATTTGAACCAGGAAGTGAAAAAAGTGAGCATTTGGTGGTTATTGGACGTATTTGTTCTTCCTACATAGGGGCGTCATTTTTGGTTGCTTTGTTCGGAGGAATTTTAAATACCTTCAATAGGTTTGCTATGCCGGCAGCAATTCAGATAGTATTAAATTTGTGTGTGATTGCAGCATTTGTCGTTGGGCCTCTTTGGTTTCCAAGCGTTGCTTATACCATGGCGTGGGCAACATTTTTGGCCGGATTTATTCAGTTTGTGGTTTTGTGGATAAATGTTCGTTGTTGCGGCATGAATGTTTGGTTTAATTTCTCTCCAGTAATGAGTGAAGTTGTTGCGTTTTTCAAAAAGTTGGTTTCTGGTGCAGTTGGAGCAGGTGTTTGGCAGTTGAATGTCGTAATAGATTTCGCAATTCTTACTTTATTACCTACTGGATCGGCATCTTATTTCTATTATACAGATCACGTAAATCAATTTCCAATTGGGATCTTGGGAATCGCCTTTAGTACAGCGTTGCTTCCTCCTTTGACCAGAGCTATTCATGCTAACGATAGAGAAGGTGCTCAGCGGCAAATGGGATTGGGGTTGCTTTTTGCTTTTTTGTTTACGTTGCCTGCTGCGGTGATTTTGATGTTTTTAAGTGAACCAATAACGGGAGCGATCTACGGACACGGTAAATTTACGGCTGAACATGTGGCAGCAGCAGCTCCAGCGTTGACTGCTTTTGCTTTTGGACTTCCGTCTTACATGATGACGAAGGTGTTTTCTACGACGTTTTTTGCTCATAAGGATACACGGAATCCTCTGATTGGTGGGTTGATTTCGATCTTTTCCAATTTGTTGTTTATATTGATATTTGTACCATATATGAAGCATGTTGGAGTGGCTTTAGCGACTTCATTATCTGCTTGGTGTAATGGATTATACTTGATCTTTAAATTGAAAAGCTTGGGAACGGTGAAAATTGAGAAATCTGTGATTTGTGAATGTATGAAACAGTTGATTGTTTCTGCTGTAATGTTGGCATCCATATATGGAATGAATATTTTTGCGGAGTCTTATTATGTTCAAGAAGGATCTTTAAGGAATATTGCCTTAATTTCTGTGGTTGGGATCAGTATTTTAGTATTCTTTATTGTCGGAAAAATTTTGGGAATATTTAAGTTCCTTGAAGATGTAAAGACGTTAAAAGAGGCATGATAAATGATGGCGGTTGTATTTTCATTGATCGTCGTTTTACAGGTGTTTGCAGGGTATTTTTGCGCTAAAGTTGTACAATACTTAACGAAAAAAACATGGGCAGGAGTTCTGGCCATGTTTTTTACTATAGTCCCAGCGGTGTCTATTTATCTGAAGAAATCATTAGTACATTGTGAATGGTTTACGAACAGTTTTTGTTATCTTGGATATATTTATTTGGGATTTATTTTGTATTTTTCGGTATATTGTATTGGTGTATTTTTATTCCGTCAATTTTATAAAAAGATCAATTTGAAAAAATTGTTATCATTGGGATTTATTTTTGTGCCTGTTCTTTTGCTTTGCGGTTATTTGAATGCAATTAATCCCCGATTAAAAACTATAAATATTGAAGGGAATTCTAATCTGAAAATTTGTTTCGTATCGGATGTTCACGTCGGGTGTATTAATACAAAACATGTACTCAACAGAGTTGCAGATTGCATAAACAGATCAAATCCGGATGTCGTGGTTTTCGGTGGAGACTTGTTGGATATAGAGGCCTTGAAAGTTTACGAAAAGACTTTTGTGGACATAATGCGTAACAAAATAACGTCGAAATATGAAACTTATACGGTAATAGGTAATCATGAGGTTTATGCTGGATTGGAAGATTGCGTTAGGTTACTGAAAAAAGCTGGAATCAAAATTTTGATTGATAAAGTTGCAGAAGTAAAAGGATTTAATATTGTCGGTCGTCTTGATAAAGTAATTCGTAATAGGAAGTCGTTATCTCAGATTATTCCAAATGATATGCAAAATTTGATAGTTGTAGAGCATACTCCAGTAGCGATTGATGAATCTGCTCAGCACAGCGTGCTGTTGCATTTATCAGGGCATACTCATGCAGGACAAACGTTTCCTATGAACTTTGTAGTAGACTATATTTTCGGTCCGACGGGAGAATTGAGAAAAGTCGGAAATACTTACACGTATATTACAAATGGAGCTGGTTTCTGGGGACCTCCGTACCGTATAGGAAACATTCCTGAAGTCGTTTTGGTAAAAATTTCTCGAAAAAAATAATTTTTACTTTTTGATCCAATTGTAAGCAGTTTGAATACTATCATCTAAAGTTTTTTGAGGATTCCATTTCAGAATTTTTTTCGCATTTGCATTGTCTGCAACTAAACTTTCAGGATCACCATCGCGACGGGGATTTATTTTTACATTAATTTTCTTTAAAGTAATCCTTTCGCAACTTTCAAAAACTTCTTTTACTGTGTTTCCGTTTTTTGTTCCAATGTTGAAACAATCGGATTGATTTGTTTCTGCTAAATATTTCAACGCTAAAACGTGAGCGGAAGCTAAATCTTCTATATTTACGTAATCTCGAACACAAGTTCCGTCTTTGGTGTCGTAGTCATCTCCGAATAAATTAAAAACTTTACTTGGATTTTCTGCTGACGCCAAAATATTTGGAATTAAATGAGTTTCTGGTTTATGAGATTCGCCGATACGATTTCTGGAATCAGCTCCAGCGACGTTAAAATATCTTAGTCGAATACTTTTTAAATCATGCGCTTTATCGTAATCATCCAAAATTTCTTCTATCATGAATTTTGTTTTACCGTATGGATTTATTGGTTGCTTTGGATGTTTTTCATCTATTGGGACATATTTCGGCTCACCATAAACGGCAGCTGTCGATGAAAAAACGATTTTTTTTACATTGTGATCTAACATTTTGTTGAGCAGGTTTATTGTTCCAATTAAATTGTTTTCGTAGTATTTTCTCGGATTCTGTACGGATTCTTCTACCCGGATATATGCAGCAAAATGAATAACACAATCTATATCGAAATTTCGGAATAAATTTTCCAAATCATCTTTGTTTTTTAAATCGCCTTTTACAAAATCAAAATCGCGAATGGATTTTAATGTTTCAATCGTAGCTAAGTGACCGTTTTCTAAATTATCGAAAACAACTACCTCGTGATTACTTTCTTCAAGTATTCTAAGTACGACATGACTGCCGATGTATCCAGCTCCGCCTGTTACTAAAATCATTTAAATTCCTATGCTTCTCCCACTGATTCTTGGAACAAAGTACTAATCGAAAAATTCGGAATTTGTTCATTAGAAATCAGCATTTTAAAATAGTGATAAAATCTGTTGGATTCTTCGAAAATTAGATCAATTAATGATTCGAAACTTTCTTCATCAAATAAAAAAGAATGAACAAAAGGAAAGCTTAAGCTGTAAACCAATCGATTATCTGTTGAGATTAAATCGAAATGTCCAAGCCAAATTCGTTCATTTGCTTTTACGATAGAATCTTCAATTACTGCCAATCGATCATCCGGACAAACCAAATCTAAATCATTTGAAAAATGTAGAATGTCATATTCCGGTTTCAGAAAAACCGAAAGACTATAATTGGAAGATAAAGATACCGCAAGTTCGTTTTCATCTATGCGACTGAATTTGTAATCTAACCTTTCAAAAGTCTCTTCTGCGATATCGATAACATTATCCACAGTACATTCCCCAATTTCTCGCTAGAGATTAGCATAAAACTATTCATTAACAAATTAGTTTGTTTTAAAATGTCAACAGGGATTTTGTAAAAAGGATTTTTATGATTTGTAACTTTTCTCCGATAGCTTTTCACGTTTTAGGTTTTCCTATTCATTGGTATTCTTTTGCGTATATTTTCGGAATAATTTTCGCTTTGAAATTAACTGAATTTTTGATGAAAAAATCAAAATACAACATCGATTTAAAGTTGCTAGACAATTTTGTGGGTGTTGTTGTTATAGGAATTATTTTCGGAGGTCGAGTCGGTCATGTACTATTCTATGACTTTGGTTTCTATGCAAATAATCCAATAGAAATCATAAAAATTTGGAAGGGAGGCATGTCATTTTTCGGCGGATTTATTGGGATAATTGTTGCTACAAGTTATTTCTGTAAAACGAACAATTTGAAGTTTCTTGGTTTTATAGATTATTGGTCTGTCGGTGCGCCAATTGGATTGTTTTTCGGGAGAATTGCAAATTTTATTAACGGAGAATTGTTAGGGAAACCGTGTTCTTCGATTGCGTGGAATGTTATTTTTAGAGATGGAATTCCTCGCCATCCATCGCAAATTTACGAAGCTATTTTAGAAGGAATTATTCTGTTTTTAGTGATGATTTTTGCGTTTTATAAAAAGCAGTATAATGTTGAAGGAAGGTTGTCTGGAATTTTTTGTTTGGGATATGGAATAAATAGGTTTATTGGTGAATGTTTCCGTGAACCTGATTCTTTATTCAGTTGGAATTTATTCTTTAGCACGGGAATGAATTTGAATCAGTATTTTTGTTTGATTATAATGGCATTAGGTGTGTTTTTGATATACAGAAGTTTAGCAAATGATACAGTCGCAATTAGCTGAAAATTTACCAGGGAGTATCGATCAGGAGTCGGGTGATACACTGCGGGATGCAGTTGAGGTTTTGAAGCAACCGATTCGTCAGTTTATACAGCTTTCTCCGTACTCGTATAAGTTGGTGAAAAAGTGTTGTGGGGGTGATAGAGTTATCGATATATTATTTCATTTCCCGGCAGGGATATCTAAAAGAGTTGCTGACGAAAATCTCTTCAGAAACGGAGAGAAATTAACCGTGATTCTGAAAGTCACGGATCATATCGTTCCGCGTTATAAAAACAGTCCTTATAAAATTATCGGACGAACTCATTCTGGGAATATAGTTAATATAATTTACTTTAACTATAGAATTCCGTATTTGAAAAAATTACTGCCGATTGATGGAATTTTTACAGTCAGTGGGAACGCTTCGCGGGAACTTGATGGAATAAAAATTGTTCATCCTGATATTGTTACTTCTCCACAGCAAGCAAAATACTATGTCGGAATTGAGCCTGTGTATCCATTGGTCGGAAATCTATCTTTAAAAACGTTGCGTTATGTTATCTCTTCAGCGTTGAAATTAATTCCAAAAAATATAGATTGGATTCCGAATAATTTAAAAAGAAAATATGAATTGGAAGATTTCGGAGAGGCATTAAAAGCAATTCACAATCCGAAATCTGAAGAAGATTTGCTGGCGACGAATAAATTTCGGAGAAGAATATCCGTAGATGAAATTCTTGCAAATCAAATTCGACTGAAACAGATAAAAAGAAATCAGCAAGCAAGAAGTTCGATAGTTTTGAAAGAAACGGGTGAAATTTTTGATAAGTTACAATTGCCTTTTGAATTAACCAAAGATCAGGTGAAATGTTTTGATGATATTAAAGCTGATTTGGCTTCTGGAAGTCTAATGAATCGTTTGATACAGGGTGATGTCGGTTCTGGAAAAACTATTACAGCTTTTCTGGGAATGTTGATTGCTTTGGAGAATAAATTACAGGCAGTTTTGTTGGCTCCGACAGAGATTTTAGCTTGGCAGCATTTTGAGACAATTCAAAAATTATCTAAAAACCTGAATTTAGAAATCGATATTATGTTGAGTAGCAATCGAAAAGCAAGGAAAAGACAAATTCGCGAATTGCAGGATGGGACTACACAGATTTTGATTGGGACTCATGCGATTCTGGAGGACAATATTGAATTTAGGAATCTCGGGTTTGTTGTTATCGATGAGCAACATAAATTTGGAGTGATGCAAAGGTTGAAACTGATAAACAAAAGTAAGTATCCGAACATTTTGTCTATGTCAGCGACGCCGATTCCTCGTACTCTTTTGTTAGGATGCTACGGGGACATAGATGTTTCTACAATAAAAACGAAACCGAAAGGACGTCAGCCAATAGAAACAGCAGTTATCGGTACAAATAAAATTGAAAATTTAGTTAAAAGATTGAAATCAATAAATTCTCAGATTTTTTGGGTTTGTCCAGTTATTGAAGAATCTGAGAGCTTAGTTGATGTAAACACTCGTTGCGAATATTTGAAAAAAGCATTTTCGGATGAAAAGGTTGAAGTTTTACACGGAAAAATGAAGCCTTATGAAAAAGACGAAATTATGACTCGTTTTAGAAACAACGAATTTAAATTGTTGGTTTCTACGACAGTTATAGAAGTCGGTGTCGATATTCCTAATGCAAATGTCATTGTTATAGAACATGCGGAGAGATTTGGGTTGGCACAATTGCATCAGTTGAGAGGAAGAGTAGGGCGAGGAAATGAATCCGCTTATTGCATTTTACTTTATCACCTCCCGATTTCGGATGTTGGACGTAAACGTCTTCAGTTAATGAAAGAAACAACAGATGGTTTTGTTCTTAGTGAGCAAGATTTAAACCTAAGAGGTGCGGGAGATATTTTGGGACGTGAGCAAAGCGGATTTGATATTCTGAGGTTCAGTGATTTTTCTGACAATTATCATTTAGTTGAAATTGCGGATGATATATCAAACCATATGGATTTGGATTCTTTTGAAACAGCGACTTTATGCGATATTTTTAATCGAGTTTCGGACGAAAATATTGTCTGAGTCATTCAAAAAATGCTAAGTATATAAAGATACGATTTGGAGTTTTTGGTTTGCGTAGTAAATTTGTTCGTAGTTTGAGTTATCTCGTATTGGTAATCTCCTTGGCGTTGATAGGTTGTTTAATATTTAACGATCTGAATTGGGTATTGGGTAATGATGATCTGTTTTTAAAAACTACCATGATCGGAAAATCGAGCCATGCTTGGATGGAAGTAGGGAGATTTGGGCCTCTTGGATTGTGCGATTATTCAGTTTTATTGTTACTTCCTAAAACCATAGGTCAAACTATTGAAGCACATTTTGCATATAACGTAATCACGATGTCGGTTGCAATTTTTTCCTTGTTTCATTTTTTTAACAAAGTGAATGAGAAAAACTACGGACTCAGCTTGTTTTTTATTTTGGTTCTGTTCAGTGTTTCAAGTTTTATGCAAATTCATATGAGTTGCATTTATCCTGAAAGGATGATGTTCTTTATGCAAGTGCTATTCATGTATTTTGGGCTGAAAGGTTATCAAAATAGCTCTATGAGATTTTATATTCTTTCTTGGATATTTTGCACGTACTTGATTTTTTCAAGAGAACCTATGGGAGGGGCTATTTTGGTTATAGCTTTTACTAATCTGATTTTAGGTTGGAATCAACTGACAAATAAGGATCGTTCTTTTCAGTTCTTACAAATTTTTTCCGCGGTAATATATTTTGGGATTTACATACACAGATGTTTTTACAGAAGCATTGGTGCTGCTTTGAGTGAATGCGAAATGGATGTATTTTCACGGGGCGTGAATTTGATCAATACGGTCAAGGCGATTTTTATGGGTGAACCTATATTAGGGGTGGTGTTTTTATTTGCGTTTGTTCGTGCTTATTTCGTTTTGGTAAAATCAGACAGAAGGACTTTATTTATTGATAGCTTGCTTTTTGGTTCAGTAATTTACAATATTATATGTATAGTTGTCGCATGGACGGATTCTTATTCGGTGTTTCCGTCTTTGGTTTTTGCTCTTCCGTCTGTGGTGTTCTGGACAGATTACCTTTGGAAAGAAAACAAATTCGCTTCCATTTTGGTTGTTTTAATTTGCGGATGTTCATCGTATTTGTCTTACAATATTTCAAAAGATTCTATTCAAAACATTTACAAATTAAGAGCTAATGATATGAAAGTCGTAGATTTTATTGCGGATTCGTATATGAACGGGAAGTATGTGTATTTTTTTGCAAATGGCGAATCTTTAACTCGATTTAGAATAAATGCTGATCATGGTAATGTTTGGGCGTTTGATGTTTTTACTCATTTTACGAATTATGTTTTGAAAAATAAAAACTATTTGCGTGATCAAAATATTATAAGACCTTTGGAAAAACTAGATTACGTGTTTGATGACAGTATAGTTATGTGTCCTGAAAAAATGGATCAAAAACACAAAGATTATCTGAAAAAACGCGGATTCAGAGTAATAGAAAAAGGATTAAATACAGAAATTTATGGACAGTAAGTAATCGTTCTCATTTGAAATGTATTTTGGTAAATGTTACCCCCTTTTTTATTTAATCGTTATGAATTTGGATGAAAATTGTATCAACATAAAGGAGTATCTCAATAGCATATATATCTTTCAAAATAAAAATTAACTGACAATATGATAAAAAAAATTTGGTTTTTAACTTTTTCTTAATATTTTCTTTGTAAAATTATATTAGTTATATAAAGGGAGAAAGTTATGAAGAAAATATTGATAGTTGGATGCCTTATTTGTGGATATTCCTATGGGATGGACTGCAAGGAGGAAGCGGATGTTGCATCTACAAGCAAAGCAGCATATGAGGTCAAAAATATAGACAGATCGGTGAAAATAGACCTTAACAATCCTAATTTAATAGATCAATGGCAAGATATTTCGGATGTTGTATCTGAGGAGGGATCTGAGGATAATATTTTTGATACTTCTTTATCTACCTACAAAGAAGGTCGGTTTTGGACGGTAGTAAGGAAAGTGTTTCAGCCTTTGCAGATTACCGCTAACGCTTCAACTTTGGTGTTAATTACTGCGTCAGAGGTCGCAAAAAGTTCGTATCCATCAGTGTCTACGGGACTATCATATGGAGCTTTGGGATCTGCTGTGACTTCTGGGGTATTGTCTTTATTTATCTCGAAAATGAATAGTAAAATTAGCAAGTTAAATAAGACTTACAAAACAAAATTAGCCTCAGAAAGTAAGAGAGCAGAAGAAGCTTTGTAGATATTGAAAAAAGCAATTGTCAAATGGATTTTTTGAAGAGTTCTTATTATGAATTAGATTCTGTTCAAAAAATCCAAAGCTCCTTGCAAAATATAGATAGAAGCGCTTTTATCGATGACTTTTTTTCGTTTTTTTCTTGAAAGATCTGCCTTCAACAATATGCTCGTTACAGCGCAGGTAGAAAATCTTTCATCCCAATACGAAAATAGTGTATTTGGGAAATAAGTCTTCAGTTCCTCTACAAATTCTAAAATTTTCTTACATTGCGGACCTGGCTGACCATTCATTTGCACAGGCCACCCGAAAATTATATGTCCGACGTTATATTTACTTATGGATTCTTTTAGTTTCAAAAAATCTTGCGTTGATCCGTTTCTTAGTATTGTTGTAACGCCGCTAGCTATTTTTATTCTTCTGTCTGAAACAGAAATTCCAACAGTTTTATCTCCGATATCTAACCCAATAATCACTGAATTATCCTTCAGTAATTTATTTATATCGAGATTTTTCAATTCACAAATAAAATTTTTCAAATTTTAACCCTTTCTTAAATAGAAGTTACATAAAATTCCCGTAGTTTTACAGATGCTGGAGAAAAAAAATGTTGTCGAAGCAGTCCATAGATATTTTAATAGACCTTGTGGAAATCAAATTAAGTGCAATTCTTGTTCAGGATAAGGATGATATTCGAGAAGTCAACAAGCTGAAACATTGTAAGAGCGAATTGATGAATTTTAAAAAAGGTTTTGGTAGAAATCGATTAAATGCGGAAAGAGCAAGAAGTGTTGTATAACAACTCTTCGTTTGAAAAAATGAAATGACGGGTCTTAGTGTTCGTGATTTGTAGTTATTTCATTGTCTGTTTATGCTATGTCTGATTTTTTGACATAATTTAATTTTCTGTATTTTTTACTGAGGGGTGTTATAGTTCGTTAGTCACTGTTTCGAGAGCCCTTAAAGAAACGGTATTTGTAAAATATTTTGAAAAGATAGGTTGGATAAAATCTTTATGGTATCAGCAGTGATGAACGGAGTTACAGCTACCTCTGATAGTCGGGCCTGTTACGGAGTTTGTTATTGACTTCGTTTTTTTTCTTAAAAACGGGAACATTGCACCGGATCCATTGGCTGGTGTCGTACACTTCAATGACATTCATGAATTCTGGAATTGAATGACTTGTCGTTAAGATAATGCTGAATCGATCATAAAAAGACTTTTCGTTGATTGTTTTTCTCTAACGCAATCAGCACAGTAATATGTGCAATTTACACATATTTGTTTGTTGATGTACATCATTGACAGACCTGTTGATGCCTGTTGCGGTTACAATTTCACTTTTAGATAATAGCATTTCGATCCCTTAGATAGAGCTTTTTGTTCGTAGCGAGTTTTAAGGAACCAATCTGGTTTTTGAGATAATTTTTCAATGCGGAAAGAAGCGTTTCCTCCGGAAATTATTTTTAATTCAATTAGATTTTCCAAAACACTTTCCATATATTCTTTGCAATCTGTTGCAACGATCAATTCTTTGATCTGTTTTTTTCGAAGATTTTCTATAAATTCTACGGACAAAATTCTACGTTTGTGGTGTCTTTTTTTATGCCATGGATCAGGGAAAAGAACATAAACTCGATTTACTGAGCTATTTTCTAATTTTTCCAAAAGAATGCGGGCATCTCCTTTGTATATTCGAACATTTTCTAAATTATTTTCCCGAATTTCTTTTAATGTGGCGGCTACTCCATTTTCAAAAGGTTCACATCCGATAAATCCAACTTGAGGATTTTGTAGAGCATTTTGTATTAGGTGTTCTCCATGTCCGAAGCCAACTTCTACAAAAATTTCTTCAAAAGAATTTGTAAATATAGATTTCGGATGAACTGGCGTTTCTGGGATTTTTATACCATATATTTCATACAGGTCGACCAGGTTATTTTTTTGAGTTTCGCTTAATCCTCTCGCTCTTTTTCTACCGAATGACGGAAGAAACTTCATTTCTTGAACTGCATTTTCTTCTCTGTCAGAAGACGACACGACCTTTTCTTTTTGCATATCTTGCATAACATCCTCGTAAAAATTTTACAAATACTATTGGAAAAACACCAACGACATCGTAAATTAATATCTATAGAATTAAAAGGGTGTTTTATGAAAATCAGCGCAAATGAGCTTAGAATCGGAACATTAATTGAGCATAAAGGTAAGCTGTGGACAGCTTGTAAGTTGCAGCACGTAAAACCAGGAAAGGGTGGGGCATTTGTTCAAGCGGAGCTGAAGGAAATCAAAAACGGAACAAAGTTGAATGAAAGGTTTCGTTCTGATGAAACTTTGGATAGAGTTTCTTTGAACGAAGAAGAGTATCAGTTGTTGTTTCGAGACGGAGATATTTTTACATTCATGAACAGCCATACTTTTGAACAAATTCAAATAAATAAAGAGATTATAGGTGATCCCGTTCGCTTTTTGCAAGATGATATGGTTGTTACGATTACTTCTTATGAGGGAGAAATAATTGGAGTTATGTTGCCTGATACTGTAGTTATGGAGATTGTTGAGGCAGATGCGGTTGTTAAGGGGCAGACCGCAACAGCATCTTATA
>JAZLGP010000059.1:0-24690 GCA_045616365.1 Alphaproteobacteria bacterium | reverse complement strand
ACACCAGTGTCTTCAAACGGAACTTTTAATATCAAATTTCCTGATATCGTCGAAAGATTGATATCTCCATTAGGTAGGATTTGGGCAAGAACTTTCAGCTCGAAATTTTCGTCAAAAATCATTTCAGAATAAGCGTTATTTTCAAAAACCAACTCATAATTTCCTGTTGTGATATCAACTTTGTAAACATCAAACCATTGAGGATTTCTTTTGTTGTTGCAAACGAGTATTTGGTTTGGGAATTTTGATGATCTTCTTATTACAAAAGATTTTGATTTACCAAATGGCGTCAAATTTTTCTTTTCGCCAGTTTTTATGTTTAAGCAAAATACATGATCATTTTCATCTCCTTGATTATCTTCTGGCAACAAAATGTGATCATTGGTGTACGTCCAGCAATATCCATACATATTTCTGGCACTGGTTACTTCAAATTTTCGAATTAACTTACCGTCGATGGTTTCTATACAGAGAACGACTTCACTTTCTGAACGAGCGAAATATGAAATATACTTTCCATTAGGGCTGAGTTTTACACAAAACTTATCAGGTTTCGCAAACAAAATTTCTCTTGGAATTAAAGTGTCTTCATCGAATTTTATTATATCTTTATTCGACTCACATCCACACAAGCTCGACAACACAAGTGAGCAAGATAGCAAATACTTTAACATTTTGATCTCCTTAATACCCTCCTAATCCTACAGAAAATTGAGCTAGTTATCCAGATAAAAATGCTTAGTTTCGGATGTTTGCTTTTAATTTTCTGAAATATTTGATATGACTTTTAATGTAGTCGGATAGGTATCATGAATTCAATAAAATCTTTGTCGGGAAATATCTGGAATATAAAATCAAAAGCCAAGATAAATAATGGCAATGTTGTAGATATTCTTCTAAAAAATCGCGGATATTCCCACGATTTTACAGATGCAACAATGAGAAATTCTATGCCGGATCCGTATTTGTTCATTGATATGAAAAAGGCGGTTGAACGTATTTACGAAGCGATTATAACAAAGCAACCGATTGCAATACTAGGAGATTATGATGTCGATGGTATTTCTTCAACATGTGTTTTGTTGAAGTTTTTTAAAGATATTGGCGTTGATTGTGTTTACACAATTCCGAATAGAATGGATGAAGGATATGGCTTAAATATTCCCAACATAGAAAAATATAAAGATTCTCTAATCATTGCAGTAGATTGTGGATCGAGTTCTGTTGAAGAATTATCTTATGCGAAGGAAAATAATATAGATGTCGTGGTCATCGATCACCACATAATGAATTGTATTCCGGAAGCGATCGCTATAGTCAATCCACATCGTCCTGATGAACGAGATGATTTTAAATATCTTTGTGCTACGGGATTGGTTTTTATGTGCGTAGTAGGACTAAATCGTTTGATGAAACAAAGAGATTTTTACAAAAATATCGCGGTTCCTCAACTGATGGATTATTTAGATCTTGTCGCTCTCGCAACGGTTTGTGATGTTGTTGAACTAAAAGATTTGAACCGGGCTTTTGTAATAAATGGATTACAAATAATCCGCATGAAAAAAAATCTTGGTATTCGCGAGTTGCTTGCTATTCGAGATAAATCTGAAATTAACGCTGAAACTATAGCATTTTTTATTGGTCCGCATTTAAATGCGGGCGGAAGATTAAAAACAGCAGATCTTGGAGTAAGACTTTTAACAACAGAAGATTCTTTGGAGGCTAAAAGTTTGGCACTCGAACTCTATAATTTAAATAAAGAAAGACAGGAAATAGAATCTTTAATGACAGAAGAGGCCATTGCAACAATGGATGAAAATCTTGATTTTATTTGTGCATTCGATCCTAATTGGCATGTCGGAGTAATTGGAATAGTCGCAGGTCGATTAAAAGAAAAATATAACAAACCAACAATTGTTATTTGTTGTGATAAGAACGGAGTAGGGAAGGCGTCTTGTCGTTCTATAGACGGGGTTGATATCTCAAAAATTGTGAAAAAAGGAATAGAAAAAAAGATAATAAGTTCCGGTGGTGGGCATTGTATGGCTGCGGGATTTTCATTACCTGTTGAAAATATTCCATTGCTGCGGGATTTTTTGAAAACCGAGATAAAATACGATCGTAAACCTAAAACTTTTGATGTTGATGCAATAGTTTCTATTTCTCATCTCTCCTTGGATTTAGTGAAAGAAATAGATAGACTTTCTCCGTTTGGACAAGGTAATCCGTCTCCGGTTTTTGTAATTTCTGATGTGAAAATAATTTATTCTAAAATATTAAAAGAACAACATATATCTGTAACGTTATCGGATGATTTTGGTAATACCTTAAAAGGAATCTGCTTCAGATGTATAGGTTTAAGTCTGGAATGTGTGTTGCTAAATACTCAAAATAAACTAAAAATCCTTGGAGAATTATGTATCTCTGTTTGGAAAGGAAAATCGTCGCTGAATTTTTTGATTAAGGATGTAGCATAGCAGTAAATTAAGATCGGTTACAATTGTAAATTCTTGCGCAAATAATTTTTATTAAAGGTGTATTCTAATTTTTGCTTGATTTCAGCATCCATAAGAAAATGAATTTTGTTTTTTAATTTTAGTGATGTATAGCTCTGATCTTTTTGAAAAACAGTTTCTTTGATAGCTGCTTGCAAAGCAAACCGAATTAGCGAAATTTCTTCGAGGTCATCTAAGAACGTCTGTTTGCTTTTTATATAATTTTTTAAATTTTCCAAGTTGATATCCTCTAAAAACAACGATAGTTTTTTAAACAGAGATATCAAACTTTCATCCGTTTCATTTATGATCTTTACAATTTCGTTATAAACAACAGATGGTAATTTCGGTAGAATCATATTGCAGAGAGATGTAAAAGTCATATTATTATTGAAAGACGCTATAGCTAATACCGATGGATCATTTATTAACGACTGTGTGATTTTTTTGGCTTTAAAAAAGTCTCCGCTTTCTAATATAAATATGCTGTTTTCTCTTGAAAAATTTTGGATTTTTTCCAAGTGTTTATCCTCAATTCCTCGAATACAATAGCAAGTTAATTTGCTTTCAAATAAATCACACTGAGAAAAGCTCTGAAGTTTTTCATGTTCGGATATTGTGCAAGTTTTTACCTGAATATTTATCCATTTTTCCTTTAATTTTGAAACAACAAAATCGCAAAACAAATCAAAAGCCTTCCTGTAATTTCCGTAGAGAAAAAATACCTGACCTTCCTTAATGTTATACGGTACGTTTTTAAATTCTAACTTCACTTAATCAATGCTACCTTCAAATTTTCAATAATTCTGAATGCCAAATCTTTTAATATGATTCCATTGGCTTTATCGTACATGGACAGCAAAACATCACCTTGAGCACTTGCTATATTTCTTGTCGTTGAACCATAAACAGACGTAACAACCAGATCTTTTCCTTCTGAATCTCTTAACGTAACATCTGCTGTCAGATTAATTTTTAACCTCTGATTATTCCCATCGTCTGCTAAAGCATAACGGATGTCATCTTCTCTCAAATTTACCGATAATACACAATGCTTGTCAGAAACATCCAAGTCTCGAATTAAATCTTGTAAATATCCACGAAGCACCTGACCATTTTTTCCTGCAATAACGCTTACGTAGATACGATTCTGAACTTCTGTTTCTATTTTCTCGTGTAACGGATGAATAGAACATCCGCTACACAACAAAAGAACGCATACTCTATACCACAAAGTTGATTATCTTTCCCTTTATAAAAATCTTCTTTCTGATAGGTTTATTTCCCATCACCTTTTTTACATTGTTTACTTCTAATGCTTTACGAATAATTTCCTCTTCGGTTTCGTTCGGAGAAACATCTATAGTCCCACGTAATTTTCCGTTGATTTGTATCGGGAGATTGATCGTAGACACTACAGTGTAATCTTCACGGAATTTAGGCCAATCATTTTCGGATACTAAGTTGTTAAATCCAAACATAGACCAAGCTTCTTCACAAATATGAGGAGCTATCGGTGCTAAAATCTTGATAATATCTCGAATAATAACGGAAAATAGCGAAACATTTTCTTCCACTTTATCTAAATCAGCGTAGATATTATTTATGGATTCACGAATATACGCGATCGCTTTGTTCATTGCTTGAGCTTCAAACGATGTCGAAACATTCTTGATAGTCTGATGGAAGCCTTTGTACAAATTTTGCATATCACCATCTAATGAAGAAAGTTCGATATCCTGCACAGTTGAAGCAGAAACACCTTTATCTTTTAAATAAACAAACAAACGCCATACACGATTTATAAAACGCCAACTTCCGTCAAGTCCTTCATCTGACCACGGAAAATCTCTGTCTGCAGGAGTGTCAGAGACAACGAATAGTCTCAATGCATCAGCTCCGTAAGTTTTTACTATTACGTCAGGATCCACCACGTTCTTTTTGGATTTACTCATCTTCTCCAAACGTCCGACGATTACTTTTTTTCCTGTTGCGATTTCTTCAAGTTCTCCATTGTCATTTTTTTGAACTTCACTCGGGAACAACCATTCGCCTTGCTCGTTTTTATAAGTAACACTGCAAACCATTCCCTGAGTAAAGAGATTTTTAAATGGTTCACGGGCATCGATTAATCCGCAGTCAGCCAAAGCTTTTGAAAAGAATCTTGCGTATAACAAATGCAAAATAGCGTGTTCAACTCCTCCGATGTACTGATCGACAGTCATCCATTGATTAACACTGTTTTTGTCTAATAGATTATCGGATTCCTTTCCGACGCAGAATCTGAGGAAATACCAAGATGAATCAACAAACGTATCTAAAGTATCGGTTTCTCTTGTAGCTTCGCTTCCACAATGGGGACACTTTACGTGTTTCCATTCAGGATGCTGATCTAAAGGATTACCTGTGCCTGAAAAAACGACATTGTTTGGAAGTTTTAACGGCAAATTGGCTTCATCTAACGGAACGATTTCACATTTCGGACAATAGATTATTGGAATAGGGCATCCCCAATATCTTTGCCGAGAAATTCCCCAATCTCGAAGTTTAAAAAATATTTCTTTTTTTCCAAGATTTCTGTTCGCAATTTCTTCAATGATTTTTTTCCTGGCGTCGACAACAGACATTCCATTTAAGAATTCTGAATTGAACAAAGTTCCATCACCAAAATAAGGAACTTCATTATTTTCTGATTTAATAACAGAAATGATAGGCAGGTTGTATTTCGTCGCAAAATCATAATCTCTTTCATCATGAGCCGGAGTTGCGAATATCGCACCAGTTCCGTAATCCATAAGTACAAAGTTAGCAATATAAACAGGTAACCTTTTATCCAAGAATGGATGTTTAACTGTAAGTCCCGTATCGATTCCTTGTTTTTCTTGCTTGTCTAATACCTGTTGAGATACAGAACCTTTTTTAATCTCAGAGATAAAGTCCTTTACTTTTTCGTTAGAATCAGCAGCTTTTTTCGCTAAAGGATGATCTACTGAAATCGCCAAATAAGTTGCACCAAACAAGGTTTCAGGTCTTGTTGAAAATACCGTAATTTGATCGCCATTGCTACATGAGAAATTTATTGAACAACCTTCGGATTTTCCAATCCAGTTTCTTTGCATGGTTTTCACATTTTCTGGCCAACCTTTGAGATTATCTAGCTCGGCCAAGAGCTCGTCGGCGTAGTCAGTGATTTTCAAAAACCATTGGGACAACATCTTTTTTTCAACCAGCGCTCCTGAACGCCAACCACGTCCATCTATGACTTGTTCATTCGCCAAAACGCAGTTATCAACAGGGTCCCAATTTACCTCTGACTTTTTTCTGTAAACTAAGCCTTTTTTGTATAAGTTCAAAAATATTTTTTGCTGAAATCCATAGTATTTTTCATCGCAAGTTGCAAATTCTCGATCCCAATCGTAAGAAAATCCCAAACTGCGGATCTGATTCTTCATTGTTTCTATGTTTTTATAAGTCCAATCTTTTGGATGAGACTTTTGCTTTAACGCTGCATTTTCTGCTGGAAGTCCGAAGGCGTCCCATCCGACTGGATGCAGAACATCGAAACCACATGCTCTTTTGTATCGAGCAACAATGTCTCCAATAGTATAATTTCTTACGTGACCGATATGTACTTTTCCTGAAGGATACATAAACATTTCTAAAACGTAATACTTTTTGTTTTTTCTGTTTTCTGTTTTAAAAGAACGATTGTCCATCCAAAATTTCTGCCATTTCGGTTCTATGACAGCAAAATTGTACGGTGTAATTTCTGAAATATCTAAGGACATGAAAAATCTCCAATAATAACGATTAAAGCCCAAGTCGAATGATACAACAAAAAGCTCTGTTATAAAAGCTTTACATTTAACTAAAAGCTTGCCTTATTCGATTGGCTCGAATGATGCTTTCTTCTTCGGATAAGTTACGAATTTCTTTGTCCCAAACAGCTTGAGGCCATAACATGTCCTTTTTTGTTCGACATATTACGTGGATATGAAGTTGTGGGGTTTTATTTCCGATGGATGCAATGTTTAGCTGATCACATTCAAACAAGTGCTTCATCAATGATGAACATAGATTTATTTCTTTTAATAATGTTATTTGGTTGTTGAAAGATAAATCAGTAAATTGCGAAATGTTATTAATTCTCGGCACCAACAAAATCCAAGGGATTTCCTTGTTTTCCAGTAACACAGTTGATAAATCTAAATTCTTAATGAATTTCTTTTCTTTCAAAGAGTCTATCAGTTCAAAATTCATCTAAGATCCTCGTAAAAATGTCGCAATATGTGAGTAGGATTTTTTAAATTCTCTTTGTTATACGCTAACTTTTTTCCGATGCAATTTGAAAGAATTTCTAATTTTTCACCGATTGGTTTTCCTGGAATTTTTCGAAAAAACTCTCCAGTTACACCCGTCATTACCAAAGCAGAATCTATTCCAGAATTGTATGCTCCTAATACATCAGTCCATAATGTATCGCCTACCATCAAGATTTTGTCATTTTCTGAGGAAGAAATCCTTTTTGCAAAATCAAAAATTCCAGAGAAAGGTTTACCAAAATAAATTGATTTCCCTCCGTAAAATTTCTCGTAGTAACTTGCAATCGCTCCTTGCATTATTACCGGGTATTTTCCGTCATCAATCCCGCAATGTGCAAAGATATCCGGGTTTGATAAAAATAGTGTTTTTCCAGCATTGGAAAACTTTTTTAGTTGAAATGCAAATTCTGCAAGTCCTTGTCTTCCTTTTGGATCTTTCAGCTTAGTCCAGTCTCGATCGAGAAAATCTTCTATATTTACTTTATTATTATTTTCATCGTACAGATTGTCTACACGAACAGCACCATAATGAGATCTCGGCGTTGCAATATAAATCAAATCTGCTTCTTTATATGTATGAGCTTTTGAAATCTTCGTATCATCAAAGATATTCGAATTACCTATAAAGAAACAACTTACAGTAGAGAACTTTTTTCCTATATGTTTGTCTAAAATATCGGAATGATGAAGCAATATGTCATGAAGGAATTCTCCTGCTGTAACAAAGTGATCATAATGAATACCACACTTCATACCTCTTTCAAGATATCCATGTCTTGCATCGGCAGAAAGCTGTGAAGTATTGGATACAAGAACTATTTTCTTTCCCATTTCTTTTAATTTGCCCAGGGTATTCAAAGTCCCGTTATATAACTCAGATCCGTCAAACAAGACCCCATATATATCAAGGAATAAAGTATCATATCCATCAGCAACAGAAAAAATGTCTTCATTGATCTGCATGTTATTTCCTTAATTTGCAAGTTTTTTGTATCGTATACGGCGAGGAACAATCTCCGTAATACCCAGGCGTCTCTTTTTGTCTTCTTCGTAAGATGAAAAATCTCCTTGGAACCATTCAACCTTACTGTCTCCTTCGAAGGCAAGTATGTGTGTGGAAATTCTATCTAAGAACCACCGATCATGACTTATTACAATCGCACAACCAGCAAAATTCAGCAAAGCGTTCTCCAAATTCCGCAGGGTGTCGACATCCAGGTCATTTGTTGGCTCGTCCAATAACAATACATTTGCTCCAGATTTTAATATCTTTGCAAGATGGACTCGATTTCTTTCACCTCCTGATAATTGATTAATGTACTTTTGTTGGTCTGTTCCTTTGAATCCGAAATATGAAACGTAAGCTCGGCTCGGACATCTTTTTTTACCTAATTCGATTTCATCTAATGAATCGGCAATTTCTTCCCAGACGGTTTTTTGGTCGTCCAGATTATCTCGGCTTTGATCAACATATGATAATTTTACAGTTTCTCCGAACGTTACTGATCCATTATCCTGTGTTTCCTTGCCTGTTAATATTTTGAATAACGTAGACTTTCCCGCTCCGTTTGCTCCTATCACTCCGACAATACTTCCCGGCACAATTTCAAAAGACAGATCATCAAACAGCAATTTATCTCCAAATGATTTACTTAAATTTTCAACTTTTATAACGGAGTTACCTAAACGAGGACCTGAAGGTATGTACAGGGTAGATGTGTTGTAGGATTTGTTTTCTTCTTGCTGTAACATTTCATTATAAGCATTCAGTCGAGCTTTACTTTTAGCCTGACGAGCTTTGTGCGATTGTCTGACCCATTCCAATTCTTGAGATAGAATCTTCTGTCGGTCTTCTTCTTTCTTATTTTCTTGAGCCAGTCGTTTTTGATGCATATCTAGCCATGCCGAATAATTCCCCTCGAATGGATAGGTATTACCTCTGTCTAACTCCAAAATCCATCCCACAACATTATCCAAAAAATATCTGTCGTGAGTCACTAACACAACAGCTCCCTTATAATCCTGTAAATGTTTCTCCAGCCAAGCTATAGACTCAGCATCTAAATGGTTTGTTGGCTCGTCGAGCAAAAGTAAATCCGGTTTTTGCAAGAGCAATTTACAAAGAGCAACTCTTCTTTTTTCTCCACCTGAGAGATTTTTTACCATTTCTTCAGATGGAGGACACCTTAAAGCGTCCATTGCAATCTCTATGGAACGATTCAAATCCCAAAGGTTGAGAGAATCAATTTGTTCCTGTAATTCTCCCTGTCTAGTAATCAAATCGTTCATCTCATTATCAGACATTTCTTCGGCAAATTTGGCCGAAATTTCATCAAATTCATCCAATAATTTCTTCTGCTCTTGAAGTCCCGAAATGATATTTTCGTAAACGGTCTTTTCTTTATCTAACTCCGGCTCTTGAGGAAGATATCCAACAGTTGCTCCTTTTGCAAGCCAAGCCTCTCCATTATAGCTTGTGTCTAAACCAGCCATAATTTTCATTAACGTTGATTTTCCAGCTCCGTTCTTTCCGATAATTCCGATTTTTGCATCAGGAAAAAACGACAACCACGTCTCTTTTAAAACTTGCTTACCTCCAGGATAAACTTTCGAAACACCTTTCATTACATAAATATATTGATAAGAAGACATTCAATCACCAAACTTTGTATTCAAAAAAATTCTATATATTTGAGGTACTAACATTTGTAGTTCCTACACAAAACATTACAGTTTTTTCTTTGAAGTGCAAGGTTTTTATAAAAATTTCAAAAATATTTCCATACTCTTTACAACACAAAAAATGAACAAATCAATCTCTCGAGAACAAAAACAATCTTGAAAACACAAAGCTGGCGTCCCCTAGGGAATTCGAATCCCTGTTGCCGCCGTGAGAGGGCGGTGTCCTAGGCCACTAGACGAAGGGGACAAATCGATCATTAAGATAGAACAAAAAAATTAAAAAATCAACATTAATATTTATATAAGCAAAATAATTTGAGTTTATCAATTTTATATCATTAAGGATCATATCAGTAGATAATTACCTTTTTATTGAACATTTGTTTAAAAGCATGTGTTTTTTCAAGTATTTCTTTAGTAGAATTATACGAGAGTGATGTGGAGGGAAGTGAAAAATAGATGATTTTGAGATTTCTATCAATAATTTCGATTGTATCTGTTGTAAACGTCTTTGGAAAACACGAGGATTTGAGAGATTTTCCTTATACAGTAGAGTTATCAATAAAGCACAATAATTCATTTCTTGAGGAAATGACTAAGCTCATTGCGGAATCTGAGATAGAGTCTGAAATAAAAAAATTGCCGATATTTTTTCAACAGAATAAACCCGCCACTAGTATGACTGCTCTTGACGATAGAATAAACAAGGATATAAAAACCATTAATAAAAATTTACATATGCTTGGGTATTATAATGCGGAAGTGAAATACGATATAAAAATTGATGATGATAATTCTGTAAAGGTGTACATAAAGGTTGATACTCAAAATAAGTTTGGTTTAAATTTTTCAATAAAATTTATTGATCAAGATGAAATGTTTAATAAACAGCACACTGACTTTTTTAGAGATAAGTTTAAATCCTTGAAAGCGTCGATGTTTGAAATTCGAAATATAATTGATGAATCGTTGGTTTTTCTTAAAAATATGGGTTTTTTTAATCCAAAAGCAACGAAAAAAAGAGTTTTTATAGATTATGACAATGAAGTTGCATTTTTGGATTTAGAGATAATTTGCGGAAAAAATGTTTCTTTCGGAGAAACCGAGATAGTAGCAACTTCTGGGATCGATGAACAGTTTATTCGTAACCGTTTAAAATGGAATCAAGGAGAAACTTTTAGCGAAAATAAAGTAAGTTCAAGTATAGAAAATTTAAAAAATACACAAATTTTTTCTTCAGTCAAGATCGATTCAGTGGAGTCGAAATTGGAAGGGAAGTCTCTTCCTATGCAGGTAAAAGTGAAAGAGGATAAAAAACATCTGCTGGATATCGGTTTAATGTATAAAGGAGTTCGTAACATGAACTTTGAAAAAAAATCTCAAGCAACAAAAGGAGTAAAATCGATAATCGCAAAAACATCTTGGACCAGATTAAATGCTTTTGGTAAGGGAGAAAAATTGACCCTCAACGCAGAAGGTACTCCGATGAGATTTTCTGAAAAACGAATAGATTATGCTTTTGAAGCAATTCTGGCTCAACCAGATGTTTTTGTGAAAAATGCTAATATGGAATATTTTATATCTCATCGCCAGGAACTTACCAATGTTTTTTTTAAGAAAGATGAAAAAATTAGTTTCGAATATAATTTTCCTTTAACGGATGTTTTGTCTGTAAATGCAGGGGTTGCATTGGAAAATGACTACATAGATTCTGATAAAATATTTTTTTCCCAAAAAAGTCAGTCTCATTACTACAAAGCTCAGTCCATCTCTATGTCATTTGTGTGGGATAAAACGGATAATTTATTGAATCCAACATCTGGAATTAAATTTAAAGGGCAAGGAACATGGATGAGGTTATCGGGGGCAGGAGTCAATAGTCTCAAATCTTATAATTTGTCCTTTTTTAGTAATTATTCTTTGGATAAATTAAAAAAAAATGTGTTGTCTTTTCATATTCGTAAGAAAGGACTTTTTTCCTCGGATATTGACCGAGTTCCTATAGATAAAAGGCTCTATGCGGGAGGTATAAATTCAGTTCGAGGATATGCTAACCAAATGGCTACAGAACTGATAAATAATGCCCATGTAACCATGGGAGGAAAATCTCTTTTAGAGTTTAACACTGAGTATCGGCGAAAAATTAACCAGAATTGGGGGGCAGCGACTTTTCTTGACGGAGCTAAAGTTTTTGGCAACAAATCTAAATATTTTATAACAGAAAAGAAAAGATGGTTCTTTTCAGTTGGGGCAGGAATGAGATACTATACGAACATAGGACCGATTCGAGTAGATTTTGCGTTTCCGATACATAAAAGGAAGGGAATTGATTCTAGAATGCAGTTTATAATGGGGTTAGGACAATCATTTTGAGGTTAAATAAAAGAAATTTTTTTAAGATAGTAAAGATTTTTTTTATCGTTGTAATTTCTATCGTGTTTCTTGCTTTTTTTGCTTTATATAATGACTCGAGCAGGAAGTTTGTCATAGATTACGTGGTTAGCTGTTTGCAAAGTGAAGATTTTTCGTTAAAAATTGAAGGTACGAATAAGGAACTGACATACGTTGAAAAAATATCAGCGCGCTTTTCTGGGAATTTAATCGAAGCCTATAATGTAAACTTAAAAAGGGATGAGCATGGGCTACTTTTTCGTCCTCGAATTCAGATAAAAAAGATTATTTTTCAAGCTGCAAATAAGAAATTTTATGAAAACAACAAACTTCGTTCTGAGAATAAATCTATAGAAAAAAATAGCGCGAGACAGTTTGAAACAACTATCGCTTCTAAGTCGGATGAAGTCGGTTTTGATGTTAGATTGATCTTGGATCTAGTGAAAAAAATAAAAATTTTTGTCAAGAGTTTGGATATCTCAGAAGCGACATTTTCTTTTGGGGACAGAAGTTATAGATATGAAAATTTAAGTTATCATACGGATGGTGTTTTTGATTTTATTTCTATGAAGATGGAACATTCTCACTTTAATTTTGAGTTGGATTGGCGTAGTTCTGTAAATTTAAAAGGGGATTTTCAAAATATTGAAGGATTCTCTGGTAATGTCTGTATAAATTCGTTGAAGGACAGCAATCCAAAATATAAAATTGAAGTTAAAAATTCAGAGTGTAAAATTAATGTAGATGGGGCATTTTCCAACAAACTGAATATTTGTCTTATTTCTCAAAGTTCGATTGAGTATCATGGTAAAACATTGAACTTAAAAGGGAAGATCTTTTTGAATCAAAATCGAGCAGAATTGTTGACTAAATTATCCTTGAGTGATTTTATTGATGCAAGCAAAATACCCACGGAAATTACGAAAAATTTTCAAGATATACTAGCCAATGTTACTGTTGAGAAAAAAGAAAGTAGTGTTATTTCCCAAATTGAATTCCAAAGAGACGAACGTAAATTAGGGAATAGTTCCGTAGTTTTGCGGGAAAAAAATCTATCAATAACATCTGATGTTTCTTGGATAAATTTTTGGGGGCATAACTTAAAAAATTTAGATATTCATAGTAAAAATCTGAAAAATTTCGTCGTAGATATTTCTGGGACAGATATTTTGAAAGAAAAATTCGGAATTCATTCGGAAGTAATCTATAGTAAAAATGTTTCTGTTCAAAGCTTAATCTGTAACCTCTGGAAAGGAAAAATTACTTTGAAAAAACCTTTTGTTTTAAGCGAATTTGGTTTAGATACTCTGTTTAAGTTTGATCTTAATTATTTTGGTTTCTTGAAAAATTTTTTCGAAGTAAAAGGCAGCATGGACGGAAATCTGTTTATGAAAAACGGTTTATTAGGAATAGAAGCTAAAATCGATCAGTTTATGAGTAAATCAGCTGAGTTATATAATGGAAAAGTTTCAGGGAATGCGAACGATTTAAAAATCGATGTCGGAAGTGCGAAAGTTATGGGTAATGTCTTGAAAAATTTAATATTAAAAAAAAAAAATAACGCACTGAGTTTTACATCAAAACTAAATAATAATTCCCAAATAATTTTGAACGGAAATTTGGATCACGAGATTTTAAGTTTCTCAGGAAATATACAAAATAAAAATGCTTCACTAACATTAAAAAATTGCTCCTTCGATTTAAAGAATCGATCATATAAGGTTTCCTCAGAAATAAAAGAGAATAAAAAGCTTGGAAAATTGCAAATTTTAGTTTCTCCGAATGAAATTAATTTATCTGCAGAAAACTTTTCTGTTCAGAGGGTGGGAAAGATCTTTAATAAAAATTTTCCTGAATGTTTGATAAATGGCTATGTTAATTTGAACCCAGACCGAGATTGTTTTTCTGGGACAGGGCATTTGAAATTTGAAAAATTATTATCTCAGAGAAGTAATGTTGATATTAATTTAAAACAAAACCAAAAAGGTTTGTTTGTTCAAGGAAATTTGCGTAATACTACGGATAATTTGCTGTTAGATGTTATGATTCCTATTGTTATCAAGCGTAATTTTGATTGTTCAATCAGTAATAATTTATTGATTAAAGGGTCACTTAACGGAAGTGCTCATGTCGAAAATATTTTTGAGTTTCCTGACGGTGTAACAATGAAAGGGCAGATAAAATCCAATTTAAATATCAGCGGAAGTTTAGGTAATCCAAAAATTCAAGGTAATGTAAAGTATTCAAACGCGACTATAATTGTATTTGATGTTGTCCTAGAGAACGGAATGATAAACTTAAAAGGTCAGGATCAAAAGTTTATTGTTTATGATTCGTACTTTATAGATTCTTATGGAAAAAAAGCAAAAATAAATGGCAGTGCTGTTTTGTTTTTTTCCAATATAGTTCCTAATTTAGATACTGATTTGTTTTTGGATTTCGATAATTTTAGATTATTCGACACAGATTCTATGAAGATAAATGTTTTAGGTAATGGAAAAATGAGCGGTCCTATTGACAATTTAAAACTGTCAGGACAATTAAAAATACCTTTATGCGAACTTAAGTTTTCCGAGAGCGGGTATGAAAATCAATATAAAGACATTATTGTTACGAATGATATTTTTTTGAGTAATCAAAAGAATCCAAAAGAAGATTTCTTTTTTTATGATCTGGATTTGGATAGTCCGCTAATAAAGATCTTCGGTGATATTTATCGGTTGGAATTTATCGGAAATCTGCATTTGGGAACCTATAACAGACAAGCAACATTATCTGGTGAAATAGATTTAAAAAAAGGGAAATTAAATCTTTTCGGTAAGCGCATGATCTTCAAAAAAAGCAAAGTTGAATTTTTTGAAAAATTTCCATTCGATCCGAAAATGAAATTATCTTGTTCTCGAGATATAGAAAAAATGAAGGTTGTTTTGGACGTGAAAAACAATCCAGGGGAAGGAATGTCTCTTGATTTGTATTCTCATCCTAATTTTACTCAAGACGTTATTCTATCACACATGTTATTCGGAAAATCAATTAAAGATCTTTCTGTTGGAGAAGCAGCTCAATTAGCTCATGCTCTCAACAGCATGAGTCAGCGTGGGTATATATTTTCTATATTAAATACCTTTCAAAATATTGGTTTAGTCGATAGTTTATCATTTTCTACAGAAAATAATTCTTCACATTTATACAAGAATTCTCAGTCATCTTCTGATAAACTCAATGTGAGAGCAGGAAAATATTTAAACGATAATGTTTATATAAGTGTTAACAAAAAAGAGGAAGAAACCAGCTTTGATGTTGATTTGTCCATAGGATCAAATACTTCTCTAAAGGTAAATACTTTGGGTGAGGTAGGTGTTAGTTGGAAATTTAGGTATTAATGAAAAAAAAGGGGAGGGGATTGTGAGAGAGTTGTATCATTATCCATTGGATGCATTTGGAAGAATTGCAAGAATTTATTTGAGAGAGAAAGCTGTTGAATTTCAAGAAATAGAAGAGTATCCATGGAGCAGAAAAAAATTACTTTCTGATAATCATGTTGATTCGGATTTACCTACGTTGATTGAAAAAGATGGTACTCTTTTAGAGGGATGCTACGCCATTGTTGAGTATATCGAACAAACTTATAAATCAAATTCTTTATTGGGTAATTCCTTAAAGGAAAAAGCGGAAGTTCGCAGAATTACTTCGTTATTCAATGTAAATTTTTTTGCAGATGTTACGAATAATATTATTTTTGAAAAAGTAATAAAAAAATATGTAAATAAATCTTCCCCAGATTCTGCTAGTATTCGTAAGGGAAATAATAATATAAAGAAATATTTCGATTATATTGCTTGGTTAACGAATATAAGGAATTGGCTAGCAGGAGAAGAATTTTCTTTAGCAGATATTTCTGCTGCGGCTCATGTTTCATGTTTGGATTATATTAATTCCGTTGAATGGAAATCTTATCCTGAAGTAAAAGATTGGTATGTCAGAATAAAATCTCGTCCGTCTTTTCGAAATATTTTAAAAGATAGAGTAACAAACGTTGTGCCTCCGGATTTTTATACAGAATTGGATTTCTAATTTTGATACTTCATTTTTGTATGCTGTAGTATAATCTTGAGAATAATGCTTTTTCTGTATATAATGAACAGGTTTTATTAGAGGTTTTAATGTCAGGACATTCGCAATTCAAAAATATTATGTATCGAAAAGGTGCTCAAGATGCAAAAAGGGCTAAGATTTTTTCGAAGATTTCTAGAGAGATTACGGTTGCTGTAAAAGAAGGTGGGGCTGATCCAGAAAGTAATACTAGGTTAAGATCGGCTTTATTGAGTGCGAGATCCGAAAATATGCCAAAAGATAACATCGAAAGAGCTATAAAAAAAGCTTCTGGAGGTGGTGAAGGCGCAGATTACCAAAATGTAAGGTATGAAGGATACGGTCCGGGTGGTGTTGCAATAATCGTCGAAGGTTTGACTGATAACAAAAATCGTACAGCTCCAGCTGTGCGTTCAGCGTTTACAAAATTTGGTGGTAGTTTAGGTGAGACAAACAGCGTTAGTTTCCAGTTTGATCATATTGGGTACATTGCTTATCCGAAAACAGTAGGATCTGAAAATGAAATGTTTGAGATCGGTTTGGAATCAGGAGCTGAGGATATTATTACAACTGATGAAGGATACGAAATTATTTGTGCGATGGAGCAGTTAACGGCAGTTCGCGATGCATTAATTCAGAAGTTGGGAGATCCTTTAGAGGCTAAGGTTACGTGGAAGCCAAAGAATACAATCGCGGTTGATGAAAGTACGGCGAAAACCTTATTTAAATTAATTGATGTTTTGGAAGACGATGATGATGTTCAGACCATTATAGGAAATTATGAACTTCCTGATGGATTTGAGTTAGATTAACTACTGTGAAAAAAGCAGGTAGCGCCGACAATTGATGTTGGCGTTTTTTAATGTTATACAAGAGAACAACGACGAAAAGGTGAAACGCCTGCTAGTAAGACTTTGTAGTCTTTTCCGTGATTAATGACCGCGACGTTCTCATCGCTAATTGGTTCTATACTATACGTGTTCGATTATTTGAAACTTCTTGTTTTACCGTAAGAAAATCCCTCCAGAACTCCTTCTTTTGAGATGGAGATCTTAGCAAATATGCGGGGTGGAATGTTGGAATAATTTTCGCCGAGATTTCGTCAATAGAAATCCATCTTCCACGAAGTTTCATAATACCCTCAGTCGTTTGCAGTAATGCTTTTGTTGATGTACCGCCTAAACATATAACAACCTTCGGGTTAATTAAAGAAATGTGCTTCAAAACATAGGGTCTAAATAAAGCAACCTCCTGAGTGTTCGGAGTCCTGTTTCCTGGCGGTCTCCATGGAAGAATATTTGTAATATACACCTTCGTTCGATTTAATCCGATGGAAGCTAACACCTTGTCTAATAATTGACCGCTTTGTCCGACAAAAGGAAGACCTTGCTTGTCTTCTTCAGCTCCTGGAGCTTCTCCAAGTAACAGAATATCGGCCTTTTCATTTCCAGTACCAAATACCATGTTTGTTGCACAGTGTTTTATGGAAATATCAACCTTGGACATTGCGTCTTTTAATTCTGCAAGCGTAGATATTTTTTGATCTGATGAAGCGGAAAAGTTGGCATCCAACACATCGGAAACCCCCATATCCGAAAACCATTTTAATACTTCAACCACTTCTCGCTTTTCCATATTTACCTACTTAAAGCATCATCTATCAATTTAATCGTATTTTTTACTCCATACAAGACAACAAACGATCCCATCCGAGGTCCTTCTTCCTGACCAAGAAGATTTTTGTACAAACACATAAACCAAGATCTCAAATTTTCAAATTCATAATGTTTTCCAACCTCGAACACAACACTTTGTGCTTCTTCAATTGTTACATCCTCATGTAAATTTTCTAATGAAGTTTTCAGTTCTTCCAGAGCTTTTCTTTCCATATCATTAGGAATAGCATACTTTTTAGTTGATTTCACAAAATCCTGATAATAGTTTATGGCGTGCTCAACTAATCTATCTAAAAACGGTCTGCTTTCAGCAGTTGCATCTTTAATATATTTTTGGATGAATCCCCATAAAGTTGATTTATCATCAGTATTGCATGCACTAACTAAATTCAACAAAAGAGAATACGAAATAGAGTTTTCTGCTTTGGGAGGATTTCCGTTATGTATATGCCAAACTGGATTATCAACTTTTTTGTTTGGAGTTTGATTCTCGAAATTCGTTAAATGAGCGACGTAATCGTCAATCTGTCTTGGAATAACATCGAAATACAATCTTTTTGCGCTCTTTGGAGATGCAAACATAAAGTTTGCTAAACTTTCCTGTGGAGCATAATGTAACCACTCATCGATACTGAGACCATTTCCTTTTGATTTGGAGATTTTCTTGCCTTCGCCATCTAAAAATAGCTCGTAATTAAATCCAACTGGAGGATTTCCACCTAATACTCGGCAGATTTTTGAAGATAATTTCACCGAATCGATCAAATCTTTTCCGGCCATTTCATAATCGACATCCAATACAGTCCAACGAGCAGCCCAATCGACTTTCCACTGCAATTTGCAATTTCCATCAGTCACAGGTAGTTCTGTTAAAGTTCCATCCTCATCTTTAAAGACGATCGTTCCATCATTTACTCTATATTCTTCAACATTTACCTGTAATACTTTTCCTGTTTTTGGTGATATCGGAAGGAATGGGCTGTATGTCGCGGCTCTTTCTTCACGAAGGCTAGCCAACATGATAGCTAAAATTTCTTCATGATTTTGCAAAACTCTGAGAAGAATTTCGTTAAATTTTCCACTTTTATACCAGTTTGTTGAACTTTGGAACTCATAATTAAAGTTAAACGAATCCAAAAATTCCATGAGTTTGTTGTTGTTATGTTCACCGAAGCTAGCGTGACATCCGAAAGGATCGGCAACACTTGTTAATGGAAATTCTAAATATTTTTCAACTAAATCTTTGTTCGGAATATTATCAGGAACTTTTCTCAATCCGTCGCGATCATCAGAAAATGCAAATAGCTTTGTTTCTATTCCGGTAAGGCATTCAAAGGCATGACGAACGAACGTTGTTCTGGCGACCTCTCCGAAAGTTCCGATGTGTGGCAATCCTGATGGACCATAACCTGTTTCAAAGAGAGCGTATCCCTTTTTCTTTATGCTTTCACGATTGAGTAACTTTCGAGCTTCTTCAAACGGCCATGACTTAGCATTTTGATAAACATCGTCCTCGAAAGTTTTTGTAATCATCTTTTATCCTCTAAAAACAAACTGAGTTATTATAAAACGATTATTTTACAAGGTCTATAGTATTTATGATTTCGGATATTGACGGAATTTCCGAAATCACAATTCCCGATTTATTTTTAGGACCGTATATAATTGTAAACGGAATTCCTGCACGTGAATGTTCATGAATAAAGTTCATAACCTGGTCATCTTTTTTTGTTATGTCGATTTCTACGAATTTGATATTGTTCTCTTTTATTTTTGTTTGCATTCTATCGGTTTTGAATTTTAATTGGTTGTATTTGCAAGATAAGCACCAATCCGCAGTAATATTTAAAATAACAATATTATTGTGTTCAACTAACTTTGAAATTTTCGTCAAGCTATCAGATTTTTCTGTGTTTTTTGGCGGAATGTTTATAAAAATTACAGAAGATAGTAGTAAAAGTGCAAATTTATTGTAATTCTTTTTGAATAACAAAAATGCCCCTGAAAATATAAAGCATATCAGCATTATTTCTGCAGGACTGATACTTTTCGACAGAATCCAGCACAACCAAGTAAAAGTAGTCAGTACGCCATAATTTATGATTTTGTTGAAAATAGTTTTTTTTGAAAATTTTTCTAGTGATATCCGGAAAAACAACAATAAAAAGTAAGGTAATGAAAACCCGGTAGCTATCATCGAAAAAATCAAAAACAAATTCAAAGTAGATTCTTGAATGGCAAAAGTTGCTGCAGTACCTAGCAGTGGGGCAGTGCAGGGAATCGCTATCATAGTAGTTATTATACTGTAGATTATATCTCGTATAAATTTATTGCTTATTTGGGATTTTTTTAGATTTAAACTCCAATAAAAATGTAATTTTCCAAAAGAAATCAGTAGAATAACAAAGAAAAAAATCACTGTGAATTTTAGAAAATATACATTTTGAAAGTGTATTCCCCAACCGATAACTTCTCCTGATGCTTTTAATATGGATAAAATAATTGCAAGTAGAAGAAAGCTTAGATAGTTTCCTAGGATGGAATTGATGATGGTTTTTTTAGAATTTGTGTTTTTAATTTTTAGAAAGATTACTGGCAATACGCAAGGCATGACATTAAGCAGTAGTCCTCCCAAAAATCCAAATATCAACATAATTATAAAGATACTTCCTGAAACTTTTGGTGAAAAGAAGAAATCCTTGCTGACTATCGAACATAAATCTTTACAAACAAAGAAATCAAACTTCAAAACGTCTTTCTGATTTTTATTTAATCTACAGAAAATTTTATATTCATTTGGTGAAATTTTCTCAAAATTTTCTCGATATTTAAATTCTGAGGATTTGTATTTTGACACAATTTCGGGAGCTTTGGCTAGCTTCCATTCATTTGGAAGGGTAATTACAAATGTTGCAGCTCCATCGTCAGATAAATGCTTTAATTTGAGAGAAATATCATCTGGCTTTAGAGCATATACCGAAAAGCCATCCAAAACAGACAAGGCAAAAACAACAAAAATACGTAAAAAATGTTTCATCTTAGTAAAAAATTAATTTTCACAGCGTACGATGTTATTATAAACTTGGATGAGATAATGAGCAACACAAAGAATGATATACAAAATTTATCAGGTCAAATATTACTTGCAACTCCTAATATTTCTGATGCATATATGCAGAAATCCATGGTTTTCATCTGCCAACATAGTATTGAAGGGGCCATTGGCGTGACGATAAACAAAATTATTCCTGATTTTTCGTTCATGCCCAGAATAGCGCTTAATGAGGTTATTGGTAATGTTAAAATCCACATGGGGGGAAATTACGATTTGGATAACTGTTATATATTACATACTAATCAAAATCTTTATGAAAATACGATTTTTGTTTACGATAAAGTCTTTCTTACAACCTGCGGCGACATATTAAAGTCTTTGGCTTTTATGAATAACGAACCTGAACGAAAAATCTTGAGCTTGGGCTGTTATCGATGGGATCCGCAACAACTGGAAGAAGAAATTGCCTTAAATTATTGGATACCAATTCCTGCAGATGAAGCATTGATCTTTGGAGATCCTCTGACAGACAAGTGGAGTAAAGCTTTTCTTAAAATCGGATTGCGTTCTCCTTTGTTTTTAGATCGAATCGGAACAGCATAGTCTAATACTATTGCACATAATGATTTATCTAGTGCTAAATAAAAACAATTTCATTAAAACTATATATTAATACAATTAAAATAATATAATTCTCTACTAACGTAAAATCACAACTGGACATAATTCAAAACAAGTTGTAATTTATGGAAGAGCTTTTAGGAGGTTTATATGAAAAGGTGTCGTAACGGCAAGATAGTTGCAACAATTGGTCCCGCAAGTAATGATCCTTCTGTTGTTGAAAAGTTATACCTTTGTGGGGTTGATGTTTTTCGTTTAAATTTTTCTCATGGAGATCATTCTGGACATGAGAAGGTTTTTAACACTATAAGAGCAATCGGTCATAAATATCATTCTTTTCCTACTATTTTGGCCGATCTTCAGGGGCCAAAGTTAAGGGTTGGTACTTTTGAAAATGATAAAATTTTCCTTGAAGAAGGTGATGTTTTCAGATTTGATTTAGACAAAACGCCAGGAGATACCAAAAGAGTCAATCTTCCTCATCCTGAGATTTTGGAAGCTTTAGAAGTTGGAACGGCATTATTGTTAGATGACGGAAAGTTGCGTTTTGAAGTTTTGTCGTGTTCCTCGGAATACGCTGAAGTGAAAGTTGTTGTCGGAGGACAGCTTTCTAACAGAAAAGGCGTTAATGTTCCTCATGTTATGCTTCCGATTCCAGCGTTAACTGAAAAGGATAAAAGAGATTTAGATTTTGCATTGAAGCTTGGAGTGGATTGGGTTGCGCTTTCTTTCGTTCAAAATGTTGGAGATGTCGAGGAGGCTTGTAACATTATAAACGGAAAAGCAAAGATCTTATCAAAAATTGAAAAACCGTTAGCAGTCCAGTCGATTGAGCCTATCGTGAAAATTTCAGATGGTATTATGGTTGCTAGAGGAGATCTCGGAGTCGAGATGAATCCTGAAGAGGTACCGGCAGCTCAAAGATTAATCATAAATACTTGCCACAGATTGGGTAAGCCAGTAGTTGTTGCTACTCAAATGTTAGAATCAATGATTACTTCTCCAAGTCCAACCAGAGCTGAAGTTTCAGATGTTGCTAATGCTGTGTACTGCGGAGCTGATGCTACTATGTTGTCGGCAGAATCTGCTTCAGGTCAGTATCCATTAGAAGCAGTAAGCATGATGAATAAAATTATTGAGTCAACAGAGAGAGATCCAAGTTGTGTAAGAAGAATCGAAGATGATACACAATGTCCTCATCAGACTTTGTTGGATGCGAAGTGTAAAGCAGCAAAAGATGCGGCTATGTACAGCAATGCGTCCTGTATAGTTCTATTTACAGATTCATTTGAAAGTATTTCTCGTTGTGCAAGACTAAGATCAACTTGTCCGATTTTGTTAGGTACAAGTTCTGAAACAATTGCTCAACAAGCAGGGTTGATATATGGAGTATTTTCCTTTGTTATGAAGAAGGAATTTAATTCAGAAAAGCTTACAAAGCTTGCTATAAATGTATCGACGGATCGTAAGTTTGCAAAAATTGGTGATAACATTATTGTATTAAATGATTTCGAAAATGATTCGATAAATATTGTAAAGATTTAGTTTGATGAAACAGTTAGTTTGCCTTATGTTGTGTAGTTTGAGTGCTTGGGGTTCTGTAAATCAGGAGATGAGTACTCAATCTGTCGATGAAAATAAATCGTTTTCTGAAAATTTAAGGAATTTGAATATTCCGGATGATTACAAACTTGAAGAAATCGTTATTGGCAGTGAACAAGCTCCACATACAGTAGTAGTATATTCGTCTTTCAGCTGCAATCATTGTTGCACATTTCATACGGAAGAGTTTCCAAAACTAAAAAGGCAGTATATTGACAAAGGACAAGTAAAAGTCATTCTTCGCAATTATATAGATGATCTCGGAGCACTAGAAGCAGCGATTTTAATGAGAATATTTTATAAAAAGTCTAAGAATGCCGTTTCACTATATAAGATAGTTTTCGATGCTCAAAAAGATTGGATAAACTCTAAAAATCCCCGTGAATTCTTGAAGAAAACATTCGTGAATGCCGGATATAATAAAAAAGATGTCGACGAGTATCTTGATACAAACAGTAAAGAGTATAAAAAGATCTCGGCGGGACTTATGAAAGAGCAGCAGAGGGCAATGCATATGCTGCAAATATCTTCGGTACCAGCATTTGTTTTGGATGACCGAGTGCATCAAGGTGTTCTTACTTGTGACGAAATTGTCGAGCGGCTTGGACTGAACTCTGGATCTTAGAGTTTTTTCGCGTTCTTATAGATTTGCTTTAGTATCGAAGGAGTCGTTTGGTTTGGCGTTTTCGATTTTTGTTGCTTTGTAATTTAGCGCGAGCGTGGGCACATACCCTTCTAGGGGATCATTCGGTAAATATTAATTTTCAGTTGAGATTTGTTTTTCTGAACAAAAAATTTTTCTTAAATTTACAAAATTTTAACTTTTTTAGTCTACAATAATAAAAAATGAAGGAAAAAATGAAAAAATTATTGCAAGTTGCTTGTTTAACCTGTTTTTCGTTAAACTGTTTCGGAGAGATAGGCTTTGTTAAGTTGACTACAAAGCGTGCATATGGTCTCTATGTTGGTTCTGAAGACTTTTATGGTATGTATACCAGTGAACCTTCAAAGTTAGATCCTGATGTACAGATAGTAAGAGTGACACCGACTCTCATAACAACAACCGCAGGGGATGTTCGTCCTGACTCTATATGGGCGATAAAAGAAGTCATATATGGCGTCCGTTTAAACTATACAAGATCCGAGTATAATAATCCTGATCCAGCGGTTGATGGTGGCGTCTGTTTTAAAAGAGATTATTTGGGCAATAATTGTCTTATTTATTTACCAGAGCAGACAAGTAGTGATAGACAGAGATGCATCATAGTTGGATTGAATGGGCGTAATGTGGGCGTTGGATCGGGAGCTTTTTCTGTTTATGATGTGTGTCCAAGCGTAAAAAGCTTTGTAAAATATGAACCTCGTCTAATTTATATGGATTTCAGCGGGTTGTATATCGTTCCGACCGAAGGAAATGATGTAAAAACTATAGTTGCTGCGTACAAAAGGGAAGGTCAATTTAAGTTCAAAGGATCTGTTATTAAAATATCGGCGATCGATGGAAAAATGACTATTGATGGTCGAGAAATAACCTCAAATGATTATCAAAAGAATATCAACGCAGGTGGGTATGAATATAATCCAAACGCAACATTTCACGAAAATTACGTAATAAATGCACCGAGTTTTAGTTTTTCTCAGATTTTATCCAAAACATCTTCGCATTTATGTAATCAAATTGAAAAAATAACAGGCGTAAGACCTACAACCCCTCCACCAAGTTTTGCTTCTGGTAAAAAACGTATTGCTGAAAT
>JAZLGP010000058.1:0-63382 GCA_045616365.1 Alphaproteobacteria bacterium | reverse complement strand
TTCGATCAAAAACTAACCGACTCTAAAAATGTATACGAAAAAAGTTAATAATCAAAAAATATTCAAATTTTAGAAGAACAAAAAAATAGCCCGAAGGAAACTCCTTCGGCGACAAAAATACAGAATCACAAATTAGAATTTGACCTTTGCTCCAACGATAAACAAGTTAGCTTTGTTGTTTCCGTAAGCAATACCATCAGATTTCTCTTCTGATGTGTATATACGGTCGCAGGTTTTTGCTCTTATGTTGTTGTATTCGACATAAGCACTGAGAACTTTGTCCAAGTTGTACTGCACCGCAAATGTGGCGATATTAGCCTGAGATCTTTCTGTCTTAGACCACTTCTTTACCGCATGAAAGTATCCAGCAGAAACTTCACACTTTTCACCACGATACCCAAGACCAACGTTGTAAACCTTTCCATTATTAGCACCAGGGCACATTCCGTAATTCTGAATGGCTGGATCGACTAGGTTTCTTGGAATCATAGAATCCTCGTTGTCAGTGAATCCCAAACCTAACTTATATTTTCCGTAACCGAAAATCGCTCCGATGTTGTAACCCTTTACATTGCGAATTTTAACAGTAGCATTATCTGACTTGCCTTTTGCAATCCATCCAGCAAGAGCAACTTTTACATTAAACGCTTGCGGATCTCCGTATTCGTAGGAAATACCTCCCGTAAAGCTATTTTTAATGTAAGATTCATAGTCTGCAAAGTTCTGGGTTGGATTGTAATCTTTTTCGATCTTGTTACGCTTCTCCTTAAACAGGTGACCATCCCGACTGCTTGGAGCAAAGGAAAATCCAGCAGACCATCCTTTGATGGTCGGAGACAACCAAACAACTTTCAATGCCTTTCCATCATCTTTATCAAAACCCGTCCCAAGAATCGATCCAGAAGTCTGAGCAAAGAAAGAAGCAGCATTTCCACTGTCCACAAAATTGTATCCAGTCAAAACATCCGCATAGGATATTGAAAACATACTACCAGCTGACTTTGAATAACCTACTCTAAACTCACCGAACTTATCTGTCTCTGCAAACACATATGAACTGTCAACAATCGCTGATCCTTCCTTAATCATACCAGACCTTGCCTTGGTCCCGATCTTAAAACCAAATCCGATTCCATCTACTACCTTTTTGTAATTAATGTAAACGTCACCGTCTAAAGAAAAAGATGGAATATCTACATCATTCGAAAGAGTCTGGTTCGATGCAACAAAAGCTAAATTCAACTGACCATCTATCGACAAATCTTCTAACAAAGGAACATTTTTACACTGATCTTTAATGAATTCGCCCAACAGCTTAGAGTCATCAGCATTAACCTGCGTGAAACACAAGCATGGAAGTAATGAAAAAATAAATAAGTTCTTATACATAAACACTCCTAACAACTTTTTCTCTATGCTATACAAAGATTGATTGAGGTTCAAACCCTACACCTCACAATTGACGATACTTGTGTCGTTTTTGCAACACTCTTTACAAAAATCTTAATATATATGGCGAAATTATTAATAAAATTCATCAAAAATCGAGCTTCTCTCCCATCAAAATAATCTGCATTTTTCATAATTTTTTGATATAATACCCCGTGGAGACAGTATTGAAACCGATTAGAGATAAAATAAAGTTATTTCTTATTATAATTTTCGCAATATTTTGTGATATTCATGCACAAACAGATTTTGACGTAATAAGAAATGTTTCATTAACTCAAGAAAATGATTTCTATACTGTAAATCTGGAATTTCATAAGAAAGTTGCATTTACGCCACGAATACATATTCTTCCAAATGGGATGCAAATATTTCTGTCGTTCAACAAGCCGGTAAATCTTCCGAAAATAAGCAAATTAAATCAGGGCATCATTAAAGGATATTTCTTTGAAAAATTTGGGAAATCCTCACTGATGTTTATAATGGCGATGAATCAAAAAGTTGAATTTGTAAAAAAGAAATATACGAAGGATTCAGTTAAAATCGTTTTTCGAAAAAAACCAACAATAATAATTGATGCAGGACACGGCGGAAAAGATCCTGGAACTCAGTCTCTATATGAAAAATATCAGGAAAAAAATATCGCTCTCATCATGGCAATTGAATTAAGAAACACTCTGTTGAAAACGAATCACTATAATGTTGTGTTAACGAGAGATAAAGATGAATTTATATCGCTCGATGATCGACTCGAATGCGCAAAATCTTCTGCCGGAGATATTTTGATTTCTCTTCACACCGACTATAACAACGATAAAAATTTACAAGGAATGTCCGTATACACTTTACCTTCTGCAAAATCTGGTGAAACTGATAAAGAATTCAATGAAACTTTGCGAAAATCAAAACAATTTTCAAAATTATTGGTAGGATATATCCCGAATCTTTGCAAAATAAAACACCAAGCCTGTCGTAGTAGCGATCTAAAAATTCTGAAAACAAACATCCCATCAGTTCTAGTAGAATTAGGTTGTATTTCAAATAAAAAAGACAGCAAACTTTTAATATCAAAATTATTTCGGAAAAAAGTCATTTATGCTATTTTATATGCGCTGGATGAATTCTTCGACAAAGATAAGCGTACGATTGTTCCACAAGGGGCCAAATGAGCAAAGAAGATATTTTTAAAAACGATAAACAGATTAATAATCATGAAAAAGACGTCGAAAAGGACTTATACGAACCGATTCGACACAGAAAGAAAAAGTCGGGTTTTTTCTCGAAATTTTTCAGATCTGTTCGAAGATCAATCTTTTATCTTTTTTGTTCTTTAACTGCTGTTGTTGGACTCGGAAGCGTTGTAACGGTAGCCGTTCTCTATTTTCTATCTTCAGATTTGCCGAACCACAATTCCTTAAAACAATATTCTCCATTGCTATCCAGCCGCGTATTTTTGCAGGACGGAAGTAAACTTTGCGAATATTCAGGAGAAAAAAGATATTTCATTCCCATCGAGTTGATCCCGGATAAAGTCGTCAATTCATTTATCGCTGTTGAAGACAAGAACTTTTACAATCACCGTGGAATTGATTTTTTCGGAATAGCCCGTTCTATAGTAAACAATTTAAAGCAGATTGGATCAGGACGACGTCCGCAAGGCGCATCGACAATTACACAACAAATCGCTCGAATTTTCTTAATAAAAACGAACGAAGTTTCTTATATTCGAAAATTAAAAGAGGCGATTTTAGCATATCGAATTGAACAAGCATTAACAAAACAACAGATTCTGGAACTTTATCTTAATCAAATATATTTGGGGTTAGGAACTTACGGAGTTGCAACTGCAGCAAAAACTTACTTTGATAAAACTTTGGAGGAATTAACCATCGGAGAATGTGCATACCTAGCGAGTCTTGCAAAAGGAGCAAATAATTATCATCCGATTAAGCATAAAACACGAGCATTAACTCGTAGAAATTGGGCGATCTCCAGACTTCTAATTAATGGATTTATTTCTCAAGAAGAACACGATGCTGCAGTCAAAGAAGATTTAGTAATGGTTTTGCAAAATTCGAAATCCAAAACAGCTGAATATTTTTCAGAAGAAATACGAAAATATCTGATCAGTAAATATCCGTTCGCAAGTTTAAATAAAGAGGGAATTATTGTTCGAGCAACTTTAAATCCGAAATTGCAAAAATGTGCTTACGATGCCCTACGTCACGGACTAGAAACTGTCGACCGAAACCGTTTTTCTTGGAGAGGACCTATCATCAATATAAATGTTTCATGTCCGCAAAATGCAATTTTGAAAAATCTTCACGAGATAAAACTTCCGAAAAGTGGAGAAATTTTCGAAAAAGCTGTTTTGTTGAATAAAAGTGGAAAAATCCTTCTCGAAAATAATTATTTCGGAAAAATTTCTCCTAAAGATATGAACTGGGCGAAAACCATTCAGATAGGAGATGTTGTTCTCGTTAAAAAACAAAAAAATTATTACTTAATAAAGCAGCAACCAAAAGTCCAAGGCGCAATAGTCGTAATCGATGTTCATAACGGACGAATTCTAGCAATGCAAGGGGGATATTCCTTTGCTCAAAGTGAATTCAACCGAGCAACTCAAGCTAAAAGGCAGATTGGATCTTCCTTTAAACCTTTCGTTTATCTCGCAGGACTGGAAAATGGATTTGCACCTAACACAATGCTCGACGCAAGTCCTATTGAGATTGATTTGGGAGAAGAATACGGTGTCTGGAAACCAAAAAATTACAAAGGAATAATTTTAGACAAAATCACGTTGAGACAAGCGATCGAACGCTCTGTAAATACTGCAACAATCCGCATTGCAAAAGAAGTCGGCATGAATAAAATAGCAAAAATTGCAGAGGAATTCGGTTTGTTCGATCGCATGCCGAGATATTTTTCTTATGCAATCGGTGCAGGAGAAACAACTTTGCTAAACTTAACCACCGCATACGCTATGCTTGCAAATGGAGGAAAGAAAATTTCGCCGACTATGATTGATTACATTTTAGATAAAAACGGAAAAGCCATCTTTAAATCTGATGAGCGCGTCGCTCAACACGATGAAACCATTTCATTTAACAGAGATATACAGAATGAAGATAATGAACAAAATGACGAAGTCGAAGAATATCCACCAAAACTAAACGATATTCGCCCTCAACTCTTAAATGAGCAAAGTATCTATCAAATTACATCGCTATTAGAAGGAGTCATGCAACGAGGGTCTGGTGCATCTGCTCGATTTTTGAATTTCCCGATGGCTGGAAAAACAGGAACTAGTAATGATAGTCGAGACGCATGGTTCATTGGATATACTCCAGATATTGCCGTTGGAGTTTTCGTCGGATTCGATGATCACACGAAATCATTAGGGAAAACAGCAAGCGGATCGAATACTGCTTTGCCTATTTTCATTGATTTCATGACCCATGCTAAAAAACATTTAACGCCAAAGCCATTTAGAATTCCTAAAGGTATAAAATTGAGAAAAATTGATGCAAAGACAGGAGGAATTCCTCGTGGCGATGAAACCATAACTGAAGCGTTCAAACAGGACGAAGACGTTAACGAAGATGTCTTGGAAAATCCGCTAAAAAATGAAGAAAACCATTCTGCACAAAATGAAGCACAACAGGTATTTGGAATATATTAGCTGTCGTAAAATTACAGCTTTAGAAGACATCTCAATTTTGCAGATCGAGATTTCGGATTGCGAGAGATTTCTTCCTCGCTTGGAGCAAGCGGCTTTTTCGTCATAATCTGAAAACTCTCCTTTTGACGACCGCACTCTTTGAAAAACATTTTCACAATGCGATCTTCCAACGAGTGAAAACTTACCACAACAATTTTTCCTCCCGGATTCAACAAATCCAAAGATTCGTTCAAAATAGTTTTTAACTCATCCAATTCTTTATTCACTAAAATTCTGAGCGCCTGAAAAGTTTTCGTTGCAGGATCAATTCTTCCCGTCCGCCTCACACAGGAACGAATTACATTCGCTAAATCTTCCGACGTCTTGATATTCTGCAAATTTTTTTTAATGTTTTTTGCAATACGCCGCGAAAATCTTTCCTCACTCAACGAATAAATTATATTCGCAAGATGGTCCTCTGAATATCTATGAATAACATCCATTGCCGTCTCATCGCACAGCCCCATCGTCATATCAACATTACCTTTCGAATTGAAAGAAAATCCACGAGACTCATCCTCCAACTGAAAATTCGAAAGTCCCAAATCGAGCACAATCCCATCTAATTTTTCAACATTTTTCTGAGCCAAAACTTGTTTGATATCACTAAATCTTGAAAGAGCAAACGAAAACCGGCCAGGGAAATCTGCACGTAATTTTTCGGCAAAAGGAACAACGAAATCATCTCGATCACAAGCGATGACGGAACAATTGGCTTTCTCCAAAATCGCTCGCGAATATCCGCCCCCTCCAAAAGTTCCATCAAAATAAACTTTTCCTTCTGACGGATCCAAATTATTTAAAACCTCTTCCAATAAAACCGAAATGTGTTCATTCATTATTTTTCTCACATAATCTTCATAACAAAACTACATCGCTACAACCAAGCATCGCTGTCTCGCAAATTCAAACTTTCAACGGGGTATTATAATCGTGCTTCAAAAACATGTATACATATAATTCGAAGCACTCACATTATTCTAAAAAAGAAATAACAAAATACAAAAATTTTTTGTTTTTTATTGACAAAAGCATAAATTTTGATAGACTGAACCACTTTTTTAGTTTGAGAGGAGATATTGTGAAAGAATACAAAAAAGTGGTCTTGTTGACGCTGTTGTGTGGTTGTTCAACAGGAATTAATCAATCCCAATTAGAAGATCGATACAAAAATTTTGGATGCGAGGACCTGAATCGCGAGTATAGATATGTACTAGAAAGAAGGATCGATGCCTTCAATCGAAGAATGCAGGGAAACAACACAAATCTAATTGTTAGCTCAGCTCTCGGAATTTTATCGAAATCAGGAAGAACTTATTTTGACGAAACTTCTGATGTCGAAGAAAGAGCTGAAGCTGTATTGAAGGTGCTCAGAAAAGAAATGAAAACCAAAGGTTGTGGAAGCAAAGGAGGTTGCAAATGAGAAAGTTAATTTTGACATGCGGATTTTTGTTACTTGCTGGATGCAGTCATCACGAAGAATTTATAAAAACCATCGAAGATGAATATAATGCTCTGGATTACGATATATTGAAAGTTGAGCAAGATTTACTAACACAGATGGTCGAAGAACAAGAAAAATCGCTCCAAACAATGAATGCCGCGAGCCTCGCTATTGGCTTGTTGTCTATTGCGACTACCGGATCAGGAAGTGTCAAAACAGCAAACAGTCCCAAACTTGAAGAAGACAGACTAAGATTAAAAGCTTTAACGAATTTGCTAGATGAACGAGAACAAAAGGCCTCGATTGCAGCAGCAGAGGCGATGTCATCTGAGAAATAAGCTTGATCATTTCTAATTTTAAACAGAAAAAACCAGCAGTTCAGTAGAAGATTTAACTTCGTCAGACTGTTGTGCTGTTATTAGATTTTTAATAAAAAACAGGCAAAAATAAAAAGAAAGATGCTAACCAATCGGCAAAAAATTTAATCTATCTCTGAAGTATTCTCGCGAATTTCTTTTACTCGGGCCAGTTGCATATAAATTTTATTATATTTGTCGTCTCGATTAATGTTATATGGTATTTCAACAAGCAAATATTCTCGCAAAAGCGCCTCAACTTTTTCAAGAACCTCTTTGCAGATTTTTTTACTCTCCTCCTGAGTTTTTGAAACAAAAACTATTCGCTTTTCCTTTGCTTTCATCTGCCAAAAACTCATTGTTTCAACGGTTGTTTTCCCCAACTTAAATCCGTTATTAATCGCAATCAAAGTTTCAACCGGCAATTGTATTTTTTCTCCATTTTTGACTTTTTTTATGCTAGGAATTTCTCCTGTTTTGTAGTCAATAATCGAAATATTTCCTGCCGAATTCATCTCTAAACAATCTGCTTTTGACGCTATTATTATCTGAATATTTTTATCTTCATAAGAAAGATCCAAATCGATATGCCCCTCAATTTCCGAAAAGCTTTTTGAATTAATGTTAAAATTTTCCACAAAAAACATCAAAATCGAATCCACGTTAAAATACCAGAGACCTAAAGATTCCGAGTTTATGAAATTTTCCCGACAAATTTTCTTAAACAAATACTGCAACATCGATAAATTTTTATCTCGAATTTGCTTTTTCGTAAATTCATCGAAAATCTTATGAACCAGATTCCCTTTTAAATTTTTTCTCGAATTAACATGCGTCAACTCTTTCAACCGCAGAATCTTTTTCGCATAATAAACGTAAGGATTGCTGATTAACAAATCCAAATCCGAAACCCAAAAAGTTGTAGGACGAAAATCAATTTTCGGACTTGGGGATTTAAAACTAATTGGTGAAAATTTTGATGGCAATTTTATCCGTTGAATTAATCCAGTATAAATAACATCTTGTTTTAACTCGCAATTTTTCAAGCGACTATAGCCTTGTGTCTGCTCACCGTTTTCCATGATAGAACGCGTTACAATGACATTCGGCTTGCTGATTAATTTTTCCCAAACGCACGCATAAAACTCGTTTCGCTCATCAACTGTATTAATTCCCAATTGACGAAGCATCGAATCACTCATCCAAAAATCCGCAGCATCTGAAGACTTCCAAAAAGATTCATTCGCCCCACAAACAATCACCAAATCCGCGTCAGCAAGCTGCGACTCCAAAATTCCAAGAATTACCACTCCTGGCGTATAATTTATATTTCGGCGCACAGAATTGTTTAAAAAATGATTTTTTAAAAAAACACAAAACTCGGATAGCGAAATGTTTTCCAATTCCTGCGGATGCAAAATTTTAGAAAATTCGTCAGCCACAGAATCTTTTATCAGACCAAGGAAATCTGAAAAATACCCCAACCAAAAATTAAAATCGGCGCTTTCCGGAAATTCTGCAAAATTTTTTAATTCATCAGCAAAATCAGCAAGGTTTTTCACATTTTCACCCAGATTTTTCTCGTCAAGATCAGAAATTATCCTTTCGCTGTGATCACCCTCTGAAAAATTTTTCTCGTCAGATTCGACGAGAAATGGCCTTGTCGCAACTTTCCCTATTCTGGCATCCTGAAAAAGATTCAGAGTGCTTTCCTGGTCTTCAAATTCAATTTCTACATCATCTGCCTTTTTTTTAGGAAAAAACAGCTCAAAAGTCTGAAAGAAATTTTGAGGATAATTTCCTTTCGTTCGCAAAAAATTTTCTAAATCCAAAACTTCCTTTTTTAGGAAATCATTAAATTTTAATAAATTGAGGACATCTTCGTTTTGAAAATTATTTTCGATCACAGAAATAATTTGAGACACAATCTGCCCACAATGCGTGCAATACAGAGGAATCCCAGATGAATCATCCGCAATAATATTCCATTTCAGCATTTCTATTTTGATTTTTTGCGTCAAAGAAAGATTCGGCGACACGATCAAAACTGATTTGTTTTTTTCTATCATATCCCTTGTAATTAAAGCGATTACACGAGCCTCATCGGAATTACTCGACAATTCAATAATCTGGCGACTTTCGCAATTTTTTGATTTGAAACATTTTGTCGACATAAAAATATCAAAACCGTCGAAAAGGGATAATTCGTCATTTTGCTTACCCCAACCATCATTACTATTCTGAAGCAATCGACTGATTTTTTTAAAATTCTCACCAGATTTATTTTCTAAACCGCTAACAACAACAAACCCCGTATCCAGAGCTTGTGAATACAGAAGCTTATTATAAAAATTCTCCTCCAATAAACCTGCAACGACGATTTTTTCTCCAGCTATCGATGAAAAAAACCGATTCATTTGTAATTCAAATTGATCTTTGAGGGATAAAATTTCTAGATTTTCAAAAACTCGGTCCAAAATCAGAAGAGTACTCTTCCAGCTTTCATTGAATTTTTCCGGAATTAGCAATTGCCGATAGTCCGCTTTATTAAAAACCAAATTTCGAACCAATGTAGCTAAGCTTGATGATAAATCAAACAAAGTACTAAACGGAATGGAAAAAGTATTATTCCGCAAGAAATTCAAAAGATGAAAACTTATGTCGGGAAAATTCAAAACATCTGAAATCGAAATTATCTCTGGAACAATGCAATTAAATTTGGAAATTTCACGTTTAAAGGCTCGGCAACTTCGATTATTAGGAAGAAAAATCTTCACGATATCTTTTTCTTGTATAACAATTTGAGCTAACTCTTTAAAAAAATGACATTCGAGAGGAACATTATAAACTTTGGACATCTTCTATATTACGCACCACAATGATACGACCCGATTCATCCGTTATACTGTTAAATATTTCATAATCGAATCGAAAAATCTTCAAAGCCTCTTCAATTTCTTGCTCTATTTTTCGACCTTTCAAAAACACACTGTAATTTGAAAATTTCTTTGCAAATCCAATTAAAACCTTTAATTCGGCAAAACCTCTGGCCGTAACTGTATCGAACTTTCCATTTATATTTTCAACACGATCTGAAAAAATCTTTACCTTCGACGAAGTTTGACGAGCAACTTCCGACAAAAACATCATTTTTCTTTGGTCTGAATCAACGCAAGTAACATCAAAATTCCCATCTATACCAAATCGTTTCAGAAATTCAGTTTCCTGGCTAACCATAGCTAAAACCATTCCAGGAAATCCGCCCCCAGACCCCATATCCAAAATAGAATGACCTTTCAAAAACGGTAGCAACTGCAAACTGTCTTCAATATGTCGAGACCAAATGTTTTTTAATGTTCCACGTGAAACTAAATTAATTGCCCTCTGCCACTTCACAAGAAGTCTTTCATAAAGTTCTAAATTGTTTTTTATTTTTTGCGGAACATGTTCCACGTGAAACATGTCTTTATTGCTTAAAAATCGTTCCACGTGAAACATCGTAATTATTGATGACTCTTAATCCAATCGGTAAGACGAGCTTTAGATGCTGCACCGACATTTTCGGAAATCTTCTCCCCTTTCTTCAGAATCACCAAGGTCGGAATACTCATTACTTCGTATTGCGCTGCAATATTAGGAGATTCATCTATGTTAATTTTTACCACATCGATCCCTAATTGCTCTTCAATATCTTCCAAAAAAGGACCAATCATACGACATGGACCACACCATTCAGCAAAAAAGTCCACAACCACAAAATCCTTACTTAAAACATTTTCTTGAAAATTTGTCTCATCCGCATGCAACATATCCAACTCCTTTTACTTTATTCTATCAACCCTCACGCCACAGTCAGCTAACTTTTTTTCAGCACAACAATAGCCTCTATTCAAATGATAAACCCTATCAACAAGAGTTTCTCCTTCCGCAGCAAGTCCTGCCAAAACCAAGCTAAAGGAAGCTCTTAAATCCGTTGCCATTACAGGAGCTCCTACTAAATGACCTACTCCCTCAACTGTCGCCTGTGAACCTGAAACTGAAATCTTCGCCCCCATTCGAGCTAATTCAGCAACGTGCATGAAACGGTTTTCCCAAATCGTTTCATCGATCACCGATTTCCCTTTCGCCAAACACAACAACGCCATAGTTTGAGCCTGTAAATCCGTTGGAAATCCCGGAAATGGCACAGTCTGAAAATCAATCGGCACTATTTCCCCGGCATATCTAGCTCTAAGACCATTCGGAATATCCTCAAAAATCAGCGCACTCTCTTCCATTTTTTCGATAAAGGTCGGCAATAACTCTCGGAAATTTCCTCCAAGCAAATCAACTTGTCCTTTTGTAATCGCAGCGGCAATAGCATAAGTTCCCGCTTCGATACGATCCACCAACACTGAATGATCAACATGATGCAAACTAGAAACCCCAATAACGCGAATTTCAGACGTTCCATGACCTTCGATCTTCGCACCCATCTTATTCAAACAGTTCGCAAGATCAACAATTTCAGGCTCCCGCGCCACATTTTTCAAGACAGTCTCACCATCAGCAAGAACCGCAGCCATAAGCAAATTTTCTGTTCCAGTAACCGTCACAACCGAAAATTCAAACTCAGCACCTTTCAATCCGTTTTTCGCCTCAGCATGAACATAACCATCTTTGAGATCAATCTGAGCTCCCATCGCCTGCAATCCTTTCAGATGTAAGTCGATCGGTCGAACCCCTATTGCACATCCACCAGGCAAAGAAACACTACAATGACCGTATCTTGTCAAAAGAGGCCCCAACACCAAAATAGACGCTCTCATCTTTTTCACTATTTCATAGGGCGCTATAAAATTATTAATAGAACTAGTCCGGCAGGTCACTGTCTTAGCGTAAGCTCCATCAGAATCCTCAACACATTCTATGCCAAGAGTCTCCAACAATTTCAGCATAGTTGCGATATCAGAAAGAGGCGGAACATTCTTCAGAGTCAATCCGTCCTCAGATAAAATCGCCGTAGTTAAAAGAGGCAAAGCCGCGTTTTTCGCTCCCGAAATTTGAACTTTTCCATTGATTCGCTGCCCCCCGAAAACTCGGATTTTCTCCATAGGCTCACCTAAAAAACACAAAGTGAGGATATCATATAAAATCTTAGTTTTTCAAGGAAGGAAATAAACATTATAAAAATTTTAAAGAACAGAAAACAGAACAAAAATGAATTTGCATGATCTATAGAAACTAACAAATCAATTTCTGAAACTCTTTTTCTAAAAAAAAAAGAAGGCAGGTCAGCTATTTTAGCACAAAATAACCTTCTGCCTTTTTATTCAGAAACGTATCTACTTAATTTTCCTCACCATTTTCCGAGACACTGTCGCTTTTTCTTTTCTTCTCCTGCTTCTGAGTAATCAAACTAGTTATATTTTTGCTCAACGCAGTTACTTTGGATCTCAACTGTTCCAATGTAGTAGCATAATTGCTATCTTTTTCACTCATTTCCTTTATTTCAGACCAAATTTTAGCCGCCTCCGAGAAACGAACATCATAAATTTGCTTACACAATCTCTTTAGGCGAAGATCCATCTTCTGACTTGGATCGAACAATGCACGACCATCTTGATCGTCAAAGCACTGTTTTCCATATTTCTGAACCGTAGTGAATCTAAGCTTATGATTTTTCACAGCCTTCGAAAACAAGGATAAAGTTTCATTGTATTTTTCAATAGCCTCCCAATTGATTGAATGCCCCTCATCCTGATAGTTTAATTCTTCCTTTTCCTGTCTACGCTGCTTTCTTCGATCCTGATCATCCAACCTTTTCTGTTTTCTTTCTGTCCTTTTTTGCTTGATCTCCTTTTGTTTAATTTCTATATCGATCAGAATGTTGTCTATTTTCCTAATCATTTCATCGATTTTTGCACCATTATTTTTTAGTTGATTAATCTTTTTATTTATATTTAAGTCCTCAAAAGTTTGTTGTATTTGATTCAGTGCTTCAATTTGAGCGCTTATTTCCTTTTCTCTGACATCAGCTATTTCTTCTTTCAAAGACTCTGCATCCTTCAACTGGCTAGCAATAGACACCTTACTGTTTGAATCCGATTTTTTCCTTTTAGACGTCCCTTCTAACTTCCCGTCAATCGTTTGTTGCAATTCTGTTATTTTTTGTTCGAACTCATCCATCGTTCGTAGCAATTCGGAACTTTTGTTTTTTTCACTTTCAACGAATTTCTTAAAATCTCTGGAAAAATTTTTGAATTGTTCAGTATCCTTTTCTTTAGAAATAAAATCATTTTTGTAGACATCTTCATTTACTACTGTTTTCGCATCGTCAATATCCTCTTCTTTAGAAATAGAATCATTTTTGTAGTCATCTTCATATGCTACCGTTTTCTCATCGTCAGCCTGTGTACCTCTATTCCTCGTTTCAAGCTCTGATACTCGTTTTTTGACTAATCCTTTTTCTATTTCTGGATACTTTTCTAGATACTTATCTTCTTCCTCGTCAATTTCTTTCAAAACTTCATACCTATTTTGTGTTTCTACTTCTGAACTTTTTTTATTCGTAACTGTTGACGACCTCTTTTTACGCTTCTTGGAAGATACCTTTGTCCATTCGCCATCTTCCCCTGTTTCGATCATTTTCGTATCGTCGGTCTGTGCCCCCTCAATCTCTGATACTCGTCTTTTGACGAATTCTTCTTTTATTTCTGGATATTTATTTTCTTTCTCGTCATTTTCTCCCAAAACTTCATACCCTTTTTGGGTTTTTACTTCTAAACTTTTTTTATTCGCAACTGTTGATGATCTATTTTTTTTATTCTCAACTACCCTATTCCCTCCGTTACCTTCTTTTACGATCTTTCTTGCTTCACAAAAACTGTCACCATATATTAAAGATATAATCGAACATATACTCAAAATCTTTAATTTCATTGTTACCTCCCAAATAATCATCTTTCATTTCACTTGTTCTAATCTGCGAAGCTACAAGACTTATCCAGCATGCAGACTTCTCTCTCCAAGCATATCTTTCAGATTAATATAAATTTGTTAATTATTTGTTAAATCTTCTGTATTTTTTGAGCATTTTTAATATCTCAGATCAATCATAGGCTTTGTTTTCCTAAACAAAAAGTAAATGAATTATTAACTAATAATCGCTAAAATTATGAGCAGAGTTTGATTTTTAAAGGAGAATAAAGTGAGAAAATTAAAAAATAGTACTGTATCTAAATTTATCGGAGCTTTCATATTTTTTATCTATACCGATACGCAAGCGATGATCACAATCGAATCGGAAAGAAATAAACTCATATCATTTGATGCAAAAATGCCTATATCTCAGTGGCCTATAACAAATTCTCTATCAAGTCAAAAAGAATTATATTGGTACAACAAATTATCTTGGAACCCAGAAAAAACCTTAGAAGAGAATAAAAAACAGGTTGTAAAACAGTTCATGAAAACTTGTTGTGATTTTTCATTTAAACGGACCAAACTAGAACTTCGGGGAATAACTGTAGGAAAAATAGCAAGCGGTGAAGATATAATTTTTTCAGAAAAAGGAACACTTCTAAGAGCTATGCCAGAATCCGCAGAAGTCCTAATTTTTAATGAAAAAGAAAAATTCAAAGGGCTCAGAACTAGCATGACCACAAACATATTCATAAATTTAAATCCGATAAGCTTAACGCACTCAATGAAATCAAATTTTGAAAAAATCTTGAACGTATTATCAGAAGATCCCGTAGGATGTGAAATGATGCGAGTTGCTATATCAAAATACAAAGGTAGCATCGAAAAATTACCGAAACTTACTTTTGTTCCTGTCACAAATCAAAAAATCGGCTTGTCGTATACAACGAACTGTAATGCTTGGAAATATGTAAGAAAAAACTCCGAAATATCAGCTGGTATATACAAAAAATTTTGCAAAGACAGCAAATTCATAATGTTCTCCCCTGAATGGTTTACGACAAACCAAACGGGAGTGTTTTTGAAAATAAACGATTCTTCACAAACAGAAGATGTTTTAATAAAACAAGGTATTGTACCCAAAGAAGGAATTCTCCTACATCAAATGATATATGCCTTCAACGTAGGAGAGGAAAATGAATATAGGGAGACCCAACTTATATCTGAAAGAACATATCCCCAATATTTTCATGGAAATTTCAAAAACATAGGAGATTGCGTCATACCCTCAACTCAAGTCAATTGCTCTATTTTTGCAGATGATAAAGTCTATCGAGCAATGTACGGGCTCTCGCCACAAGGATTAGATCTAATAAACGAATCATCTTACTTTGCTCACAGATACAAATTCATAAGACCAACTTATATAGGAATTAATACAAAATTGAATATCAACAATACAAATTTGAACAAAAAAGAATCTTACGAATTTGTAAAAACATTTTTGAAGACAAACGGAGACTATGATTTATTTAGATATTACCTGTCTCCCAAATCGCCCTTAAAATATCCTGAATTCGGCAAAGGAAAATATATATGCTCAGATCTGAATTAAGTTATGGAGAACAATCAGAAATAAAAAGCTGAAGAAGTTCAAATTGAATCTAGCCATGATTCCCATAAAAAAATTTGAACAGCACCTTATCTCAGGACTCACCCCGAAAATGGAAATGCACTATTGCCCTGTTCATATCTCAAAAAACTACAGTACTTCTTTATGTATTTTATCAGGAATAAATTACCCAACTAATACAGATGCACATTCATTAGAAAACGAGCACACGCCACCTTCTATTTCGGTTTGGAAATTCTCTTCGTTTTCTTTGTGAACTATCAACCGTCCGCGCTGCAAATTTGTAACGATTGAAATATGGTGCGGAAGTAAGGTCATTTCTCCATTTACGGAAGGAAGAGTTACTTTCGCAGCTTCTCCTTCGTAAACAACCTCTTCCGCCTTGAAAATTTTAACCTTCACTCTATGCCTCTTTTGCTTTTTGGAAAGCTTCTTCTATTGTGCCGACCATGTAAAAGGCTGATTCCGGCAACTCGTCACATTCTCCAGCAATAATTGCACCGAATCCCTTGATTGTATCAGCAAGATCAACGAATTTACCTTTTAATCCGGTAAATACTTCAGCAACGTGGAACGGTTGCGACAAGAATCTCTGGATTTTTCTGGCACGAGCAACGACCAACTTATCTTCTTCAGACAATTCATCCATTCCCATAATCGCGATGATATCCTGCAACGATTTGTAAGTCTGCAAGATCCTCTGAACCTCTCGAGCGACACGATAATGCTCTTCTCCGACAATCAACGGAGACAACATACGAGAAGTCGAATCCAAAGGATCAACCGCCGGATAAATTCCCAACTCAGAAATTTTTCTATTCAAAACCGTCGTAGCATCCAAATGTGAGAACGAAGTCGCCGGAGCAGGGTCAGTCAAGTCATCTGCCGGAACATAAATCGCCTGCACAGACGTAATCGATCCCTTCACAGTACTGGTAATTCTCTCTTGCAATTCCCCCATATCCGTCGCAAGGGTAGGCTGATATCCGACTGCCGACGGAGTACGCCCCAACAACGCCGAAACCTCAGATCCTGCCTGGGTAAATCTGAAAATATTATCAACGAACAAAAGCACGTCCTGATGCTCTACGTCACGAAAATATTCTGCCAAAGTCAATCCAGTCAACGCGACTCTCGCTCTTGCTCCAGGAGGTTCATTCATCTGCCCATACACAAGAGCCGCTTTGGATTTATCGCCATTTGGATCAATAACTCCAGCCTCGATCATTTCGTGATAAAGATCGTTTCCTTCACGAGTACGCTCTCCGACACCGGCAAAAACTGAAAATCCTCCATGAGCTTTTGCGATGTTATTAATCAACTCTTCGATCAAAACTGTTTTTCCGACTCCGGCACCACCGAAAAGACCAATCTTACCTCCCTTTGCGTAAGGAGCAAGAAGATCTACAACTTTAATTCCTGTTACCAAAATTTCAGATTCAGTTGATTGCTCAACGAATTCCGGAGCACTACGATGAATAGGATATTTCATCTCAGAATTTATTGGACCACGCTCGTCTACAGGATCACCAATAACGTTGATGATACGTCCAAGCATCTGCCTTCCAACTGGAACCTCAATCATGTGCCCTGTGTCGATTACTTCCTGACCACGAAACAGACCGTCAGTGACGTCCATAGCGATCGTACGCACAGCCTTCTCTCCCAACTGCTGAGCAACCTCAAGAATCAACTTTTTTCCGTCGTTAATCACTTCGAGAGCGTTCAAAATAGGAGGCACTTTATCCGGAAATACGACGTCTACGACAACACCTAAAATTTGAGAAATATATCCTTTATTCTGTTCCATATTCTTACCTTCATTAACTCCGAACTTGCGCTCTTTTTACTTTAATCATTTGCTATTGCCTCTGCACCGGCTACGACCTCTGTCAATTCCTGAGTAATACCGTACTGCCTTGTGCGATTATACCTTACCGTCAAATCCCCAAGCATCTCATCAGCGTTACGCGTTGCGTTATCCATAGATCTCATACGAGAACTCTGCTCACTTGCGACGCTCTCCAACGCTGCCTGATAAATTTGAATTCCTAAATTATAAGGAAGTAAATTCTTTAGAACTTCATCGGCACTCGGCTCGAAAATCGTCGCTGTAACATCGCTATTTTCTTCCTTTTTGAGAGGAATCAAACTTTCCTCACCAACATGCATCTTCATTGCAGAATAATAATGAGTATAAACAAGAGAAACTCTATCGATTTCATTCCCTAAAAATTCACTAATCACCCGACTTGCAAGACTACGGGCATTCTCAAGAAATTCTCCTTTGTAAAAATCAGAAATTAACTCCAAAGTTTCTTTTTCTGATAGAGAATGTTTCAACATTTGATAAAGTTTACTCCCAACGCACAAAATTTTAACTTTTATGCCAGATGCTCGTCTCTCTGAAATAATTTCCTTCAGCTTTTTACTCAGCAGATAGTTAAAATTTCCACAAAATCCTTTATCAGAAGCGAAAACAACCAAAATCTCGTTCTTCACAGATTCACGACCATCGAACAAGTCGTAAGTCTTTTCTAGAGACTCTCTTTTAATCGTCGCCAGAATTTTTTTCAATTCACTGGCATAAGGTTTCGAAGCCAAAGCACGCTGCTCGGCCTTACGTAACTTTACTCCGGCAACCAACTTCATAGCCGCAGTAACCTTACGAATCGCTTTGATCCCGCCGATTTTAATGCGAAGCTCTTTCAGATTAGCCATTACTTTTGAAACCTTCCAAACCTATCCATTACTCTCGAAATCTTTCAGATATTGATCCAAAAGCTCCTTCAGCTTCTCCTCAATTTCCTCTGTAATTTTCTTATTTTCACGAATACTCGCAACGACTTCTTCCGACTCACGCTTAATACGATCTAAAACATACGATTCAAAACCCTTGACCTGAGTAAGTTTCAAGCTATCCAAATATCCGTGTACACCGAGATAGATCGCCACCACCTGATCCTCAACTTTCATCGGAGAATATTGTGGCTGTTTCAAAATTTCCATTAATCTTTCACCACGAGCTATCAACTGCTTACTAGAAGCATCCAAATCGGAAGCAAACTGAGCAAAGCTCGCCATTTCTCTATATTGAGCCAACTCTAACTTAATTTTTCCAGCAACCTGCTTCATACACTTAGTTTGAGCCGCAGATCCGACACGACTAACCGAAGCACCCGCGTTAATTGCCGGACGAACCCCTTTGTAAAACAGTTCGTTTTCAAGGAATATCTGTCCATCGGTAATAGAAATCACGTTCGTCGGAATATAAGCTGAGATATCCCCCGCCTGAGTCTCAATGATCGGCAGAGCAGTCAACGACCCTCCTCCCAACGAATCATCCAACTTCGCAGCGCGCTCTAACAATCTAGAATGCAAATAAAAAACATCTCCAGGATACGCCTCTCGCCCAGGAGGTCTACGCAAAAGCAAAGACATCTGTCGATAAGCAACCGCGTGCTTCGAAAGATCGTCATAAATAATCAAAGCATGCATACCATTGTCACGGAAATACTCTCCCATAGCACATCCAGCATATGGAGCCAAATACTGCATCGGAGCAACATCAGAAGCTGTAGCCGCCACAATTGTGGTGTATTCCATAGCTCCTGCGTCAGTCAAAGTCTTAACAATCTGCGCAACCGAAGATCTCTTTTGACCAATTACAACGTAAATACAATATAATTTCTCGCCTTCAATATTATTATCAAAAGCGTGTTTCTGATTGATGATCGTATCGATCGCGATAGCCGTCTTTCCCGTTTGACGATCTCCGATAATCAACTCTCTTTGACCTCTTCCAATCGGAACAATCGAGTCAACAGCCTTCAACCCCGTTTGCATAGGTTCAAACACCGACTTTCGGGAAATGATCCCTGGAGCTTTAATATCCACTGGCTTAAACTCTGTTGTATTAATCTCACCCTTTCCATCTATTGGCTCTCCGAGCGGATTCACAATACGTCCCAAAAGCGACTTCCCAACAGGAACTTCCAAAATTTTGTTAGTACGACGAACTTCCATGCCCTCACGAACATCTCGGTCTTCTCCGAACAAAACGACATCTATCGTATCTTCACCTAAGTTCATCGCTAAACCAGCAGTACCCGACTCGAAAACGACCTTTTCGTTCATTGCAACATTGTCCAGACCATAAACTCGTGCGACCCCGTCTCCTATCGACAGTACTTTTCCAACCTCTATAAACTCTGGACCGGAATCAAAATTCCGAATTCGCTCCCTTAAAATTGAACCAATTTCCGATGGCTTAATTTTCATAACTACCTCCATGCGTCTGAACAATTTCAGACCAGTATAGTTCTATCGCAAATGGTTAGTTAATTCAAGGCAGAAGAGCGGATAAGTTCCATAGAATTAAGGAAAAACCGTAGTTTTTAGCGAACTGACTTCTTCGAATCTTATCGTTTTTCTTTCGCAATTATAGAACAAACTCAACAACTATGGTACAATCGATCTGTTTTTGTGAAGTCGGATGGCTGCTGCTTAATTCGCTGCGCGAGGTTTGCAGAGGAAAGTCCGGACTCCTTGGAGGAAAGTGCCGGATAATGCCCGGCGATGTCAGAGTTTTGGAAGAAATTTCAGCAACGGCATTAGGGAAAGTGTAACAGAAAATATACCGCCTGATTTTCAGGTAAGGTTGAAATGGCGAGGTAAGAGCTCACCGCGTGGTTGGTAACAAGCATGGCAGTATAAACCCCACTTGGAGCAAGACCAAATAGAAACGACAGTGTCCTCCACACTATGTTGTTTGGGTAGGTTGCTAGATGTCTGCGGTAACGTAGATGCCAGATGAATAGCCATCGAAATCGTAAGATTTTACAGAATCCGGCTTATAGACTTTACAAAAACTCTTTCAAAGAAATATTGCCGAAATTGTGCGGCATGAAAAACACCGCACATCTCTATCGAAGAGTTATTTCATTTCGACATCCATTCGCAGAAATACTTTTATTTTTCTCTTCGGAACAGGCTGAGAATTATCGAAATTACTGCTATCAGCAGAGCCCGCAGAGTTCGTCATTGCAAGCGACTTTGCAACATAAAATCTATCATTCATACCTTCAACTTGATAATTCGGTTCGTAGACTTTATGAATACGTCGAACTTTCACATGCAAAGCCTTCGCAAGATCTTTAGCCTTTGCATAAGCTTTTATCGCAGCATCATTGGCAAGTTGCTTTTGAACTTCTTCGTTTGTTGAACACTTAAAATCGATATGATTGTTATTCAAAACAATTCCTTTTTCGTACAGTCCTGAAAGATTGTCTCTCAGTGCTAAAATCTTTTCAACATCTTTTGATTTTATCACAAGATTGTACCCCGCACGGTAAACTGTCTTGTTTGCCTTTTTAGTCTCTTGATAGTCTTCGTTGATGAAAAAAGAAAATTCCATATCCTCTTTTTCAATGTCGTGATCCTCGAAAAATTTTTGGATAGTATTTCTGTCTACCAATAATACTTTGTTTAGTTCAGCTTGATCCTGACCAGTTTTCTCAAATTTAATATTCCAAACTGCACGATCTGCTAAAATAGTTTTCTCAGCTTCCGCACTAACTTCAATACATCGAGGATTTAGCACTATTCCCCTGTGCATTTTATATAGAAATCCGATGCAAGCAAGAATCGATAAAACCGAAAACAAAAGGAAGAAAGATCCCGCAGCTAATTTTGTTTCTTTAGACATTTTTGTCCCCCTTTTTTGTAATAAATTCCATTATTTTCGCAATTTTCGCCGATAATCCCTTTCGTTCAAAGGATACCCTTTTATTGAAATTACTCTCGTTCAACATGCTCACCTCTTTTTACCACGATTGATTTTTACACCATACTTTTTCTCGGAGTTTGACCTTACCTGCTTTTTAGTTGCCGCTTTTTGCTTAGATTTTGGAGCGACAATTTTTTTGGTTGGCTTATCAAATGCTTTATGCGAGAAAGGATCGCTGTCTTTCTCTATCGCGTTCTCACTTTCCACAGCATTATTGAGAGTGTTTGCGTTAACCGGAACAAGTGTTTCTGCCATCGAATAATTATCTGTAGAAATTATCGGAAGCATGTTACCAAAGACTTCGGAAATCGCAGCATTTGTCACGAACTGCAACGGCTTAACAGACATAATCGGCTTTGAAATTGATCCGATCAATTTATAAGGCGCAGCATAGGCTCCGTTTGTTCCTCTGGAACTCATGATTGAAGAGGTCAACAACGAGACTCCGACTAAATCCAACTTATCCTCTAAACGGTTATAAGTTCCTGCATAGGAAATTCCGACCGTCGGTCCAACTGCTTTTCCGTTTTCTATCTTGATCAAATTATTGGCCACAACAAAGCTACCCAAACAGAAATTAAATCCGATGCTGTAGTTTTCAGAGTTCGTAATTCCGTTCATAGATGAGAAAGACATCAATCTCGTTAGCTGATCATTCTTCGCAATAAAATCAGTCAACTCAAATGCACCAGACATCGAACTATCCGAAATAATGCTATTCTTCAAAACGATGTTGAGATTTCCTCCACTGATACTGTCAGAAACTTTGAAATATTTCAAAAATTCTCCAGCATTAGAAGCAGATAGGGAAACTATGCTGTCATCTAAAGTTGTATTCGGCTGAGCAGTCAACGCTAAAGTTGTGTCCTTCCCGATAATACCGTAGCAAGCTCCATTGATAATTTTTCCGTTGCGTACAGTTAGACTTCCTTTAACATTCTTTACAGAAAAGGCATCTTCGACGATAAGTTCTTCTAAATTCAGATAACATGAAATACTTTCGTTACCTGAAACCATCTTGCAAACTCTGCTCAAGAGGTCCGTACTAAATTTATTCCCGATAATTGAAACCGATAATTCATTGAGGTTGTTTCGTATGATATTTAATTTCGCAGAATTGCCATTGATCACAAAATCATTGAACGAAGCCTTATACAACAAACCATCCTGACCAACAACAACATTTCCGCTAAGTTTATTAGCTACTGTATCAATTGAAATTTCAGATATATCTACAATACCGTTTTTTTCCAAAATTTTAGCTTTCAGGTTGCCTGCGGTATGCTTAAGTTTCATATCTCCGAGAAGAGGGAGGTTCAGCAAAGCCCCTTTCAAATCCGAGTTAATCTCGTATTGGGTAACGTCGCCCTTCCATCCCATATTCACATTGCACGAATAATTACCCGACAAAACTTTTTCGATTCCAGGCAACATGCCTTTCACAAAATCAGACTCGGATGTGAATTTAAATTCTGCTGAACCTTCATTTTTTTCAAAATTTTCCTCGATAATCAAATTTATGTCGTTCTTACCTTCACTTACATCACCTGAAATATTGAGTTCTTTTTCGTCCCAAGAGAATTTCACCTGTTTAGTATTATCCGGCGATTTCAAAACACCATTACCTTCAACTATTCTAAAAGGAAGAGATTTATTAGACAGATTATCACCTTCAATTCTGACTAATTTCATATCGATATTTGCTTTATCCGCAACATCCAAATTATCTATATGCAACGATCCTAATTTTTTAGAAATATCCGAGGCGTATTTCTTTACTTCTTGAGCGGAAACATCTGCATTTATCTTTCCGATCCAAGAATTATCCTTACTTGAAACAAAGAATTCTCCCTTGTTGATGGATGTTTCATTTAACCGAGCTTTAGTTAATTTTATATCAAATCCGTCATCAGTAATGGATCCGATAGCCTCGACATCTTTGATAATTGTTTCACCTAAAGGCACCTGTGCTTCGCTGATTTTAAATATTCCATTTCCAACGGATAAAGGATCTGACATCATTCTCTTTCCAAAAGGAATCGCACCTTTCAGATCAACCTTAAATAGACCTAGTTTAAATCCTGGCAAATAATTCTTAAACGAAGGAATAATTGATTTACTGAAATTCTCAGGAAGCAATGAAGTCATTTCATCAATTCCTACGTTTGTTAAACTTAAAGTCCCATCAATATTAGCTATATCCATTAAGTTGTATTCTACCATCGGAATATTTATTCCCGTCAACTGAATACTCGCATCACCGTAATTTATGCTTAATGAATTCATTTTGATCCCATCTTCAGTAAAGATTCCGGAAATATGCCCATTGTCGATATTTTTTCCAAGATTAATGGAAAGCGATGTTTTAGCTGGGATTTTTATGGCTCCAACTCCTCCGATAAGGTCAAAATCTCCTTTAAGAATTTGTTTGCCTTTTGTATCGAAGTGAATTAATCCCGAAACAGGCAGACTGTTTTCTAAAAGCGAATTTATAATAGGATTGTTAATCGGTGAATTTCTTTTCATTAAAACTTCTTTTAGACCTAAAGGATTACACGAATCGAAGTTTACAATGTATTTATCGGTATTTCCTAACGATGTTCTCACAACGTTAAAACTTGAAAAATAATCTTGTTTCGGAAGCTTTGTTTTAAATGATATTGCGGTAGGCAATTCACTTCCAATTATGTAGTGGCAGTAAGCATTAGATAGCTTCCATAACACGCCGTTTTCTTCTATCGTAACGTCTGCATTGATGATTTTCAGATCGCCGAAATTGCTCAACAATTTCTTAAATCCTTCTAAAATAGAGGTAGACTCGCTTAATGAGTTCCGATTGTACGATCTTTCAAAATTAGGATCAAAATAAGAAATTTTGAAATCATCTGAGAATTTCACATTGATTTTCGGACTGACAATATTAACACTGTCTGTTACAAATTTTTGCCTTTTAATTGATTCAGTGATGTTTGGAAAAATCGAAATCGAAGGTATCACTAAATCATCCAATTTCAGCTTTTTTAAAGAAATTTCCGGCGCATGTTTTTCGGAATTCCAGGATAGCTTTGCAGATTTCATTACAAAATCAGAATCAGGAAACAATTCATTTATCTTATTTTCAATAAAAAGCGAAATAAATTTATTTTCCATAGATCCGAACTGCATAAACACAAAAAAAGTAATAGCCGAAAGCAAAATTCCGATCATTCCTCCTGTGATTACAAAAGTCATAATTCTCATGAATTTCATGAAGTAATTAGACATAGGCTTAACAATTAAAATCGAAAATGATTCCTTTGCATAATTACGTAAAGAAAAATTGAGATCTATCTCGTTTGAAATACCTTGCTCTTCACTTTCATTACGGTGCCTGTTTTTGATTAACTTCACAGTGTTACTTAAAAAACTCATGATACTAAACCCACAAAAACTTACCGACATTTTGCATTAAAAAGTTTTTATAAAAGGTTAATTTTTCGAAATTCTTTAAATTTTTTGTAATTTTTTTAGAAACACTTCAATGAATGAGCAAGCCCTTCAAAAACTAAGAGGTCTTTGGTAAAATTTCGATTGAGCAAATCGATTAAACAAAAAGGGTTTTATGCTGAAAGAAGTAAAAAATACGCATGCGTCACTTTGGATTTCCGCTTCAGCAGGAACAGGAAAAACCAAAAATTTAATCGACAGAATTTTAGCATTGTTATTGAACGGTGTAGATCCTTCCCATATTTTGTGCCTAACATATACAAAGGCTGCCGCTGGCGAAATGTTAGATCGACTTTCAGGATATCTTGATCATTGGCAACAACTATCCGACCAAGACGTTATTTCAGAACTCAAAGAAGTTGGATTTTCGGAAAAACATCTTCCGCGTGTTCGTGAGTTGTATAAAAAAAGTCTCGATAGCGATTGGGTAAATATAAAAACCATACACAGTTTTGGAATGAATCTTTTAAAAAAATTTCCGCTCGAAACAGGATTATATCCAGGAGCGAAATTGTGCGATGACAATCAAAAAAAACAGATGTTGGAAGATGCTTTTAATTTCGTCTTGAAGCAAAAAGAATTTCACAGTGATCTAAAAAACATCGCTCAATATACTTCATCGATTTTGGATCTGATAAAAGATAATACAATTATAAAAGTACGAAAATTTTTCGATAAACACGGAGATTATAAAAGCATTGAAAAATTTTTCGTTAATGAATTTGAAATTGATCGGGAATTGTTGGATCTTGATCGAGAAAAAGCTCTTTACAAAATAAAGCTAAAGATTTTCGGGGAAAATTTTCGAGAAAATTTTGCAAAAATCGCCGAAATTTTATCTTTTGGAAGCAAAACAGATAATGACAAAGCAAATTTCTTGAAAAAATCAGCAGAATTTGGTGGAGATGATTTTATTTCAGCAGTGCTAACCAGAGAATTATCTCCCATCAAAAATTTATGTACAAAGAAAATCGAAACCGCGAGTTTAAAATCTGATTTATTGAATTTACAAAATAAAACGTTGAAATATTTAAACGAAAAACGCAAATTAATTGCAACCAAAATTAACATTTCGTTCTTCGTTGTACTGAATGCTCTCATAAAAAAATTTATTGAACGAAAAATAGAACAGCATCTTATCGATTACGACGACGTTATTATTTCTACTCTCGAACTTTTGCGAAACAATCTGTCGTGGGTATTCTATAAAATTGATCGAAATATTGACCATATTTTGGTTGATGAAGCACAGGATACCAGCCCTGAACAATGGGAAATTATTAAGTGTTTAACTTCAGAATTTTTCGCTCATGAATATTCTGAAAAAACCGTTTTCGTAGTAGGAGATGAAAAACAATCAATCTATTCGTTTCAGGGAGCAAATGTCGAATTGTTCGAAACCATGCACGAAAAATTTCGCAGAGATTCAACAAATTGTAAGCAAAAATTTTACGATATTGAGTTAAATAAATCGTATCGATCTGACGGTAATATTTTGAAATTTGTTGATGAGGTATTTTCAAATAATTTTGAAAATATAAAACACGATACAGCCAAAAACCCCAAAACAGGCGTCGTAGAAATTATCGATTTATTTGAGAAATCAGAAGATGATTTTGACGACAATTCTGATGAAAATCCCGAACAAAATATTAAAGAAAAAAACAACGATGGTTTAGCACAATATATCGCAGATTTTGTAGAAAAATCTATTCAAAATCAGGTCGCAGTAAGAGACGAAAGTCGTTCGGCACGTCCAGAAGATTTTTTGATTTTATTTCGTCATCGAAATATCGAAACCATGAATTTAATTTGCAATAAACTAAAGAAAAAAAACATTCCTGTTTCAGGTGTCGATCGGGTGCTTCTCAAGGATGAAATCGTCGTTGAAGACTTGATCGCACTAGCTGAATTTAAAAATTTTCCATTAAATGATTTGTTTTGTGCGTGCGTTTTAAAATCTCCGATTGTCGGGATGAACGAAGAAGATTTGATGGATATTTGTCTCTCTCGTGAAGATAAAAATTTGTGGACATATATCTTGGAGCGAAAAGATATTTGTGAAAAATATCCAATAGAAAATTTGCAAAAATATTTAGATTTAAAATTGTCTGTCGCGGATTTTTTTCACTTTGTTTGGGTCGATGGATTGCGTGAAAAATTCCTAAACCGTTTAAGTGAAAAGTGCCTGCCTGCGATGGATGAGTTTTTGGCTGTCTGCGAAAATTATCAACAACAATATTCGCCTAATCTTTGCAATTTTCTGAGATGGTTTGAAAAGAATGACCAGACGATAAAAAAGGACTCCCTCGGAGGGGAAGGCGAGGTTAGAATCATGACAGTGCATGCATCGAAAGGATTACAGGCACCGTTTGTAATTTTGGCGGATGCTCATTTCGAACCAAAAAAATTCAATTCGATTATCACGACTGAAGATGAAAAAATTTTTTGGAATTTTGACCGAAAAATGTCGACAGAAAGTATTCGTGAAATTATAAATCAAAACGAAAAATATCAGGAAGCAGAAGCACAACGACTGCTCTATGTCGCATTAACTCGTGCCGAAAATTATTTGTGTATTCTCGGGGAAAAAAGTACGCGCGGAATCGGAAAAAATTGTTGGTATACCAAATTAAAAAATTGTGCGAAAGACTCAGTAAATTTTTCACAAACAGAAGGTTCTTTGAAATTTGGAAACTATAAAATATTCGAGAAACCGTCAACCGAAGAAGAAAAAATTTCAGAAGAAAAAATCAAAATTCCTGACTGGTATTATCAAAAACTGCCTTTGCCGGAAAATAATCCGAAAGAAAAGACAAAAACGCGGCAAACTGAGTTTGGAGATTGCATTCATTTTCTTTTAAAAAACATTTCCGATTATCCGGATTTGAATTTGCTTTTGAATTTCGCAAAATCGTTCGACCTGTCTGATGAAGAAAAATTATGTGCCGTTGAAATTGTTGAAAAAGTCTTCAAAAAATTTCCCAAATTATTCGACAAAAATTCTCATAGTGAAGTGACCGTATTTTTCGAAAATCAAGAATTTCGAATTGATAAAATCGCTATTATCGATGGCGAAACTTGGATCATCGATTTCAAAACGGGCTCTCCTCAACAAAAAATTCCGACAGAATATGCAAATCAACTGAAAAATTATCGTGAAATTTACAAAAAAATCACACAAATTGACGCTCGCACCGCTTTATTATGGACACAAAATCTCGAACTTATGGAAGTTGCATAATTCTAAAAAGTTAATAAAAAAGTAATACTGTTAAATTAAGATATCATAAACATAAAGGAGTCATTCATAATGGATACAAGCAATGCGTATGATCTTCTTCAATATTTACCCGAGGTAATCCGGCCTATATCGACATCATCAGACAGTATTGTTTTGTCTTTAGTTTTGTGGATTCCTGCTCTTTCTTTCTCATTGATATTTTTTTGTGCGAACCAAGTGATTCGTTCACTATACAAGAAAACTCAATATGGTAAATTTCGATACAAAAAAGTTTTATTAACCTATATTTTTGCAAAATCGTTCATTGTCGCTCCGTTTGTTTGGTGGTTATTAGATTTAACTTTTTAACAATACCTTTATCCTTAATCTCACTTGCAATCATTGATGTTCTATGGTGTACCCTAATTTTGGTTTTTCGTAAAATTTTCCGAAAGAAATTCCGAAAACATTCTGCAAAAATTAGAAGTTTTTATAATGGGAACTCTACGAATTAAATCAGATAGAGAAGTTGAAAAATCACACACAAAGCCAATAAAATGTTAAATATTAACAAAAGCTTAACTGTTTCAGTATACATTCATAGACAACAGAGAGAAGATAGGAGATGCAAATGGCGGAAACATACGGGACAGACGTTTTTAATAAGTCATGGATATCACAAATCATAGAAAATATCTTGCAAATTGTGTCTCCAGATGAATTTGCTCACGACTATGCTTTTGAAGTCAAAAACAATAATGATTTGATTCACATTATGAATTTTCTGGCAATAAAAAGCACTGCTACACAAAGGGTTTTATCTCATTTCAAAATTTTAGACGCCAAAAAAGCAAGTTGGACTCCTCAGTTGATGAGTTATGCGATCAACCGAATTTTTATTTCCGAAGTTATGCACGGTTGGGTATTTGTATTAGGACCAGGGCTGTCGAATCGTTACCTTAAAGATGAGTTAGAATTAGAAAATCTTTCACAAAAATTTGGTGAAGCCTGCTACTTTTTTTATAATAGCGATTCAATGATTTTTAAATGGAGCAGAGCGATCGACGGTAAAATTTCAAGATCCTATTATGACAAAAGCTACGATGAAGAAGAAATCAGAAAACAAAAAGAATTTGCTGTAAAATCTCAAATTTTTCACAAATCGGACGAAGATGAATCCGAATTAGTTCGGGCATCAGGATATCCGACTGAAGCAGAAAAAACATTCAAACAATACGGTGAAGATACTTTAGGTTCTCCGAAAAATGTGCAAGAAATGATTAAATTTTGGATCATTCAGAAAAACCATTTTCCATCGGAGCCAAAAGGATATTTGGGAACGTTGATCTAAAATTTGAGGAAAAAACTAAAAAATTGGCGATGTCAAAAATGGTCAATCGGCTCTTATCAAGGTTGAAAACACCTGTAAATAATGGTACCTTTTCACATCGAATGTGGGTGGAGAAAAATTTGTCAGTTGAGATTTTCGGAGACACTGTTGTCAGCAGATATGTGAAAGCGTTGTATGAAGTTAGTGCCGGTCGAGAGTCGGAGTTTCTGCGACAACTTCAGGCAGTTCGCAATGCGATTGAGTCTTTGGACAATCGAGAAAAACTTTTTAAGCGATTTTCTCTGTTGCCGAAAGATGGCAATGCATTGGTGAAAACGTTGATTCAAGAGTTGGAATTGCTACCGGAAATCGGAAATTTCTTAAAATTAGTTCTGAGTAACAAAAGATTTTCTGCGATTTTGGAAATCTGTGAAGTTTACGAAAAATTCTACGATCATATGACCGGCAAAAAGATCTTTCATGTAACTTATGCGAACAATTTTTCGGAACAAAGTAAATCTGAATTATCGAAACACATGCAGGAACTGTTTGGAGAGAACATTGAGTTCGTCGTTCATCAAGACACTTCCTTGATTGACGGCTTACAGATTCGCTATGGTTCGAAAATTTTGGATTATTCTATGAAATCGAAATTGGAAAGACTGAAAAAATCAATAAAAGGCAAAACCGCCGCTTAGCAACGGCATTTATAAGACTAGATCATGTTTTTCATTTGCTGATAATTGTTTGATTTTACAGACGAATCTTGCTACTATCTTAACAACGCATTCGTAGCTCAGCTGGATAGAGCGTCTCCCTCCGGAGGAGAAGGTCGGAAGTTCGAATCTTCTCGAATGCACCATTGAAAAGATAAAATCTTAGTTAATTATGCCTATAAAATTGTATGTTAATTGAATATTTTTTGGATATCATAGTAGATTCTTTCTGCACACATAGAGAACAATTATGCTCAAAATTCTTTACTGCTAAGAAAATTATACAATTATAAAGTATCTATAGTTTTGGGAATTTTCTTTGGTTTTTTGTCTAAATCTCTGTTGAAAATATAAATATTTTGGATAATAATTAACAACTGTAGATTGTATTTATGTGAGAGTTTGGATGTATGTTGTTGGGGTTAGTTCTTCTGTTAATTTTGAGGATCGCGAATTGATGCAAATAGAGTTGGATCGTCTCGTAACTCAGGATCATATCGTTTTGTTTATGAAAGGAAATCGAAAATTTCCAATATGTGGTTTGTCTTCTGAATTGTGTTTTATGTTGAAGCAGTGCAACCTGGAGTTTTTGACAGTGGATTTACTTACAAAACCGAATTTGTCGTTGTTTATGCGCACGTTGCATGAACCTATTTCTGCTCCGTATCTTTATGTTGGTGGAAAATTTATAGGTGGTTATGAAACGGTAAGAACCATGTTTGACAATGGATTACTCAGTAATCTTGTGCGTTTAGATCCACGAGGAACTTAATATACTAATTAAATTAATACACCTACGGCTGTGTGTTTTTACATACGGTTTTGGATTTATCATATGTATTACTGCTTGTTTTTTTGTTTATTCTTTAATTCCTTTTCTGCTTGAGTAAATGCATTGTTGAACGCGTGGTATGCTTCCCTTAGGTCATCTACGTAAGAATAAATGAGCTCGTCAGTCAATATATTCAGAATATTATCCATATGATCACCGGCTTCTCTTTTCATTAATCTAGCATCTGACAGACTTTTTACCTCTTTCGCCAAACATTCCTCAAGATAGGAAACATATTGCATACCATCCTTGTATATAACAATCCGATCATGATATTGAATATCTTCTAACTGATTTAATGATTGAATATCCGCATCTAATTCTTTATTTAATTTTGCAGCATAATCCGCAAAATTTTTACGTGCTTTCAGAAATTCAGGAGATATGTCGACAACTCGATTTTCTTGATAAGTCGTTTTAGTTTCATTCAAAAAATCTTTTATCTTTGTTCCTGCTGTAGAAGATTTGAACGAATTTAGCTCCGTTTCAATCTTAGAGGATCCATTGTTATATATTTCTTTAAACCAATTTTTGATTCCTCCCACACTGAAATCCGCGTTCGAATCAAAAACCATCATAAATAAAATCAAAATCAATATTCTCATATCTCGATATCCCACTTCTCAGATAATTATGAAACAAAAACATTAATTTTCAGTAAAAAATTCGATTATACTCTGTCAAAGATTTCTATTCTTTATCGGCTCAATCACAGAGTTCCATTCCTTTTCAGAAAATGAGAAAATTTTCAAAATTTTTCTCTGAGGCACCTCCGCATAATAAAAATCTTGAGCGATAAGATATACCAGATGTTCGTACGCTTCTCCGAAAAATCTATCAATTTCTGCAAGCAATTTTAAATAGTTTCGAATTCTTCTCGGAAAATTTTTTAATCCATTTTCAGATATACTCGATTTCTCTCCTGTTTTTCCAAAATATTTATTGAGTACAAATAAATACTTGATGCGATCTTTCCAAATTATGCCGCATCCCAAATCAGTAAGGGCATCATTCAACTGATCACTATTAACTCTCGATCTCAAGATGAACGAAGGCAACTGAATATACTCCGAACTTGCAACCTGCAAAACTTCATCTGCATTAAGTCCCTCTTGCACAGCACGGCGAGCATATTCTCCTCTAATGACAAAATCAAAAATTAACACGTATTTTTTCTTAAGTTCCAGAGCGTCTTCAATCAGATCCATTAACTCTTCGGTAGAAAACTGCGATTCTGTAAAAATTTTTCTCAACTCAACAAAAACTTCATCCAAATCAACCCGTTGATCCTGATGGCGACAAATAATTTTGTCCCGAAGTATTTCTAAAGCCTTATCCATATCAAAGATCTTTTTTTGAGGTTCTGATTTAAAAATTTCGTCAAAACCTGCAGCACTCTCTCCCCACAAATCAACTAAACTCGGCACAAAATTCTCAGTCGTTTTGCTTGCATCTTCCTGTAACCTAATTTTCTGAGATGAAAAATTGTCTGCAACCGTAGAATTTTTTCCCAATCCAACCGACGTTTTAATTTCTTTACTAGCAGACTCTTTTGATGGTTCTGCAACCACATTCAGAGCGAAGATCGCACAAAAAACCGATGCAATATATTTCATAAAAATCCTCAAAAATTCTACACAATGATCTTATTATGAATTACAAAATTTATCAATTTAGATTAAAATGAAGAGATGGTAAAACTAATAGCAATCGTTGAGAAAAATTTTGGTGTATCAAAAAACGGAAAGATTCCGTGGGAGTTTCGCGAAGACCGAGCGTTGTTTCGGGAATTCACAAAAAATTCCGTCGTAATTATGGGCAAAAATACGTTTTTTTCTCATAAAAACTTTCCTCTATCCAACCGAACAAACTGCGTTATCACGAAAAGCGCTATCCAAAATGCAATTTGTTTCCCTACTCTGGAAAAAGCTCTGAAAAAATATCCAGAGTCGTGGATTATCGGAGGTGCCACACTATATAATTCTGCTCTCCAAAAAAATCTGATAGACGAGGCGATTATAACTCAAGTTAAGCAAGAATACGATGCTGATAAATTTTTGGATTTCAAATACTTAAAAAAATTTACTCGTGAATTACTAATTGAAACAGAAAAATATTTTGTATGGAAATTGAAAAATCGATTTATCTTGCCTGAATAAAAAATTTCAAAAAATGAAAAAATTTAACTAACTATTAAGTAATTTCGAATAATAATAAGAAAACAGCGGATTCAGTTGTCGAATCTGTGCGTTAGTAAGTTCTTGTAGTTTATCTGTAAATATTGGTTTTAGCGTAACTACTTTTGTAGGGATGCACTAAAAAATAAGAAAAGGAGCTATACATATAATGAGAACCGTAATTTTAAACTTGATAATACTGGGAATGGCTACTTCTGTTGTAGACGATAACGTTTTTGCAAAGACTTATACAGAACGAAAGAAAGTCACTTCAAAAGATTTTTCTTATGAAAAAGCCAGGTTACCTCAATCGTCAAATAACATAAGAAAGAAAAATACCCCTAGAAAATCTGCGTATCAAAGTTCCGACAGCAACTACAAGGAAAATAAATATAACAAACAACAACAGCTGAACGATGATCTATCAGAGGAAAATACATATGATTCTACTTATGTAAAATCTGAAATACCTCCAGCCCCACCACAGCCGCCATTCGAAAGAAATGTTTTAAGTTCCAATATACCTCCAGCCCCACCTATGCCTCCAAAACTTAGTGGACCGACTCCACCACCGCCTCCTCCTATGGGAATGTTTCAACCTGGTTTGTCCAATACTTTCGCTGAACAGAAAGCTGAAGATGTTAGTATTATAATGGAGGATTTAAGAAGAAACCTAAACGACTTTTTAGATGAAAACAGTATAAAGACAATGGCCAATGTCATAAATTTATACTTACAAGGTAACAAAGAAAAAATTTCTGAAGGTATATCAACTGCAGAATCATCTATGATTCGTTTAAATAGTCGACTTGAGAATGATTTAAAAGAGTTAAACAAACTATCTGAAAGTAATTCAACTATTGAAGCAATTTACGATATCCTCCAAGAACTACCGAGTTCTCTTAAAAAATTGTCCACAAAAGGATATAGGGCAGAAGTCGGCAACAAAACCGAAACTTTCAGGAAGATTTCGCAAGATATAAAAAATATCGCTCACAAATATTTCCAAGAAGTTATGGTTTCGGGAAAATTTTTAAAAGATATTCCGAATTTAAAAGCATTAAAGGATGCAGAAATTGTATTAGAAAGAGCTGTTGTTCTATCTGACAGTTTTAGTAATTTGGTTGATTTATCAGAGCAATCGCGAAATGATGAATTTTCCGAAAGAGCGACTCGAGATGTTCTTTCAATCCTTAATTTGAAGAGATATATTTCAGATAAACTTAAGGAAATCAATCTAGCGTCTTCGAAAAACTTTATTTCGCTACCAACTGGCGAAATTATCGTCGAAAAAGAATACTTAGAAAAAGCTCGCTCATATATAGAAAAAACATGCAAAGGACATGACCAACTACAAAAATTATTGGATATGCGAGACGTTCTGAACAACAAATATACGATAATCTCGTCAAACGATCAGGTAGACAACAAAAAAGATCCTCTGTCAATCATTCGCAAACTGGACGATCGTATGGCTGATCTCGGCAACTTGCTGCAAGAAGCAAGCGAAACCTCAAAGAATGACAACTTCAGTCAATTTGGAAAAATGTTTACAGAAGGAGACGTTGGATACGGAGGAGCGTTAATTGCATCTATTAGCCAGTGGATATCTGGCGAAAATTTTGCCGACTTCAGCAATGAAAAAATACGACTTTCTTTCAAAGGAAAAGACCTCACTGGAGATATCGTTGGAGAATATATAAAACTATTGACCTCCGACATGAATTTGTGTAGATCTTTTGCAAAAAGCGTAATCAGTACAATAAGCCGACGTAAAAATTTCAAAGCTTCTTCTTATTCTTCAATATCCAAGCAAACTCAAGAAAAAAAAGAAGACCGAAAAGTTCTTTTGGAAATAACCCATGAAAGAACAAAGCTTGGGACTTCATCTGATCCGAAAAAAGACACAAATCTTATTTCTTTTTCAACGCTCAGAAAAAATTGCGAAGAGTATGTACAAGAAATGTTTGATGCCGAAAAAGAAATAAGAGCCATTCCGGAAATACTGAAAAAAATACAGAGAAGTTTTTCAAAGGAAATCGACAACAAACAACTAGCTGCCTATATAAATAGCATACTCAGTAGCTATTTTGTATTTAAGGATTTCCTACCACAGGGAGATCAAATCAGTTTTGGCGTTGTCAATACCGAAAAAGGATTGTTGTCAGCAGCAGATACTCCAAACGTCGTTTTCGCATTAGCTCAGAACTGTAATTTAGCGGTAAAACAGCCTGTCTTACCATTATTCCCGACATCAAAAGATACCAATAATATGTGGGTGTTTAAGATGGCACTGGATTTACAAATCGTGATTTCAAGGATAATTGATGCGATTTCTGATGTAAGTACTGAGATTTCAACTCAAAAAGAGCCAGTTGAAGAACTCTCGGAAATTATCGAAAAACTTCACCAATCAGAAGAAACAATAAGAACTGCAATTTATCAAGATAATGTGATTAAACAGGTTATTGACGATTTACAAAACGCAATTTCAAATACAGAAAACAAGATATATTCAACAAAAGATTACTTTGATGAAGTAGCTGTAGATGACATCACCGATAATTTGAAAAATTTGAGAAAATCAATAAACATCATAAGCAATCAGTATAAGAAAAAACAGAAAGTTGACGAGGTAATTCTTAGTAAAATTATAGAAAGTCTAAAAAAAGTCGATGTAGAAATTACAAAAACAATTACACTGAGCAAAACCAAGCCAACAAAATTTGAAACTAATAAAAAAAGATAAGGAGCAAAGAGATGACAGATTTGTAATATAAACTAACAATAGAATACGTAAAATTATAAAAAAAAGAAGGAGAAAAAAATGAAAAGCGTAATTTTAAATATGATGATGTTGGGAATAATAGGTGGATTGGTCGGAGAAGAAGCATCCGCAGCATTCTTTAAATCAAAGCCCAAGACAGACCAAACTTCAGAAGATAATTCTGAAGGCGCTGTTAAGAGAACTATGAGAAAAACAAAAGAATCAGTCAAGAGAACCGCCGAAAAAGTTAGAAAGAACGTATCCGATGCTTTTGATAAGGACAAAAGAAGAAAAAAAACTTTACAAAAAGCACGTACGAAAGAGGAAAGCCCGATAAACACGATGTTTAAGTCAAAAGCAGACATAGAGTACAATATGAGTTATTTAAATGACACTCGGAAAAGTTTTAAGAGTGCAGCCAATGCAGTAGAAAAGACTTCGACTCAAGTAGAGAATGCTTTTGCAGTAAGGTCGTTATTATTTGAGACGGCATTATACTTAAAATTGTTCGACAAATTTTCAGAGCAGTACATAGAAGGAATGAGCAGACTACAAAAAGCTAAAAAATATGATGGAACTAACTTCGGTCTTGCTATGAATGCCTTCGAAAATGCACTCGACATTATTCGCTATGCCAAAACTCAACATGACGTTATTTCCTATGTACAAAATTTGGTTACATCAGAAAACTTGAAAAATCTTTCAAAAGAAGAGGCTTCAAATGTATCGAAAAAGTTGAAAAAACTCGCAGACAGCATCGGGAAGATTTCAGAAGATATGAAGCAATTGAAAAAAAATGTCAGCGCCATCAATGAGCTAACAACGGATGAAAATTTCAAATCTTGGGAAATAGAAATGTTAAACTGCATTGAGAAAGAGATCAATACACCAAATAAAATACCTTCTATGTTGAAAATCGTCTCAGAAACTGTTCAAAGTAGTGACCCTAGTTCGGAAGACCAATACTCAGAAGATCAATATAGGGCATATGACGAGGAAGAAGAAGATCAAAGAGAGTAATTATCAACGATAACGTCTGTAAAACTAACTGAACAGTTACAGACAACTGATTGATAAAAAGCCTGGAGAGCTATGCAGTCGAGTCTATCTCAGAAAGTATAGCTCTTACAGATATAGCGTTACTTTTCGTTCAGAATATAGCAAACGATTATGTTGTTCTGACCTTCTCGTACGATACCAAACTAATAGTCGTTATATTCAGATAATTACGTTAATTTGTGAAATTTTAACAGGTGCAAAAGCATACAAATATTGGGAAGAAAATGAGTATAGGAATAGTATATGTTATGACGACTGCCATTGACGGAATAGTAAAAATCGGTAAGTGTCAGAAAAAACAATATGAAGAACGAATGAGATATCTTGAACAAAACGGATATCGCCATGTCTCTGTCCTGCATAGATTTTATGCAAAAGAAGTCCATGATTATGACAGAAAAGAAGCTTTGTTGCACACGATTTTCAGTAAGTCACAAGTTAGTAAAACTGAATTATTTGCGACAGATGCATCCCTTGTAAAAGAGCTGTTAGAAGCCTTTGAAGGTAGACAGATATTTCCTACGATCAACGCCTACAAAAATGTATCCAAGAAAAAATTGTCAAATCTTACCGAGACCAAATCATCAAAAAAGAAAGCTCCTCGATTTACTTTTGAAATGCTTGATATTCCTATCGGATCGGAACTAACGTACATAAAAGATAACTCAGTTATTGTAAAAACCGTTGATATGGTTAATAAAATAGCTTACAAAAATAAAACGTATACGCTATCTGGAATTTTATTAAAAATAAACGGAGGTAGATCATGGGATACAGTGGATTGCTTTACATACAACGGAAAAAAATTAAAAAAATTGAGAGAGGAAAAAGAGAAGAAGACGTAGAGTGTGTTACAAAAATATGGAAGCTATAGACAAACCAATGATTGAAAATGTAGAATCCAAAAAAACTATATTTATAGAAACACATAATCCGCAGTGGTCAATATTTTTTGAGAAAGAATCTCAAAAAATAAAGTCAGTTATGGGAAACAATGTTGCCGAAATTTACCACGTAGGATCTACTTCTGTGCCAGATCTTGCTGCAAAACCGATTATTGATATAATTCTTGTTACAAGAGATTTAAAGTCAGCATCAAATTTTCTTACGTCAAAAGAATTGGGATATCGATATAAAGGAGAGTACAATCTTCCATTAAGAGATTTGTACGGGAAAAAAGACGATTTTGAAATATATCTGCACGTTCATTTAATCAATAGCGCGGAAATAGAATTAAATTTATTGTTTCGTGATTATTTAAGAAAGAACAAGAAAGCTCGACAACGATATGAATCTACGAAAATTGCAGCTAGCAAAAAGCTAAACTCATCAGAACAGGTAGAAACAGGGATAACAAAATATAATTTGTTAAAGAATAATTTAATTGTTTCTATTTTGAAAAAAGCAGGATTTTCCGGAATTTGCACTCGCTTTGTGACGCAAGATACTGAATCTAAATTTTTTGACAAGGCAAAACGTAAATTTTTTGAAGATCTCGGCAGTGAAAACATTCCTTTATCCGCAGAACAGAATGCAAAGAAAATAGTTCTATATGAAGGAGTAAATCTTGTCGGTGCCGCAGAAATATCCAGTATTTCCTTAGACAGATTTTTGATAAATTTCGCTTGGACAAACGATAACGAAAATCTATTGAAAAAGCTTTTATTCTCGATAGAAACCTGGATAAAAACAAGAACAAAATCACGATCGTTAGAAGCAAAGGTTAAGAGCAATCAGGTAAAGAGTTATTCAGAAAAAGGATTCCAACCGATTAATTCTAACGATCTCTATTTTGTGAAAGAAATATAATATTACTGTACACGACCTGGTCTTTTTGACAAAAGAAAAAATTCACTTCGAAATTTGAAAAATTTAGCTTTCCCTTGTTCATTTTATCTACTATTTTACTACTTAAAATATCGCTATTCTCCCTTTAATGTCCCGATATTTTTTTCCATAACAACTACCGCATTTGCTCCTATTGGTCCGTAATCTGTTCTTTTCACCAAATTGATATCTTTTGTCTCTGAAAAATTATTGTCATCCGCCTTTCGAACAAAGAAAGAAACTGTCACCGTCTCAGGAAATTTTGTTCCAAAAACATATTGTTCTAAATCCCTATTCGCTCCAATCGGAAAAGTAATCAAGCATTTCTTTGATTCATTTAAAATCTTTTTTAATGCTAATACCGCAGACTCCTTTGAATCAATCGATAGGCCATATTCTCCTGTTCCGATGTGTTCTATAGTTGAAATACTCAGCACATTTTTATTTTGCAGATCTAAATTAAACATGGATGTTTGCAGATTTACTTTTGTATGCTTATCTGCTGGATCACAAACATCGTGTGTTAAATTTCGAAAATAATAAGGAGTAACCGCTCCGATTTCTACCAAATTTTCGCTATTTTTACTTAACCAGTCTTTCGCAATAGCCACTTCTAAACATCTTTCGGTCATACGGTGATTTCGAAAACCGCAATTATACGGAGACTCAATCAAATATATCTTTTTCCCTTTGAATACAAAGCTATCGACTTGAAACATACGATAATCTGTATATAAGACATATCCATAACACAGCATTGCTAACAATGCAGTGATGCCACAAACTATGGGGATCAGATCTTTTTTTCTAAAACACATTTACACCTACCTTCAAAGGACAGTGTAAAACTCAGATATTAACAATTCGTAAATCTATTTGAAATACTCTTCAAAAAAGCCCCTGACCCTCAGTCACAATTCTTGCCAAAATTCCTTCACTTTCGAAAAGAATCCCTCAGATTTCGGGTGAGCTTTGTGGTCTTTATCAAACTCGCGCAGCAATTCTTTTTGATGATCCGTAAGATTAACCGGCGTTTCGACATTAACGTGAACGAACATATCTCCGCGCAATGAACTGCGAACTACTGTCATTCCTTTTCCGCGTAACTTAAGAATTTGTCCAGATTGAGTTCCAGCAGGAATCTTTACTACCGCTTTTTTTCCATCGATAGTCGGAACTTCGATCTCTCCACCAAGCGCTGCTGTAACCAAGGAAACAGGCACTTCACAATGAATAGAGCTATTTTCTCTCGAAAACAATTTGTGCGGTTTTACTGTCACAAAAATGTACAAATCACCTGAACGACCACCTCTGATACCCGCTTCACCTTCTCCGGAAAGTCTAATTCTTGCTCCGTTATCGATACCTGCAGGAATCGAAACTTTGATTGTTTTTGCTTTGTTAATTCGACCTGCACCGCGACACTTCTTACAGGAATTCTCAATGATGTGACCCGTTCCGTTACATGCTGTACAAGTTCTTTCGACCGAGAAAAATCCCTGGGCAAATCTCATACGCCCAGATCCACGACATGATGGACAGACTTTTGGCTTAGCTCCGCCTTCGGACCCCGTACCTTTACAGTCTTCACATTTTACGTGGGTACGCATATTTAACTCGATATCTTTTCCTCTGAAAGCCTCTTCTAAAGTAATGGTTGCGTCATAACGCAAGTCATTACCACGCATTTCAGCTCTTCCCGCACGAGAACGAGAACCTCCGCCCATTGCTCCGCCAAATAAATCTTCGAAAATATCAGAGAATCCCGAAGCATCTCCGCCAAAATCGAATCCGAATCCATTGCCAGAAAATCCGCCAAACCCTCCTCCAGCACCTGGATTAAACCCGCCTCCGCTGGCTGCATTTTTGTAAGCATCATGTCCATAGCGATCGTACGCTGCTTTTTTCTGAGGATCTTTCAATGTTTCGTAGGCCTCATTGACCTCTTTGAATTTCTCCTCGGCACCTTTATCACCCTTATTGCGATCTGGATGATATTTCATCGCTAATTTTCGATACGCCTTTTTTATTTCGTCTTCAGATGCGGTTTTAGAGATTCCTAGAGTTTGATAATAGTCCATAGCAATTCAAATCCTTTTGATAAAAAAAGGCGCATATATAAACACGCGCCCTTTAAAAAACAGGAGATTATTTATCTTCCTTTACTTCATAATCTGCATCGACGACATTGTCATCTTTCGAAGATCCTGAGTTTGTCTGAGATTCAGCTGTACCCGCTCCTGCCGCATCAGCTCCTGGCTGTTGAGCTGCTTTATAAATCAACTCTCCAGCCTTCATCATAACTTGCATCAACTTATCAGAAGCTTGCTTGATCTCTTCACTGCTTTCGCTCTCTAAAACTTTCTGAACGTTTTCTGTTTCCGTTTTGATTTCATTCTTCAAATCTTCGGAAATCTTATCTCCGTTCTCGGACAGCATTTTGTTAGCTCCGTTGATCATTTCCTGAGCGGCATTACGCTGCTGGATCAGATCTCGACGCTTTTTATCTTCATCAGCATGAGCTTCCGCATCTTTTACCATTTGATTGATTTCATCATCGCTCAACCCGCCAGATGCTTTGATGCTAATAGATTGTTCTTTATTCGTCGCTTTATCTTTCGCCGAAACATGAACGATTCCGTTGGCATCTATATCAAATGTAACTTCGATCTGCGGTACTCCGCGCGGTGCCGGAGGTATATCTTGCAAATCGAACTGTCCGAGTAACTTGTTGTCTGCTGCGATCTCTCTTTCTCCCTGGAAGACTCTGATCGTAACACCACTTTGATTATCTTGTGCTGTCGAGAAAATCTGACTCTTTTTTGTCGGAATAGTCGTGTTTCTGTCAATCAATCGAGTAAACACTCCACCAAGAGTTTCAATTCCCAGAGATAACGGAGTAACATCGAGCAACAAAACGTCTTTCACGTCCCCCTTTAACACACCACCCTGAATTGCAGCTCCGACGGCAACGACTTCATCCGGATTCACTCCTTTATGAGGCTCTTTTCCGAAGAATCCTTTTACACACTCAATAACCTTCGGCATACGAGTCATTCCACCGACCAAAACAACCTCATTGATATCATTTGCGGATACGCCTGCATCCTGCAATGCCTTGCGGCATGGTTCAAGAGTTTTTTTGATAATATCATCAACCAAAGATTCTAGTTTCGCTCTTGTTAACTTCACGGTTAAGTGCTTTGGACCTGTCGCATCCGCAGTAATAAACGGAAGGTTGATATCGGTCTCCATCGCGCTGGAAAGCTCGATCTTCGCTTTTTCCGCGGCTTCCTTCAATCTCTGAAGAGCCATACTATCGCTTCTCAAATCAATATTGTTATCACGCTTAAATTCTTCCGCCAAGAAATCAATGATTCTCTTATCAAAATCTTCACCACCGAGGAATGTGTCCCCATTGGTCGCTTTAACCTCAAATACTCCGTCTCCGATTTCAAGAATTGATACATCGAAAGTACCACCACCAAGGTCGTATACTGCGATCATTCCCGAACTTTTCTTATCCAAACCATAAGCTAAAGCCGCTGCTGTCGGCTCGTTGATTATTCTCAAAACATTCAAACCGGCAATTTTTCCAGCATCTCTAGTCGCCTGTCTTTGAGCATCATTAAAGTAAGCTGGAACAGTAATAACAGCTTCAGAAACTTTTTCTCCCAAGAAGTTTTCCGCAGCTTCTTTCATTTTCTGAAGAGTGAAAGCACTGATCTGACTTGGACTGTATTTTGTCCCACGAGAAGAAACCCAAGCATCTCCATTATCAGCCGATACAATATCGTAGGCTGGCTGATATTTCTTCAAATATTCGTCACTTGCTCTTCTTCCGATTAATCTTTTAATTGCATAAAATGTATTTTTAAAGTTAGTAACAGCCTGACGCTTTGCTGCTTGTCCGACTAATTTTTCTCCGTTGTCGGTAAAAGCTACAACAGATGGCGTAGTTCTAACTCCTTCCGTGTTTTCAATAACACGTGGATTTGTGCCATCCATAATCGCGACACATGAATTGGTTGTTCCTAAATCAATACCTATAACTTTAGACATAATAATCCCCTTTCTTAAGGCAAATTGTAAACCGTGAAACCCATAAGGCATCCCACACTAAAAACAGATCGAACCCTACCATAGGCATTCAAACCTGATACACAGCATCATTACTATGTACGTTGGTATGTATAACTCTTTTATCTCAAAATGTCAAGATTTTCCAAAAAAATCTTAGAATCGACATTCACTTCTCAATAAAAAAAGTGCTCCGAAGAGCACTAAATTTGGCGATATTTTTTCATCATACGAATCACTGTGCATTTCTTAAGATTTCAACTATATCGTTATGTCCTTTTTTTTCTGCAAATCGCAGAGCAGAATATCCATAGTCGTCTACTAGATCAGTACGTACACCCTTTTTCAGCAAAAGTCTTACGATTTCGATAAATCCTCCTTTAGCCGCAAACATCAAAGCTGTTCGACCTGCTTTATTTTTTAAATTAACATCTATTCCCAGGTTTATCAGATATTCAGCAGTTTGTGATTGCCCTTCTTCTAACGCAATCATTAAGAAAGTATATCCATTATCATTTTTCTCATTAATGTTTGCTCTTATCTTCATCGAAGCAATTTGATTATCAGTAAAAGCAGACACATTTTTATTCTTCCCCTCATTCTGCAAAAGAATAACTTCATGCTGTTTCGGAAAAAGTAATTCTAACATATCATTATGTCCCCATCGAGAAGCTAATGCTGCGGCCGTATCTCCATATTTGTTTTTTGCATTTACATCTGCTCCATATTTTAGCAACAAATTAGCCATTGACTTGTCACAATACATCATGACTCTCATAAGAGGACTATCCAAATTATCAATATCTGCAATACCATCAGCTTTCGCTCCTGCTTGCAACAATTTCTCTGTCATTTTAAGTTGAAATGAATCATCATTATGAATATCTATCGCCTGACTATCCATCTCCATTGCAACTCCTAACGGAGACAATCCCCACACTCCTGGAGTTTCAAGATCAATATTTTCACACTGCAACAACATATCCAAAATTCTGTTAAGCCTGTTATGTATCGAAATTGTCAAAGGAGTTTCTTTTTTTCCATCTTTCAGATTAATATCTGCACCCAAACCTATCAAAATGCTAGCTAAATCGAAATTATCCTCATTTATAGCAAAGGTTAATGGAGTACGACCGTTGAAAATTCTCATATTAATATCTGCACCTTCATCTATCGATTGTGCAACCTTTTCTAGATTGTTTAAGCGCAGAGCAGATTCTAATCTTTGATTTTGTCCAGATCTTTCCCGTACTGCCCGAGCATTATTCTCCATCCCCAAAACAGAACTTAATGCGAACAACATATTTGCAATAATTAAGGCTTTTTTCATTGTATATTCTCCTTTCATTCAAAGTGTAGCACTTGTATCATGCAATAAGTATATCTACAAGACTTTAAAAGCAACTCTTCAAAAAAGAATAAATATATTCACCAAACTAAAAACCAATAATAATTCCTTAATCTTCTGGCTGTAAAATAAAAACTATTTACTAAACTAGGGAACAAAAACTAATGAATCCAGAAATATTCAAAAGAATTCTCTCTATAATAACCCTTGTCCTGGTCAGCTTCCGTACCAGTTATCGTTCTGATACCAAAAAGATAATACAAAAATTAACCAGTCTGGCTATAGATCTGGGAACCGGTATTATTGGTTTCATCATTTTCTTAATGATAATCGCTCTGATACCAAAAAGATAATACAAAAATTAACCAGTCTGGCTATAGATCTGGAAACCGGTATTATTGGTTTCATCATTTTCTTAATGATAGCAGGAATACTTGCTTGGTTAAGTTGCAGATAACTGTTCAACAATTAACTACAAATTAATCATTGTTTACTAAAATTTTCAGAAAGAGGAGAAATATTTCATGAAAAGATCGAGTGTAAAAGAGCTTTTAATTTTTGTTTTGTGGATATTAACAGATATTGTTGGAGTCGGACTTCTTGCTAGAGCTGATCTTGCAAACTATTTGCATCATTTTGCCTTATCTGTCGTTATTCTTTTTGAGATGTACATATTTTTGCAACTGCCAGGAGCTAAATATTTCTGGAATGCCGTCGAGCATGGAGAAGATCCCAATCATAGAAAAATTCGATTAGCTGCAATGGCTTGTATAGTTGCATTATTGATTTTCGTTTTTAAATGGTACTTTTTCCTCTCTTTATATTTTATCGCAACAATCAGAATCGACGGAATTATCAATTTTTTCCGTGTTTCCCACGAAGAGAGACACCGTATTCTTGAAACCGAAGGAATACCAGAATTAAAAACTTATTTATACATAATAGCTGGATTTCCAATTGCAGTTGCGCTTTTCGCCGTGGCCTTTCTGGCTTGTGTCTTTCATTCATCACCAACAAGTTCTGTAAAATCTCCTCATCAGCATTCTTATAAATTGAAAAATTTACAAAAACCTGCTGATGAATTAAAAAAAATAGCGAAAGAAGCAGAAGAAAAAAAGAAAAACAAATCAGTCGCACAGGATATTCGAAAAACTCAGAAATCTCGACATCTAGAAAAAAACTCGCCCGTCAAAATCTCCAAAAAGCAAACTAAAAATTTCCATCATAAGCAAGATATCGAAAGAAAGGCTATTTAGCATGGAAGACTTAACAAAAAGAAAAATCCAAGCGGCAATAAGATTTATCTTAGGAGATCCTAATCCTACAACCAAAGATCTGGAAAGAATAAAAAAAGATCCCGATATAAAAAATCAAATGCAAAAAATGATGAGCTGGCGTTACCCAGGACAACCTCAATTAAATATGGGAAAAGCATTTATCGCAGGAATTGGAGGAATAATCGTTGTCATTGCAATAATTGTCGCCTTGATTTTGTTAAGTTGAAGATAAATGATTCAAAATCCTTAGAAATTCATCACAATTTTTTAAAAAGGAAATTATTTATGAAAAGATCGAGTGTAAAAGAGCTTTTAATTTTTTTCTTATGGCTTTTAACGGATATATTCGGAATTTCGATATTGTTCAAGTGTCATCTTTTCGACTATGTTCATGTTTTCCACTTGGCTGTCATCTTACTTTTCGAAGCGTACATATTTTTTCAGCTACCAGGCGCACAATATTTCTGGGATGCCGTTGAGCATAGACAAGATCCAAAACATAGAAAAATTCGATTAGCTGCAATGGCATGCTTCGTGTCATTTTTGATTTTCATTTTAAAATGGCATTTATTCTTCATTTTATATTTTATTGCAACTGTCAGAATCGACTCAATTATTAATTTTTGTCGCGTCCCTCTCGAAGAAAAGTTTCGTATTTTCGAAAACATAAGCGTCGCTACATTTGTTGTTATTCTCGGATTTATCTTTTTCATGTTAGTAGCGTTTTTAATTGTAACAAACAGCATCGTATGATCAAAAGCATCGGCGTCGTGATGTCGGTATTTTGAGATTTATCCTTGTTATATCAATAACTGGATTACTTGCCATCTTTACTCTTACATGCAAACTTTTTGGTTAGCAATTGTCTTTCTTTTCGAAGCGTACATATTTTTTCAATTACCGGGCGCAAAATATTTCTGGAATGCCGTTGAACATGGAGAAGATCCTAACCATGGAAAAATTCGATTAGCGGCAATGGCTTGCATCGTATTATTTTTGATTTTCGCTTTAAAATGGGCTTTTTTCCTCGCTTTGTACTTTATTACAACAATCCGAATTGACGGAATTATTAATTTTTGTCGCGTCCCTCATGAAGAGCGGCTTCGTATTTTCAAAACCGAAGGAATATCGGAGTTAAAAAGTTACATGTTCCTGATAATTTCAATTCCATTTATTACAGCAATCATCGTAGTAGCTTTTTTTGCGTTTTTCGAGAACTCCACGCCAAAAATTTCTGCAAAGAGCCGTGCTTTGAATACTTACAAAATGCAAAAAGGAGAAAATGTAAAAAAACCACTCATGAAGAAAATGCCCAATCCCCGAGCACTAAACTATCCAAAAGTAAATAAAACACAGAAACAGACAACTCACAACGTCGCAAAAACAGGGGATAAGGGAAATTAATCGTCTGAGTCTCTTGTAACCTTCGCACTAATTGATGCTCTCAGAAAATCATCAATTTCTCCGTCAAGGATTGCTGCAACGTTTCCTTTTTCAAAATTCGTACGCAGATCTTTTACCATTTGATAAGGTTGCATAACATATGAGCGAATTTGGTGCCCCCAACCAATCTCGTTTTTTACATTCTGATTTTTGTCCTCTTCTCGCTTACGAAGTTCCAATTCGTAGAGTCGCGATTTCAGCATATCATATGCAACTGCACGATTTCGATGTTGAGATCTGTCTGTCTGACACTGAACAACTATCCCTGTTGGAATATGAGTAATCCTAACCGCACTATCAGTCTTGTTAACATGTTGACCTCCTGCTCCCGAGGCTCTGTAGGTATCAACACGCAAGTCGCTTTCATTAATTTCGACTTTGATTGCTTCATCTACGACTGGATAAACCCAAATAGAAGCAAAACTCGTGTGACGACGTGCATTGGAATCAAAAGGAGAAATTCGCACCAGTCGATGAATACCTGACTCGCTCTTGAGCCAGCCGTAAGCTTTCGATCCAGTAATTTTCAGGGTCGCGGATTTAATTCCAGCCTCTTCGCCCTCGCTCTCTTCGAGAACTTCTATCCCATAATTGTGTGACTCAGCCCAGCGAAAATACATTCTCAACAACATTTGAGCCCAATCCTGAGCCTCTGTTCCGCCTGCTCCTGAGTGAACTTCCAGATAACAGCTGTTTTGGTCTGCTTCTCCAGAGAAAAAACATTCCAATTGATAAACCTGCATATAAGCAGATAAATCCTGTATCTGTTTTTCTGTTTCTTCGATTAATTCTTCCTCGTTTTCAGCTTCTGCAAGTTCTAACATCTCTTTCAGATCTGAAAATTTCGATTCAGCTTGTTCGAAACGCGACAATTCCGCTTCAGTTTCGGATTTCTGTCGCAAAACATTTTTCGCCTTTTCCTGATCTTCCCACAGATCACCGGAAGCACTTTGCAAATTCAGTTGTTCAAGTTGGATCTTCAGCTTATCCGGGTCAAAGAAACCTCCGTAATAAGAACAGAGATTTCTCAATCGACTCGCAAACTTTTCTTACTTCTTCTTTCATGCCTTCGGTGCCTCTTCTTGCTTAGCCAGCTCGGACGGAAGTATTTTCATCTGCTTGTTCGGCTTTTTCACAAACATCATTGCAATTGCAGCCGTAAAAGATATTGCCGAAATCACGATGAACGTTGATTCCGCACCAAAATGCTTCCAGAATACTCCGGTCAGAATATTGGAAATAAACATTCCGCAACAACAAACAAGATTAAAAATCCCGATTGAAGTTCCTTTAATTTGAGGAGGAGAATAATCAGAAACCATTGCATAGAAAGTTCCTTGAGTTGCACCATAGTGAATTCCATAAACCGCTGCACCTGCAATAACCATCCAATAGTCGGTTGCTAATGCCAAAATAATACAGGACGCCAACATCATACAGAATCCGAAGGCTAAGAACAATTTTCTGTCGTGTCTGTCAGACCAATTCCCCACAATTCGTGAAGTTGGAGAGTTGAAAAAGTACATTACTGCTAAAACTAACGGAGCATATTTTACGTCTAATCCCAAAACCTGTGCTCTGTAAACCAAGAAAGATTCACTATATCTCGCACACATAAAAACAAAACAGACGAACATATAATACCAAAAATGAGATCCTAACTGTTTTACGTCAGCACGTTTTATCGGAAATCCTTTACGAGATTTTAAACTTTGAATTTTTGGCTCTTTAATTCCTAAACAAATTAATGCAACCGCAATAAAAAGAGGAACCGCAGCAACCCAATAAACCATTCTCAGAACAAATTCAGACGTACCAAAGTGAGCTAACGCCCAAAAAGCGAACACTGATCCGACCATTGACCCCAAAAATGCAAAACTCTGACGAATTCCATAGCTGGCACCTTTTAATTCTTTCGGAGCACAATCTGCGATCAAAGCATCACGAGGAGTGTCCCTCAATCCATTAGTGACTCGCTCCAAAAGTTGTGCTGCCGTATAAAGTCTCAAACCTTCGCACATTGCAAACATCGGCTTAGCAAAAGCTGCACAAAGATATCCGAACAACATAAGAATTTTTCTCTTTCCAAGCCAATCGCTTATGACTCCCGAGACCATTTTCACCAGATAAGACAAAGCTTCCGACAAACCACGAATATATCCCATCGTCGCCGTAGATCCACCTAGAATGTTAATGATAAATTGTGGCGAAAACGCCGTAATTACCACTGATGCAATATTTGAAAAAAAACTGACAATACCCACAATCCATACAGTACGAGGTACACTCGGACTAGCCGAAGATTCTTCCGCTTCCTTTAACATCTCATTTTTATTAGCCATCTGAAGTTCCGTAAGTTAATTACAGAAATTTTCTACCATAAAACCAAAACCTTTTATAGGAAAATTTTTTTATTTTTTACCCTACTTTAACTATTATCACTGACAATGTTTTGATATATTCAGAAAATGGAGTGGCTGGACGTAGAGGATTGCAAACCCGGTCAGGTTCGGAAGAAAGCAGCCGTAGCGAACACCGTGTGGGTCAGTCATTCCTTGCTGAATAGCATCTGTTTTTGCAAAGATCAGTTTTGATATAAATAGGGATAAGTTATGTACATTCCTTTAGCTAACAAGTACAGACCTCAAAAATTTGCAGACGTAGTAGGGCAGGACATTGTTGTAAAGATTCTGACCAGGGCAATTTTAAAAGATCGTGTTGGGCATTCCATATTATTCACAGGAACTCGCGGAGTCGGAAAAACCACTCTCGCAAGAATTCTCGCAAAAGCGTTAAGATGTGAAAATCGCCAGCCAAATGACTTCGAACCTTGCGGAAAATGCGAATCCTGTTTGAATTTTTCAAAAGACAATCAGATAGATGTAATCGAAATTGATGCAGCTAGTAACACTGGTGTAGATGATGTAAGAGAAATCATCGAATCCTGTCGCTACAAGCCATCGATGGGCAAATATAAAATCTTCATCATTGATGAGGTGCATATGCTTTCCAAAAGTGCGTTTAACGCTCTTTTGAAGACATTGGAAGAACCTCCTGAGCATGTAAAATTTCTGATGGCGACCACTGAAATTTACAAAATTCCAGAAACGATTCTTTCGCGAGTTTTACGATTTGATTTAAAAAATGTTGATAGCATTTTGATCGCTCAGTACTTGTCGACCATATGCAATCAAGAAAATATTTCCGTTGGAGCTGAAGCTCTCTCCATCGTAGCAAGATTCGCAAACGGTTCAATTCGTGACAGTCTTTCGATTTTGGACCAAATCCTAAATGTTGCCGACAATAACTCTCTGACTGCCCAACAAGTGAGAGAAATACTTTGCGTTTCAGACGATAGCGATTTGCTTGATTTGTTCAGGCTGATTGTGTCCTCAAATTTAAAGGATTCCATATCAAAATATCGCGAAATCATTGCCAACGGTATTTCAGCAAAAGCTGTTTTGACCAGGTTGATGGATTTTGTATATTTCGTAACTTGTGCGAAATCAAATTTGAAAATTCCTGATCAAACTTTATCAGAGGAATCTGAAAACAAATTACGTAATGCAGCACAATCCATGACCTTATCATCTCTGTCTAGAATCTGGCAGATGTTGGTAAAAGGCGCTGATGAATTAAAGATCTGCGATCGTCAAGAGATTGCGTTGGAAATGTTGATAATCCGAGTGATTTACGCATCGCACTTACCTGATCTTGATGAATTTTTGAAAAAATTAAAGACGAACTCTTTTTCTGTCCTGAAAGATCGTGATATAAATTCCCAAACGGATGGGTCAGTGTCTCTGTTAGAAGAAGCAATGAGATCTTTTCCGAACGCAAAATTGAAGTAATGGAGAAAACGGATGAACAATTTTTCTGAATTGATGAAACAAGCTCAAAAAATGCAGGCGAAATTGATGGAAGCTCAAAATAAAGTCAACGAACTATCTGTTGAAGGAGTTTCTGGCGGAGGAATGGTTACAATAAAAGTCAATGGAAAGTACGAAATCCAAAATCTGTCCATTGATCCGAAATTGATGACTCCTGAAGATGCAACCATGGTCAGCGATTTAGTCATCGCAGCTTACAACGATGCAAAAAGAAAAATCGAAGAGCAAATCTCTTCCAACATGGGAGGAATACTTCCTCCAGGAATGAAGCTGCCGTTCTAACCGACTGCTTATACAAATTGTTGATGAAAATAACATTAATCAGGTGATGTAAACTACGTGGGGTGTTGTGCATCATCTGATGGAGTTTTTGTTTCGTATAAAATCACAGACATCGATCATAATCCTTAAAACACTCTTTTGCCCGTGACACCTTTTGAAAATTAAAAAATACCGAAACTTGAGATGGTGCCGGACAACGGACTCGAACCATTGACCTACTGATTACAAATCAGATAAAGAGCAAAATCACAATACGTAACAAACCATCATCTTTATGTTGAAATTTGAGAAATAGTTTAAGATGTTTTGATCACAAGCAAACACGAATTATTTAGATCAATCACGTAAAAAAGTGGGACAGGAGTGGGACAAATTTCGAGAGAGAAATCAAAAGTACAGTCAGCGAATTGCTGCTTTTGCTATCCTAAAACCTGAGCATAACTTCAATCCTAATTTAATTTTTTGTATGGAACATCTTACCAGAAAACCAACCGTTACGTAATTTATTCTCATCAACAATAATGCAATCATTCATTTCTAATTTAACGCGATTAAAAAGTCTTTTATCGATCGATATATTCCCTTTAATAACTAAAACCTTATCCTTTTTTAAACGCTCTAAATTTTTCTTTTGTTCCGTGGAAAATTTGCACGGTATCGTATTGAACCGCGTGATCGAAAAAAACTCGCCTTTTAAGGGAGCCAATTTTAATTCGTAATATTCTTTTCTATCACGCACTGAATAAACACGTCCTTTCAAATATATGGTCTTGTGGTTATAGTCATCTGCAATTATATCATTGTCTTTCACCAAATTACGAAGTCGTTCTACTTTGAATATTTTTATCTTGTCCTCTTGTGCATTTTGTTGCAATGGTTGGTGAGAATTAAATCTATAAACTGATATTGCCCCAATACAAATAACGCCAATTCCTAAAAAAATTGATAATACCTTGATATACTTTCTCATATACTCTTCCTTCACTGAGAGCCATTTTAATCAATAAAATTTAATGTTTCGTAAAAATCAACGGCACAATATCTGAATATTTCCTCTTATTTTTATCTCTCCTAATTTAATTTTTTAAAACTACTGATTCTTTACATAAGACACTTTATCATGGCCTTATCGCTTTTTGGTTCAACCGAGATTACAAATACCCAACGGGAATAGCATTAACATCTCGAGAAAGAGGAATGGCATTTTCTCGCAGGCAGATGACCGCGCCGACTCCGACATCTTTTTTCAACGAATTAAGTGCGCTGAAGTGTTTTGTCGAAGTTAGCGACGGCGTGGCGGTCTTCTTTATTTCCACCGGATATAAAACATCGTTCTGCTCCAGAAGAAAGTCGACTTCTCTCTGATCTGCGTCTCTGTAGAAATAGATGTGAGGCATTTTTCCATTATGCCAGTATGTTTTTAAGATTTCTGCAAACACGTAAGTCTCCAAAACAGCCCCGCTCATGGCACCCAAGGATAAACTTTTCGGGCTATCCCATCCGGTAAGGAAAGCGCAAAGGCCTGTATCCAAGAAATACAATTTCGGCGTTTTTATGATGCGTTTGGTTAAGTTATTGTGATACGGAGGCAGCAGATAAACTAGTCCAGAAGCCGCTAAAATGGAAAGCCAAGCTTTCGCGGTCTTTTGATCGATTCCGACATCTCGAGCTAACTCAGAATAATTCAACAGTTGACCGGTTCTTGCTGCGGCAGCTCGAAGAAATTTATAGAACGTCAGTTCGTCGCTTATGCTGAGAATTCCTTTTACGTCGCGCTCGATATAGGTTTGAACATAAGATTTGAAAAATATATCCCGGAATTTCCCGTCATCCGTAACCATTTTCGGAAATGAACCAAGCCATATCTTTTGAAAAACGCTATCCAGATCAGACGAACAGGAAGGATTCTTTTTCGCGGCATTTATCCAATCCAAAGACGGTAAAAACGGAGCGGAAGTATATGCATGTCCTGAAATTTCTGCTGAAGATAATCCGAGCATGTCGATCACGGCGACACGTCCGGCCAAAGACTCGGTAATTCCTTTCATAAGGTGAAACCGTTGGGAACCAGTCAGCCAAAAGTCACCAGGGTTGTGATTTTTATCCACATGAATTTTGATATATGAAAGCAACTCGGGAGCATACTGAATTTCATCAATTATTAACGGAGGTTTGTGAATCTGCAGAAACAAATTAGGGTCATTTTTTGCAATTGCTCTTTCTTCCAAATCATCGAGAGATATGTATGACCGAGTTTCATCTGCGCAGGATTCAAGCAAAGTAGTCTTTCCGATTTGCCTCGGTCCTGTTAAAAGCAGAACGGGAAAGGACGCAGACAAGTCCTCAATTACATGCTTTAGCGATCTTTCAAACATAGAACCTTCATATAATTCAGAATACGATTCCAGTATATACGAAAGAATGGACAAAAATCCAGTGGAAAATGGTTAAGAATTAGAAACAAACTTCATTTTTAGCTTTTATTTTACCTGAGGTTTATTCCTCAATTTGCAATCAATTTCTAATTTTTCCAAAGTTAAACCAGATTGATTCATGTATAATTCATGATTTTTATGATCTTTGGAGATTTCTTTTCCTATTTCTACCCTTTCTTTTTGAAATCGTCTCCAATCGTTCCAACCCGCTTTGTTTTTATTGATATTTTTTACAATCTTAGACATCGTTTTTGAAAGTTCATTATACTTTTGAACCCGCTCTCTGTAAGGACTATTCTTTACAAAATAATCCTGAACTAAATCTTTTTGTCCATATCTAGATAATCTCTTTATTAAGTTTTTAATATTTTTAAAATCAGACGTTTTGTAATAAAGATCAACATTTTTCTTGTGTCTTGTCATTGCAACATAAATGTTTTTACAATCCATCATCGGATGCGCTACGACAATTGTGTTCTTGTATGTTTTTCCTTGAGATTTAGTCGTTGTAATTGCGTACGCATAATCTACTTTATCGTAAATTATTTTTTTTACTTTCTGATCTTCTGGATCAGTTTTTTCAATCGTTATGTCCTTCAACTTATCACCAGATTTTACAGTTAAAACGCCATTTTCAAATTCTATAACTGTGGCAACTTCCCCATTTTTTACTCCATCATCCCAATTATTTTCAGTGAATATAATTTTTTCATTCAAAGAGAACTTCTTTCCGCCAATCTTCACAATCTCTCTTCCTAATATTCCACGATTTCGTTTGACGTCATGAATTTGTTTATTAATTTTATTTCGCAATCCATTGTCGAGGCAAATAACCACAGCTGAGCCTTCTTTCTCGATTTCTAAAAATTTCTCAGAAATTTGTTCAACATCTGTTAGTTCATGAATTCTTTTGTGTTGATCATAAGCCGACAACGCTTTTATAGTGTTTAATTTTGAAAATTCAATACTTGCTTCGTTCTGCCATTCTTCCTCTTGTCTATGAATTTTATTTAGCTTTCCAACATTATCCGAACCTAGAATATCAAGAGCAACTCTAAAACAGTCTCCGCTACTAATTGGCTTAAGTTGACTATCGTCACCAACCAGTATAATTTTTGCTTGATGTATATCAGCCAATTTTAAGATATCAGCCCAATCAAAGATTCCAACCATACTCGCTTCATCTACAATAATTACATCAATTTGTTTATCTTGATGTTCGGCTAAGCCTCCCCTTGTCCAACGAGCAATTGTTGCACATTCAATATCTGCTTCTTTCTCTAAATTTTCGGAAGCCAACGCCGCCATACTCATACCTATTACGTTTGCGCCGCTCATCTCGTAAATTTTTGCAACGGCTTTCATCGTTGTTGTTTTTCCTGATCCGGCCCGTCCTATTAGGACACTCAAATTTTGATCACCTGTAAGAATTTTCACTGCATTTTTTTGTTCACTACTAAACCAATCGTATTCCTCTAAAACTTCTTCAATAATTTCTTTAGGACATTGAATTGAAACTGTTTGATTAACAAGTTTTTCTAATCTTTCGATAACTTCAGTTTCCAATTGTTTATATTTTTCTCCAGTATATATCTTTTCATTTTTTATGTTCTCCCCGACAGGTATTACCTCGTCAAACACTCTATCAAAAATTACTTTTATATTATTTTTGTTAAATTTTCTTTTCTTAAATTCTTTTTTGATTCCGTTTTGAGTGAACACTGCTTCGTTTTTATTTAGATAATCTAAAAATTTATTTGGTTTTCTCCATACTTTATCTTCTTGTTCACTGAAAACTTTTAAAGTTTCTCCTGATTCAGGAAATGAAATTAATGGATTATCATAAATTGTTAGGATCATGGAATTCTTCTTATTCCATAACTCTTCCGGTAACAGTTTTAATTGATTTCCACTAAGATACAGCTCTTGTAGATTTTCTAATTGACTTATTTTTTTTGGTAATGATGCAATTTTATTGTCGTGAAGATCCAATATTCTTAAATTTTTTAACTCACATATCTCTAATGGAAAAGTATTGAGTTCGTTATTGTTTAAATATAATTCTTCTAATTTTCTTGCATTTAGTAACAATTTAGATAAGTTTTCTTGTGATATCCAAAATAATGAAAGAAATTTTAATACCTTGAGATTAGGAAATTCTAATGCATTGAATGAAATATTTGCTAAATTCACACATCCTATTGTCATCTCTTCTAAATCTGGAAAATATGTATACCTCTGCAGTATTTCAAGTGTGTTGTTTCTTATATCCAACTTCTTCTCGCGGCATATCAAAAACTCAAGCTGCATGGCCTGCTCTGCTGGATCCCATTCATACTGACTCGAAGATTGCGATGCTTGCGATTGCTTTTCTTCCTGCTCACAAGTACTGCCGCCGATTGATATTTCTTTCGGAGCTAAAATCCTTATCTTTTGAGTTTGATGTTTATCTTCAGAACTGTCATATGGGAATCCCCTTTTTCCGTTACCGAGCATTCCCAGCGCACTAGTCGATATAACTACCAAACTAGCCAATAACAGGGATTTTCTCATTTCATACTCCTTTAACTAAGCTCACATATACGTGTCCGCAACGCGCGAACATATCTAACCAACATTGATAAAAACTTATCAACACCATCCCTTTAACCAATGAGGCTACAAAAATATCTCCAATTTTTCTTGATACAAAAACTACAATAACTATCCAACTAGAGCTGTTTTTAGCATACTATGAGTTAAGTAGTAAAGTATATTTATCAAAAGAAGATAAATGAACAAACAATGATCTACAAATCAACAATGTTAAATTGAATAAAAGAAACTACAACATGTAGCGAATTATACCCATTTGCGTTGAAATTTGAGAAATAATGTGAGATATTATGACCGTAAATAAGCGCAGATTATTCAGATCAATCATGTAAGGAAGTAGGATAACTGGAGGAATGCATGAAGTACGAATGGATAAAAGCGAAAACGCCTGGAATTAGATATAGAGAACATCCAACAAGAAAGCACGGAAGCGTCAGAAAAGATAGATATTATACGATACGCTATAAATTAAATGGAAAAACGAAGGAAGAGGCGTTGGGCTGGGAATCTGAGGGATGGACTGAAAATAAAGTAGCCGCTCGTTTGCATGAGCTAAAGGAGAATCAACGGACGGGAGACGGAGAGGTTACCTTATCGGACAAAAGAAAAAAGGAAGAAATTAAACGAAAATCAGATGAAGAGGATCGAATAAAGAAGCAACAAGAACAAGTATCTTTCAATGAGATTTTCTTAAAATACATAGAGCTAGCTAAAAAAGAAAAAACCGAAAGAAGCTACCGTACAGAGGAAGGCTTGTTTAAAAAATGGATAAGTCCCACAATTGGTGATATTCCGATGAAGGATATATCTCCCTTTGCGCTGGAAAAGTTAAAAGATAAAATGAAAAAGGCAAATCTCTCTCCAAGAAGTATTTCATATGCTCTTGCCGTTATAAGGCAGGTTTTTAATTATGCAAAGAGATTCGAGTTATATAACGGAGATAACCCAACGGGAAAAGTAAAAAAACCGACAGAGGATAACCGACGAGATAGATTCTTAACCCATAAAGAAGCTGAACTTTTATTGCAAAAATTAAGAGAAAGCAGTGTAACGGTTCACGATATGGCTTTGTTGTCATTACATTGTGGACTGAGACGAGGAGAAATAATCAGCTTAACGTGGAATGATGTAGATTTTGGTAACGGTTTTTTGTTTATAAAGGATGCTAAAAACGGAAAAAATCGAAAAGCAATAATGACTGCAGATGTGAGATTTATGTTAGAGGAGAGGAAGAAAGTCGCCATAAATAACTACGTCTTTACTACAGCAAAAGGCGAACCTATCTCGGATATATCAAAAACTTTTCCGAGAGTCGTTGAAATGCTGGGATTTAATAAAGGAATAACCGATAAACGCCAACAAGTTGTATTTCACACGTTAAGGCATACTTACGCCAGTTGGTTGGTCATGAGCGGAGTTGACCTGTATACAGTACAACGATTGATGGGGCATTCAACAATTGCTATGACGGAACGGTACTCGCATCTTGCTCCTGATTATCTGAAAAAAGCGGTTAAAACGTTTGAAGCCAATCTCAGTGAACAAAAGAAAGAAGGCAAACTTATATATCTATGAGATGACCAAATTCTTCGTTTAAAGATATGGTGTGAAACGTGTTAGAGTTGATCAAAACGTATATAGAAAATTCATCTCTTGTTATATAAAACGCAAAAATATAGAACATATACGTTATATTTGTAATAGGAATGGCTATAAAATCCCAGAAATTAACCAGATATCTCTGAAAATGCCGACAACTACAACATCATTCCGTTGCTGGAGTTTGCGAAGAGCTAATTGCCGTATTCAAAATTCAAAACATCATTGAAAACCAACCGACCTTATGTTACTCCTGAAGAAGTTTGAGTAGTACGTGTAGTTTTTGTAGTGACAATTGATGTTCGTTTGCGTTGTGTAAACGGGCGAAGTGTGTAATCCGCGAAAGTGACGCTTTCGGAACGATTTTGTTTTGGAAAATCATCATTTTTGCGCGACGTGTGCTGCTCAAAATGGAAGTAAAAAAGAGGTTTGTTTATGAAACAGTATATTAAATTTCTGAAATTTTTGTGGGTGATTTTAATTGTTCCAAGCCTGTATGGGATGGAAAATTTAGCCCAAAATAATAACAAAAGACCGTACAGTCTTTCTGAAGTTAAAGCAAAGGATCAAGAGACTAATTCAAAGAAAGCTAAAACAGATAGTGACTCTAATGCATTAAGGTATGGATTGGTAACAGAATCTTTAGATGATTGTCCAGATTTTATTAATGTGGTTAAGCAAATATTGAAAGTAGATGTTTCTACGAAAGAAGATGCAGAATTTTTGATAATGAATGTATTTCGTTTTTCTAAACATAGAAGAGGCGATTCTACGAACATAGAAGGTAAATATAGACCAACAAATTTTGTGATTTGTGATGGTAGAGCATTTTTAAGTGGAAGAATGAACGTTACTCGGCTTTTTGATAATTTTTCATTGTACAACAATGATGGTAACCTTCTGAAACAGTATGAAGTAATACAACTGTGTGATGTTCTTAAGTTAGATACCAAAAAGTTGGAAGCAATACGGAATGTCAATAATATACACAAAAAATTGAAAGACTGGTTTTACGGTAATAAAGCCGATAGCAAAACAAAGTCTTTTATTCGATCTTTTTGGAATGAAGCGAAAAACGAACAAGATGATCAGCGGATATGGGACGCGTTAGATGACAGTCACCATCCGGAATATTTTGAAAATCCAAAGACATACAACATAATGACATTTGTTGCAGAATATATAACAGCGTTGCATACCTTAAAAGTAGATACAGCACGTTTGAAATGCGACGAAAAAGGATTATTTAAAGCTTTCTGGGAATCAAGAAATGCTGTTAGAGAACAAACCGACGAATTTTTGGAAAAATTTGGAGAATATATAAGGGAGTTTGATAAAGAATTTGGAACAAATGATGGAGAGTCGTTTTTTAGTGAATTAGAAAAATTAAAAACAAAAAAATTTAAAACACAGGAGTATTTAGAAGCTACAGAAAAATTGTGTAAACAAGAACTATTCTGGCACTATGCTCATGCAGAACACGTAATGTATAGTTGGAGGAAACAAAATGGTCTGGACATGAAATCGCTCAAGTTTATATCATTCTTGCATGCTTGCCCAGGGTGTGAAAGATTGTTTGCTAGATCTACGTTGAAACAAGAAGGAATACTTAACACCATAATGATTTCAGTACGTCCATGTGGAAAAACTCACAACCGTTTAGGTAATCAAAATGGTGAGAATTTTGAAAATTCGGTTAATTCCAGCTTTGTGCAAGCACGGTTGGATATGGAATCTTTTTGGAAAGATAGAAATATATTTCTTTACCAAGACGATCAAGCAGATCAGTCAGGGAATGAATCAGATTAACTGAGCAAAAAAACAGGGACATGTTCAAAACGTGTCCCCAATTCGCTTTTATATCCCGCCATAAATTTGCATTATTTGTATTTAATGATAAAATAAACATAGTTTAATAATATGATAAAGTTGATTTAACGATGATATTTACTCCGAATTATAGAATTACTCAGGAAATTTTGGAATGTCTAACGAAGATCGAGATGATAAAAAACTCGTTCCGTGACAGTAAGATTTCACCTGTCCTGCTGGCCTCTCTTAAGAGCAGTGCGAAGATTGAAACGATTCACTATTCCACGAAAATCGAGGGAAACAGGCTCACGCGTAAAGAGGTCGAGCAGACTATATTCAAGAGGAAAGTTATCGAAAATCGAGTTCGAGATTCTTCCGAGGTGAAATCCTATTACAAGGCGATGAATTACATCGAGAAATGCTTGGCTCAAGACCTTCCTTTCTCTGAAAAATTGATCAAAAAGACTCACGATTTGGTTGAGGGAGCGACTTCGCCATATCGAGATGGACAAAACGCAATATACGACAATGCTTCAGGAGACATTGTTTACCTGCCTCCGGAAGCTAAAGACGTTCCGGCACTGATGAAATCTCTGGTCGATTTTGTGAACAATGACCAACAAACTCCGCGAGTAATTGTCGCGGGATTGGTGCATTATCAGTTTGTGACGATACACCCTTATTACGATGGCAATGGTCGTACTGCGCGGCTTTTGACGAGCTTTCTCATGAGAAAATACGGTTACGGCCTCAAGGATATCTATTCGCTCGAGGAATATTACGCGAACGATCTTGCTGGATATTATTCCGCCCTCGCAACTCATCCGCATCATAATTACTATGAGGGACGCGAAACCGCTGATCTGATAGGCTGGATCGAGTATTTTGTTTGCGGAGTTGCAGATGTTTTTGAAAAGATTCAAATCAAAACTCAGTCGACAAATTCTCGAAAAGATTTCTCTGGCGAAATGCGCCAGCTTGATGTTACCCAACGAAAAATTCTCGAACTTTTTACGGAATTTCAGGAGGTTTCTTCAATGCAAATCGCCGAATATTTAGGAATGTCACAGCAGAGCGCCAGACTTCTCGCCAATCGTTGGGTCGATGACGGATTCATGATCATCTCGAATCATTCGAAGAAGGCGAGAAAATATCGATTGGCCGAGAAATTTGAAAAGCTAGTGTAAAAAATTAAAAATAACAAATTTCATAAAACACACCATCCAAAATTGTTTAAGGTCTGAAAAGTGTAGGGATTCCTTGATTTTATGGTCTGAAAAGTGTTAGAGTTTATCAAAATTAGGGTCTGAAAAGTGTAGGAGAATATCTTGAGACGCCTTATATTAGAGCAATTATCCAAATGGAAGCAAAAAGAGACTAAAAAGCCTTTGTTAATCTATGGAGCGAGGCAGGTGGGAAAAAGCTGGATCATGGAAGAATTTGGCCGGACTCACTTCACGGATTTTGTTCATCTCAACTTCGAAAGAAACGAGAGAATTTGCTCGCTGTTTGAGAACTCTCTTGATCCGAAAATCATTTTGCGGGGATTGGAAATCGAAACCCGTCGCAAGATTTCCGCCGACACTCTGATCATTTTCGATGAAATCCAAGCTTGTCCGCGAGCGATCACTTCCCTCAAATATTTCTGCGAAGATTTTCCCGAATATCACATCATCGGAGCGGGAAGTTTGCTTGGAGTCGCTCTGCATCAGGGATTGTCGTTTCCCGTCGGAAAGGTCGATGCTCTGCATATGTATCCGATGACTTTTCGAGAATTCCTCGAGGCGTTGGGCGAGAATCAGCTCTGTGAAACTTTGGATGCCCACGAAATTGATCTCATTCGCGTTTTCAGGGATAAATTGATCGAATATTTGAAGACTTATTTTTATGTCGGAGGAATGCCTGAGGTCGTCGCAAGCTATGTAAAAGAAAAGGATTTTCAAAGGGTGCGTCAATTGCAAAAAAGCATTTTGAGCGATTACAAAAGCGATTTTTCTCACCATATTCCGAAGGAAATTTTGGATAAAGCAAACAAATTGTGGGAATCAATTCCCGTTCAGCTTGCGAAGGAAAATAAGAAATTCGTTTATAAAGAAATCGATGCAAAAACTTCTCGTTCAAAGGATTATGATCCTGCGATTCAGTGGCTGAAAGACAGCGGGTTGATCTATCAGGTGCACAGAATAAAAAAACCTGCCTTGCCGATCTCAGGATACGCTGAAGAAAATATCTTCAAGCTTTTCGTGCTCGATGTCGGATTGCTTTCGGCGAAAACCAGCCTGGATGTTCGCGTTTTGCTAGAAGGCTCGAAGATTTTCACGGAGTTCAAAGGAGCAATGACCGAGCAGTTTGTGCTGCAGGAGTTGAGCGCAAAGGAAGATATCGAGATCGGATATTGGGCAAACAAAAACGGCGATGCGGAAGTCGATTTTGTCGCGCAGATAGGTTCAAAAATCGTGCCGATCGAAGTGAAAGCCGGAGAAAATTTGCGCGCGCGAAGCTTGGCTTTTTATAACGAAAAATATTCTCCCGAGATTTGCGTAAGAACATCTCTCGCGGATTATAAACAGACCGAAAATTTGTACGATGTTCCTTTGTATATGGTAGGAGATGTGTGCTATCAGGAATGAGATTCGATGTTTTTGAAATTTCTGACGGAAAACGAGCATACGTTATATAGGACATTATTCAGCGCACCAAAGATAGTGAAATGTATTCCTTCGTTTAAAGTTGAGCGATACCTTTACTTATTCCACAAACAACTAAAAAATTCTAAATAAATTAAAAACAAAAATGAATATCCCATAATAACGTAATATAATGTCATCAACAATAAAAAATAGTCATGGTAAGGGGAAAAAATGGCGGAGAATACATCAAATTTAAAGGAAAAAAGTTTGTTTTGTGAAAAGGAGTTAGATTCACAAGAGAAAGATAATTTGATCGAAAAAGTTATTCTTTCAGCAGGAGGCTTCTTTATCGCTATTTTACTGATCGGCCTTATAATTTTTATACAAAAAAAGATAAGCAGAGAGAAAGATCTTATTGATATTTGTGATGAATATAAAGAAACCAAATTGATGTATACGTTGGATCAGTTAGTAGACATGGCATTCTCCTCTTTCGGATTGGCTAGTATTCTAAAAGAGGAAAATTCTGTTAGATACAAAAATCAATTGCGGGATATTCTGAGAAACTTAATAAGGTTTTATGTTCAAACGGAGGCTATATCACAGAAATATATAACAAAATATGGGAAATATATATTTGATGATCCAAGAGATGAGATAAGTTTGTTAGCCGTTCGGATGGTCGTTAACAAAGAATATTTCAAAAGGAACAAAACGCTAATAAAATTTTCAGATAAAACTATTGGAACTATGGACAAGTATAAAGAAGAAAAATTTAAGATTCCATCAAAAGCCAAACTGATGACTTTTGTTTATAATAGATTTACTGATTTATTTGAAAAAACTTCAAATATCAGGATTTCTCAAATTGTTGATGAGATTTTGGCTCTTCCGGAGTTTTCTAGAAAGAATCCGAATCAAAAACAAAATATTTTCCTCTATCGCTTCGAAGAAAAGGGGGAAATAATAGAGGGAGAAATTTCAAAAACTGCTTTGGAAAATATAATAAAAAATCTCAAAGATTAACAGGGATATTACGAAAGTAATTTTAGGACTTTTTATATCTAAATAATTGGAGACTAAAAAAATCCAAGTTTGGTTTCTGTAAGAGTTTTATTAACTCGAGCAGATCCTTTTTCTTATTTATAGAGTAAGAATCTGTTTTGAAAATTTCTATTATTCTCCTCGTTCGTAATTCCTTTTTCTACTGAATCGTAGAAAGATATAAATTTTTTTATTTTAATAAAGGATCCCCGCCGCAAGCAGCGGGGTATTCAGAA
>JAZLGP010000057.1:0-17274 GCA_045616365.1 Alphaproteobacteria bacterium | reverse complement strand
CAGGTGTTGAGAGAGGAACACTAACTCGAGAGAAATTGTTGAAGGAAATTTGGTTTTGGAAAGAAAACTCCAGTGGAACAATTATTAATCAGCTAAAAAAACTGGGTATTTCTTGTGACTTTTCAAGATTGAGATTTACTTTGGATGAAAAGAGCAAAAAAGCTGTTGCAAAAATGTTTGTTAATTTACATCGTAACGGCTTACTCTACCGTGGACAAAGAATGGTAAATTGGGATCCATTGATAGGATCGGCAATTTCTGATCTCGAAGTGATAGAGCGAGAAGTTGATGGTCATCTGTGGCACATTAAGTACGAATTGGAAAATGGTAATGGCTATATTGTTGTTGCGACCAGTCGACCAGAGACGCTTTTTGGTGATGTTGCTGTTGCAGTAAATCCGAAAGATTCTCGTTATAAAAAATTCGTGGGAAAAAAGGTAAAAATTCCTTTGATCAATAAGTCAATTCCTGTCATCGAAGATAAGTATGCAGATCCTGAAAAAGGAACTGGAGCTGTTAAGATAACTCCAGCTCACGATTTCAATGACTATGAGGTCGGATTGAGAAACAAGCTTCCAGTTATTGATATTTTTAATGAGAAAGCGGAGTTGAATGCTGAAGTTCCAGAGATGTTCCAAGGAATGGATCGTTTCGAAGCAAGAAACAAAGTTGTGGAGATTCTCGAAAAGAAAGAGTTGCTGGTAAAAGTCGAAGATATTAAGCAGACTTTGCCGTTTGGAGATCGCTCAGGAGTAGTTCTCGAACCAAGGGTTACTTATCAGTGGTTTGTTAATGCTGAAAAATTAGCTCGTCCAGCAATTAAGGCGGTAAAAGAAGGAAAGATTAAATTTATTCCGAAACATTGGGAGAATCTTTACTTTGAGTGGCTAGAAAATATTCGACCGTGGTGTGTATCTCGTCAGATTTGGTGGGGACACAGAATTCCAGCTTGGTATGGACCGGATGGTCAGGTCTTTGTGGCTGAGACAGAGCAAGAAGCAAAACAACAGGCTTTGAAGTTTTACGGGAAGCATGATGTAAAGTTGACTCAGGATGAAGATGTGTTGGATACCTGGTTTTCTTCGGGAATGTGGCCTTTTATTACATTGGATTGGCCGGAGAACGGTGAAGATTTCAAAAAGTTTTATTCAAATATGATCGTGGTAACCGGCTTTGATATCATTTTCTTTTGGGTTTCTCGCATGATTATGATGGGAATGTATGCCACAAAAGAAATTCCGTTTAAAGAAGTTTATATCCACGGATTGGTTCGAGATCAGCACGGAAGCAAAATGTCAAAATCCAAAGGAAATGTGATAGATCCGTTGGTTCTTTGTGATAAATACGGAGCGGATGCTGTTCGTTATACATTGGCCTACATGTCTTCTCCGGGAAGAGATCTTAAAATGAGTGATCAAGTTGTCGAAACGGGACGAAATTTTCTCACTAAGCTTTGGAATGTTGTTAGATTCGCTCAAATGAATGGCTGTGTATACAACGACAGTTTTGATCCAAATGATGTTAATCATCCATTGAATAAGTGGATAATTTTTGAAGTAAAAAAGACCGTTGAAGCAGTAGAAGAAGCTTATAAAAATTATCGATTTGATGATGCATCAAGATTGATTTATCAAGGAGTCTGGAATTCTCTCTGCGATTGGTACATGGAATTCGTAAAACCTTTGTTGCAATTGTCTTCGTTTACGAATGGGAATGATTCGGGATATGATCTGAACACAACTTTATTGAAGAAGGACGTCCGTGACACAATGGCTTGGGTTGTTGTTCAGTTGCTTAGAATCCTTTACCCAATTGCTCCGTTTATTTCTAAGAAATTAAGCGGAGAGCTGGGGGCAACTGACATCGTCTGGCCAAAATTTGATGATGTTCAGTTAGATTTCTCAGATTCAGTGAATCAAGTTTCCTTGCTGAAGGAAATTATCACGTCAGTACGTTCGTTAAAAAGAAGTATTCATATGCCAGCAAACGAGAAGTTAGTTGCTGTGTTAGAAGGAACTAGTATTGATACTCAAAGCTTTATTGAAGATTATAAGGAAATAGTTTCTAGAATGGCCGGCGTTACTTTTGGGAAGAGTGTAAATCAAGGTATTCCTGTCGTTTTAAATGGGGCAATTTTGAAGGTCGGCATCGGGGAAAAAGTCGATATCGGAAAGGAAATAGCAAATCTCAAAAAAGAGATCGAGAACAGTATAAAAATGAGAGATGCGGCAATGTTCAGATTGAACAACGAAGCCTTTAGAACTAAAGCAACAGAAGAAGTTATTGCTGAACATAATAAGCGAGTTGAAGTTCTTACTGATAAGATTTCAAAATCAGAGTATATTGTTCGTAGTTTAGAAGCTATGAAATAATGTATCGCTATAAACTTATAGTGGAGTACGATGGAACTCCATTCTGCGGATGGCAAAGGCAGAATGGGGTTCTTACTGTTCAGCAGTGCTTGGAAGAGGCGGTTTTACCTTTAACTAAGGATTTAGTTTTGATTAACGGATCAGGTCGTACTGATTCTGGTGTGCATGCATTAGGGCAAGTTGCTCATTTTGAAACGGATAAAAATCTGGATGTTTTTCGAGTTCAGGAATGTATGAATGCACATTTGGTAGAATATCCGATCAGCGTGTTATCAGTAGAACAAGTGGATAATAATTTCCATTCTCGGTTTAGTGCGATTGAAAGATTTTATCTTTATAAAATAGTAAACCGAAGATCAAAACTTGCTTTGGATATTAATAGAGCTTGGAGGGTTTTAAAGCCATTGGATACTGAAAAAATGAACGAGGTTGCTCAAATTATAGTTGGAAAACATGATTTTTCCGCTTTCAGAGCAACAGGATGCCAAGCCCTTTCTCCAGTGAAAACTTTAAATAAGATTTCTGTAGAAAGGTTCGATGATAGAGTATTTATCAAAGTCTCAGCTAAGTCATTTTTGTATCATCAAGTTAGAAATATTGTAGGTTCTTTGCTGAAAGTCGGAACAGGGGAGTGGTCTAAAGAGAAATTTACGGAAGTTTTTAAATCCAAAGATCGTACTCTCGCAGCGGAAACTGCTCCTGCGTGTGGACTATATTTTTGGAAAGTATCATACTAACTAATCTATCAATAAAACAAAAACTTTTCTTTGAAATTTTCATAGATGAAAATTATCAAGAATACCTAATAAAAAATTTACATTGCATATAATTTTAACTATTATTTAATTAAATTATAATACTTACTTATTAAGTGTTTTAGTTATGTTTTAATAATTTTGATAAGGAGATAATAATGGATCCTATAGTAATAGTTTCTGCGGCAAGAACGCCATTAGGTGCTTTTAATGGTAAGTTTAAGTCAACATCTACGGTTGAGTTGGGTTCAACAGCGATAAAAAAAGTTGTTGAGGATTTGAATGTCGGTATAGATAGCGTTTATATGGGATGTGTTTTACCTGCAGGATTGGGTCAATCTCCAGCAAGACAAGCGACTCTCAGTGCTGGATTAGATTTATCTGTGAATTGCGTAAATATCAACAAAATTTGCGGTTCCGGAATGGCTGCAATAATGTTCGGAAAAAACGCGATTCTTGCTGGCGAAAATGAAATTGTTGTTGCTGGAGGAATGGAGAATATGACGAAAGCTCCATATCTTTTGGAGAAAGCACGTTCAGGATATCGTTATGGCGACGGTCAAATTGTTGATCATATGGTGCGAGACGGTTTATTGGACGCTTACGGAAAATGTGTCATGGGTATTTACGCAGAGGAAACTGCTGAAGAATACGGGTTTACTCGTGATCAGCAGGATGAGTATGCGTTAAATTCTTTTATAAAAGCCAGAAAAGCAGTGGAAAACGGATGGTTTAAGAATGAAATAGCCCCAGTTACGGTAAAAGACCGAAAAGGTGAAATTGTTGTGGATACCGACGAAGTTCCTTTCTCTGTTGATTTGGAAAAAATGCCAAAATTAAGAGCAGCATTTAAGACAAACGGAACAATTACGGCGGCTTCAGCAAGTTCTATTTCAGATGGGGCGGCTGCCTTGGTGATGATGAGAGAATCCATGGCTAAGAAATTAAATCTTGAACCAATCGCGAGAATTGTTGCTCATGGAAGTCATTCGCAAAATCCAGATCGCTTTACGACAGCTCCTATCGGTGCAATAAAGAAGGCTCTTGAAAAATCGAACTGGTCTATCAATGACGTAGATGTTTTTGAGATAAATGAAGCATTTGCTGTAGTTGCTATGGCCGCAATTAAAGACTGTTCGATTGATCCAGAAAAAGTAAATGTTTTCGGAGGAGCTTGTGCATTGGGACATCCTCTTGGAGCAAGCGGTGCTCGTATTATTGTTACATTGCTGAACGCTATGCGTATGAGAAATGCAAAAAAGGGATTAGCAACTCTCTGTGTCGGAGGGGGAGAGGGTGTAGCAATGACTCTTGAAATGTATTAATTAGTATTTTCTTCCTTAAATATGTATTTTTGGACGGTATTTTTGGTGCTGTCCAAAGATACGAAAAGATAAGTCTCAATTATAATATCATGCGGCATGAAGTGTCTGGAGTTTGTGAGATTTATTTTTGTGATCTAACGTGTTACAATTTTGCTGTTCAATTTTAGGGGGCTGTTATGCTTACGAGTGATATACGAAGCGGATTTTTGAAATTTTTTGAGAGAAATGGACATAGAGTAATGGACTCCAGTATGGTCATACCTCAAAACGATCCAAGCTTGTTGTTTACCAATGCGGGAATGGTTCAGTTTAAGAATGTGTTTACTGGATTGGAGACTCGAGAATATAAAAGAGCAACGACATCACAAAAATGCATAAGAGCGGGAGGAAAACATAACGATTTAGATCAAGTTGGTTTTACGGCAAGACACCACACATTCTTCGAGATGCTCGGTAATTTTTCTTTTGGAGATTATTTCAAAGAGGATGCGATCAATTTCGCGTGGACTTTTCTTACAAAGGAGCTGGGATTATCTAAAGAAAAACTTATTGCAACTGTATATCACACCGATGAAGAAGCCATGCAATTATGGAAGAAAATTGCTGGCAACATAATGGTTATTCCTATATCTACGAACGACAATTTCTGGTCCATGGGAGATGTCGGTCCGTGTGGTCCGTGTTCTGAAATTTTTTATGATCATGGGGAAAGCATGTTCGGAGGACTTCCGGGAACTCCTGATGAGGACGGGGATCGGTATATGGAAATTTGGAATGTCGTTTTCATGCAATTCGAGCAATTGAAAAACGGAGAAAAAATTCCTTTGAAAAAGAAATCTATCGACACCGGAATGGGATTAGAGCGTATATCCGCGGTAATGCAGGGAGTTGATGACAATTATAAAATTGATTTATTTAAAGATTTGATCCAAGGAATTAAAGATATTTCCAAAACAAATTTTGACGATGCATATCCGTCTTACAAGGTTATTGCGGATCACATTCGCTCAGTGTCTTTCTTGATTTCTGATGGAGTTATTCCAAGCAATGAAGGTAGGGGGTACGTGCTTCGAAGAATTTTGAGAAGGGCAATGCGACATGGTAACTTGATAAACATAAAAAAGCCTTTTTTATTTGAATTATCGGATACATTGATTAATACCATGAAAGAGGCGTATCCAGAACTGGAAAAAGCCAGAAGTTTAGTAAAAAATACTATTTATCAGGAAGAAGAGAAATTTTTAACGACTCTTGATCGCGGATTAAAAATGCTAAATGGCGAGATCGAAAATATGTCTTCTGGTGATACATTGAGCGGAGAAAAAGCGTTTAAGTTATATGACACATATGGATTTCCTTTGGATCTTACGGAAGATATTTTAAAATCTGGTGGAATTTCCGTTGATATGGATGGATTTAATAAACATCTTGAAGAACAGAAAAATCGAGCCAAATGGGCAGGATCCGGAGAAAAGAAGGAAGCAAAAATATGGCATAAACTTCATGAGAAATTGGCTCCAACAGTGTTTGTTGGATATGAAAAAAACGAAGATACGGCCAAAATTTTAGCGGTTGTTCGAGGTGATGAAGAAGTTGAAAGAATAGAAGCATCTGATTTTGATGATTCTAACAATGAAAGCGATCTTTGTTGGTTAGTTACTGATAAGACTCCTTTCTATGCGGAATGTGGAGGTCAGTGTGGTGATACAGGTATTATTTCAACAGCAAAAGGGCAATTTAAAGTTGTGAATACTTTAAAGTTTTGTAATTCTATTATTGCTCATCAAGGAAAAATTATTTCAGGAGAAATTGATATTTTTGATAATGCAAAAATGAGCCTAGCTATCGAACGCAGAATGAAAATTCGTGCAAATCACACGGCAACACACTTGTTGCAAGCAGCATTGCGTAAGGTTTTAGGCGATCACGTTGCTCAAAGAGGTTCATTTCTCAATGAAGAAAGGTTGAGGTTTGATTTTTCAAACAATAGTGCTGTTTCCAAAGATGATTTGTTAAAAATCGAGAAGATAGTTAATGAAGCAATTTTGAAAGATTTGTCAGTCGATTGCAAAGAAATGTCGAAGAATGAAGCTATTGATGCAGGAGCAACAGCTTTATTCGGAGAAAAATATGAAGATATTGTTAGAACTGTTAGAATTTTAGATGGAAAGAAAACGGTTTCTTTTGAGTTATGTGGTGGAACTCATGCCTTTTCTACCGGAAGGATCGGATTGTTTAAAATTGTTTCTGAGGCAAGTATTGGTTCTGGGATCAGAAGAATTGAGGCAATTACTGGTTTTGAAGTTATGAGAGACCTTCATATGAAAGAGGACATTCTCACTGACGTTGCAATCGAGCTAAAATGCAATGTGTCTGAAATCTCCGAGAGAGTGAACAATATGATTGTGGATCTGAAAAAGAAATCTCAAGAAATTCAGAATGGAAGAAATTTATTGGCATTTTCGAAGATAAAACAGATACAAAAAAATGATGTTACGGTTTTCAGTGTGATAGTTGAAAATTTTTCGGTTCAGGATTTGCGATCATTGAACGATTACATCAAAAATAAACATAAAAAAGGTATTGTGATTATTCTTAGTCAGAATGATAAAAATCAGGTTGCAGTTGTAGTAAGTGTTAGTCCTGATTTGCAGAAAATTTACAACGCTGGTTCGATAATAAAGTTTGGTTTGACAGAACTAAATGGTAAAGGTGGAGGCAGTCCATTGTTTGCTCAAGGAGCAGGTTGCGGAAATGTAGAAGCAGCTCTAGTAGCAATGTGTAACAGTATTTCTTAGTAGAATATGTTGTAATCGAGTATTGTGATGTTATAGATTATTTCTAGGTTTCCATGTTTGTTTTTGTGTTGTGTCTTCTTTTACATGGGAGCCTCTTTTGAAAAATACCGGCGCAGCTTTTTCAGGTTTAATATGTTTAAGAAAAATTTGGAGTATCTTGTAACTCAAGATGGTGATGGTTGTAGAATTGATAGGTTTGTCCGAAGTTTATTTAGAAGTGTCGGATATATTTTTTTGCAAAAGCTTTTTAGGCAGGGAAAGATCAAGATTAACGGCAAAAAAGCAAGAGCTAATCAGAGATTAAAAGAGGGAGATCAAGTTCGTATTTATTCAAGTCAGTTGAATGCAAGTTCGGATTTGCAAAATGACGATATTCCTATCCAAAAAGATTCTCGGTTAGAAAGAATCTATAAGGAAATGTTAATTTTTGAAAATAACGATTTTATCGTTTTGAATAAAAAAGCGGGACTTGCTGTTCAGTTAGGATCAAAGGTAAATTTTTGCGTAGAAACAATTTTGCAAAATGTTTTGGATAAATATTTTCTCGTTCATCGTTTGGATAAGGATACTTCCGGAGTCCTTTTAGTGGCAAAAAGCCAAATATACGCACGAAAACTTACGCAACTGTTTAGAGAGGGAAAAGTAAAAAAAACTTATTGGGCGATTGTCGATGGAAAAATAAATAAAGCAGGTATTATTCGAAATTATATCGGTAAAACTTTTATTTCTGGAGAAGAACGCATGGCAGTAACAGACGAAGATCGCGGACGCTCTGCTATTACTCGGTATAACCCTATTAATAAAATAGGGTATTTTACTTTGTTGGAGATGAATCCCGAGACGGGACGGAAGCATCAATTGCGAGTTCATTGCGCTGAAGTTTTAAATACTCCTATTCTCGGAGATACGAAGTATAATAAAAATATTCAGCATAAAAATTTATTTCTTCACGCTAAACAATTAGTAATATCTGATTTAGATTTTAAGATAGAAGCATCTTGGCCCGAATATTTCAAAGAACTTATTGAGTGTTAGTTATTATTACTCAGTCTATATAAAAATAATTATATATACGCAAATAATGCAAGTTATAATCAAAAATTTACTCAAAATTAAGTTTTTATTGATACAGTCAACTTGTTATTAGTGGGATAAAAAATGAAAAAAGTAGTTGCTGCATTTTCACTGTTTTTTATGGTCGCGGAAATAAATTTTCCAGTTGAAGCTCGTTTGAACTTGCTTCAAAAAATCGGAGATACTGTAAAGGGGCGTAAGAGTGATGATACAACGAAAAGTATTGATGACATTTTAAATGCTATAAAGGGACTAGGAAGTAGTTTTGGATCTTCTGGAGGCGCTCAAATTAAGTACGTTAATAACAAATTTTTAACAACAGATTCTGATTTAACGTTTTTAATTACATATAGTTCCTTTGCAAAAAATGTGGAGATCTTCTTCTCTTTGCTGGAAACATTGTTAACTAGAATACGAACAGAATATACAACCCTATTAGGAGCACGAAATCGTTCCCAAAAAACCAAAAATGAACAAACTCGACAAAACCAAGATGATAAGGTAGAGCTAAGTCAAAGCAACATGCAAAGATGCATGGAAATATTAATGAGTAACGGATTTCAAGCTCTTCAAACAAATTTACAATCCTCAAGTGTTGTTTTATTAAGAGTTTTGCAGGAATCAGACAAAGTTCCTGACGCCAATCAACAAACTGTAATTAAACAGATCGACGCTTTGAATAAGAAGTGTAGCTTAGAAAAATTTACATACATAAGTAAGAATCTTTCTAGTAATTTGTCCTCCGTGACGGAGATTTCTGAATTTTCTGAAGATATTGATTCGAAAACAGAAACTCTAATTAAGAATATTTCATTAGTTCGAAATGTTCTTGGTATATTAAATAGATACGTAACCGGAACGGATTTTTCTACTGATAATGAAAAAACGGAAATAGATGAGATTTTAAGTACAATCGATTGCTATTCGGGATCTGATTCTGATCGGTATAAAGAGGTAGACAAAAAATTTAGTGGCAGTGACGAAGACGATGATGAATTATTTGATGACGAAGATTATAGTGATGAAGACGACCAATAAAACACGACACACTTCAGGACTCCCCTGCATGCTAAATCACTAAACACAATCCAAACAAAAATGAATTAGGCTTTTCTCAGATAAATTAACGCCAAGAAATAATTCTAATCACTTTGAAGTTTGCAATTTGGAATCTCTTTTATGTCTTGATATTGCAAGTTCAAGCAATTTATCAATTAACTGTGGATAGGAAAAACCGCTTTTTTGAAGCAAAAGAGGATACATGCTCGTCCCTCCGACAAATCCAGGAATCGTATTCATCTCGTTGACGAGCACTTCATTTTCTGTAACGAACATATCGACTCGACACATTCCTTCACAATTCAAAGTTTTGTAAGCTTTTAAAGCAGTTTCTTTTACTTTAGTTTCAATTTTCGAGGATAACCTCGCAGGAATTTCGAGTTTTGATCCATCTTCATTAATATATTTTGCTTCGTAAGAGTAAAAATCATCGAGGGCAATTACTTCTCCGCATATATCAGATGTTTTCGGATTTTCATTGCCTATTACCGCGCACTCGATTTCCCTTCCTTGAATTGCTTTTTCAATCAATATTTTGTTGTCATATTTGTAAGCTTCACGTATAGCATTTTGTAACTCAGATTCATTTTGAACCTTGCTTACTCCAACTGATGATCCCGATGACGACGGTTTTACGAAAAGCGTACTGCCTAATTTCGCAGATATTTCCGTATACGGAATAACTTCTGGATTTCTTAATGTTACATAATCTGCAACAGCAATCCCTTCAGCTTTCAATAATATTTTGGTAATTTCCTTATCCATACATGCCGCCGAAGCCAAAATATCGGGACCGACAAAAGGAATGTTTAAAACCTTAAAGAGCCCTTGTATTGCCCCATCTTCCCCTAAATATCCGTGAAGAATAGGGAAAGCAACATCTATATACTCTGATAGATATTCATTGAGCTCGCTCGGAACTTTCTTACAAAATTTATCTTCTGAAAATAACTCTTCTGCTTTTGGAATATACTTGAGTATTTCTTCTTTACCGAAGTGAAATTTTCCGTTTTTGTCTATACCAATAAGAAGAATTTCGTACTTATTTAGATCTAAATTCGCGATAATACTTTTCGCCGACCAGATAGTAACCTCGTGTTCTGTTGAACGACCACCAAAAAAAACTCCGACTTTGATCTTTTTCATTTTACTTTCCTTTTTCTCTACTTACCTTTATTACAATTACATTTTTTCTTGTGTAGCTGCTTTTTTAATTCTTTTAATTGACGCTCCACAGTTTTTTTTAGAGATATCGCAAAGACCAGATTAGGTGTTCGCTTTATATATCCATATCCTATCGGAAATTGAATAGGCGCAGCTTGATGATTTGAATAGTATTCGCTCAAACTGTTTTGTTTATATGAGTGAAACACTGGCAAAGTCGGTTGGGTGTAAGTTCCGAAGATACGAATGTCCCAGTTCTGTCTAAAAAAATTGAAAGGTACACCAGTATCATCTTGAAGAATGCAATTTGTATTGTTCAAAATGAAACTTCTTAATTTTGAAAAGTTTCTGTCATGTAATGCATAAGAAGCACTTTTTATAAGAGTAGAAAACTCAAATTTATGAGCAAAATTAATCAAATTATCCAACTTTTTACTTTCATTACCGAGATTTGCTCTTAAATAATAAATTTCTTTTTGTTCCGAACTTTTTTCACATAATATTCTAACGCAAGCGATATTATTAGGAGAAGAAGTGGTGATATTGCCGTCAACATCAATCGAACAGTTTTTCACTTCTATCACATTAAATCCCTGCCTTTTCAAGGCAAGGAGAATAAGATTCAGTCCGCCTTTTACGTTTGCGTTCGCTAGTTGAGATTGCATTTCTGAAGTCACGAAATATCCCTTTTTCAGATAAGTTGAGAGAGCTTCTTGAATAGCGAGATAGTATCCTGATTCAGACAAGTTTCTTTCTATCTGCTCAAAATTTCCAACGGGTTCTAATCCAATTAAAATATATCGTTTAACGTTCGGAAAAAAGTTAATCGCATATGAAATATCCGGTCCACCAAAAGGATAAAATAAAGTATCATGTCTATTGCTGAATTCTTTCAAATGCTTTTCGGTCCATGCTGGAATATGTTTAAGACTTTCCTGATATAACCTGTTCCAAGATCTTTCAATAAATTTGGAGTATTTTCGAAATTCTTGAGAAATTCCTTTATTAGAACTAATGCCTGCTATTTTTGCAGAGGCAACATCAAAACGATTGTCAACTGTTTTGCTTACAACCTCATTTTTGTTCAAAACGACATTATTCGAAACATTGTCAAAATTTTTGCCTTCAGCACTTAGTGCAATACAAAAGAAAATTGCAATACTTATTCTCAAATAAGAGAAACCTGCAATGTAACACCAAGCACAACCCCTCATGTAAATTCCCCAAAATACATGCTTAACTATTGGTTAATATTACACCAAAAGATAAATTTTTCAATTGTTAGCCCTTGTTATAATACAAAATAGCTTTTATATTTTTCCTGTAGTGCTCTAAGGATAGAAAATGTTTTCATTTTTGCGCGGTTTGATTTCCTCCGATATGGGGATCGATCTCGGAACAGCTAATACTCTGGTCTATGTGAGAGGTCAAGGGATAATTTTAAACGAACCTTCTGTTGTGGCTTTGGCTGATGAGGGAGGTAAGAAAAGAGTTCTTGCTGTCGGAGAAGATGCAAAGTTGATGATTGGTCGTACGCCGGGGAATATCACAGCTATTCGTCCGATGAAAGACGGAGTTATTGCGGATTTCGAGGTTGCCGAAGAGATGATAAAACATTTCATTAGAAAAGTTCATCATCGTAGAAATTTTGTCAGCCCTCAGATTGTTATATGTATTCCAAGAGGTGCTACGGCCGTTGAAAGAAAAGCAATTCAGGAATCAGCTGAAGGAGCAGGAGCGAGAAGGGTATTCCTCATAGAAGAACCTATGGCTGCGGCAATTGGGGCAGGATTGCCTGTCACGGAGCCAACAGGATCTATGGTTGTAGATATCGGAGGAGGAACAACAGAGGTTGCTGTTTTATCTTTGGGGGGAATAGTTTACGGAAACTCTGTTCGTGTCGGTGGTGACAAGATGGATGAAGCTATCGTTAGCTACATAAGAAAACGCCATAATCTTTTGGTTGGGGCAGCAACGGCAGAGCGTATAAAGAAAGAAATAGGAGCGGCTCTTCCTCCGAAAGATGGAGAAGGAAAAAGAATGTCCATTAAAGGGAGAAATCTATCAAATGGTCTTCCGAATGAAATTGAAATTACCGAGGCGCAAATTTATGAAAGTTTGTCAGAACCTGTAACAGCAGTAGTTAATGGAGTGAGATTTGCTCTTGAAAATACGCCTCCAGAGTTATCAGCGGATATCGTGGATAAAGGAATTATCATGACTGGTGGTGGATCGCTACTTTCACGTTTGGATGAATTATTAAGGATTAAAACAGGTCTTCCGGTAGAGAAAGCAGAGGATCCGTTGCTTTGTGTTGCTCTGGGTACAGGAAAGACTCTAGAAGAGTTAAAAGTGATGAAAACAGTTCTGTTAAAATCTTATTAACAAGTTTTATAAATAGGGAGAAATAAGATTAGAACTGGTTCTTTTCGACTGTTTAAAAACAACGGTAAAAGAAAAAGATTAGAGATAGGTCTTGTCTTGTTAGCCGTAGTGGCTTTGCACCGACATCCGAGTGTTGCTCAGGGGGTTGGTAAGTTTGTTTCGGATTTTAGATTTTGTTTTTTTGAAGCTTCCGACAAGATTTCTGAATATTGGTCAAACTTAAAGATTAATTTTTCACAGGATATTAGTAAAAAGCTTTTCGATCTTCAGTGTGAAAATATAAGATTAAAATTGCAAGCGGACAGAGTGGACTCTCTTGTTCTGGAAAATAATAGATTGAAATCATTGATGAAAATGGAGGAGTCTTTTAAAGGTGAGATTATTTTTGCAAAAGTAATTGATATTTTTAACAACGACTTCGTTCGATCTGCTCTCATAAATGTTGGAAAAAATCGAGGCGTTCAGTTAGATAACTTTGCTTTCAATGAACAAGGCTTGATAGGTAGGGTTATTGAAGTGTCGGATAATTGGAGTAAGGTTTTGTTTGTAGTGGATGCGAATTCAAATGTTCCTGCAAAAATATCAGAACAGAATGTGATATTATCCGGAGATAATTCGAATTTATTGAAGATAAATCTGTTGGGGGAAGGAACAAAGGAGGGGGATATTGTCGAAAGTTCTTCTTACGGCAGAGTGTTTAGGGAAAAAGTATTAATAGGAAAGGTTGTAAAAAAAGATGGTGAATTTTTCGTAAAACCAGCGGTGAATTTCGATAACCTAAGATATATTTGTATCGGAAAATGTCAAAACTAAAAAAAGTCGTATTTATTTTTCTCTTAAGTTCCCTATTCTTTTCAGAAAGCACAGGAAAGGCATTTCTTTATAGTTGTTGTTTGTTAAAATTTTTCAATCGAAGTCATTTTACATTGTTGTTTGGCGTTATATCTGTAATTTTTGATATATATTACTCGCAGTTTATCGGTCTTACTTTTCTTTCTCTTTCAATTGTCGTTATAACGATGGAAAAATTCGAAGAGATATTAAAAAACTTAAATGTTGGAGTCAGGTTATACTATTTGTTTGTAGTAATTTGCGGAGCAGAGCTGATCAATTGCTTATTAATTGTGTTAATAAATGGTAGAGTAAATTTTTCCTCCCATTTTTTTGTTGTAATGAAATCTATATTTTTTTGTTATGTTTTTGAAAGTTTAGAGGAACATGTTAAAAGATCATGATTTCAAAAACTTATTAAATCTTAGAAAAAATCTTGTGCTGGTGTTAATCGGTGTTTTGGGTTTTGTTTTGATTTTTAATTTATATATTTTGCAGATAAAACTCGCAAAAAAATATCAATTAATGTCGGATAGAAATCGGATTAGAGTTCTACCTGTAGTACCTAAACGTGGCAGGATAATATCATTTGATGGTAAGGTTTTAGCGTTTTGTAAATATAAGCATAAGTTGGTAATGGATTACTGTTCGAAAAAAGCTTTTAAGGAAAACTTAGAAATTTTGGACGAATATTTGAATTTTTCAGAAACAGAAAAAGAAAATTTGCTTAAGCAGAGGAGAAAAAGGAAACCGATCATTACCATAAGAGACGAGTTGTCTCGCGACGAATTTGCACAAATATCGATGAATCTTTTTCGGTTAAGAGGTATTCATATTATGAATACTTTTTCTCGACATTATTCGATGCCTCGGGAATTTAGTCATTTGATAGGGTATACATCCAAAAACACTAATGAATTCCAAGTGTTAACAGGGAAGACAGGATTAGAATTTTTTTTCGATGAAAAACTCAGGGGAAATATCGGAAATATCCAAAAAGAAGTAAATGCTTCAGGATGTAACATCAGGATCTTAGAACAAAAAGATCCAATCAATGGAGAAGATATAAAATTAACAATAAATTCAGAAATACAAAAGTTCGTTTATGATTTACTGAGTCAACAAAAGGTTGGAGCTTGTTGTGTTTTAGATATGAAAGGAAATGTTGTTGCCTTGGTTTCATTTCCTGGGTACGATACTAATTTGATGAGTTTGGGTATTTCCCAAAAAAAATGGAAAGAACTTAGTACTAATATTTATAAACCACTGTTGAATAGATTCAGTCACTCAGTATATCCGCCAGGGTCTGTTTTTAAAATAGTAACAGCCTATGCCGCATTGTGTGAAAAAATTGTGTCGCCTAATGATAGAATTTTGTGCTTAGGAGGAGTAAAGCAAGATAATCATACATTTCATTGCTGGAATAGAGGAGGACACGGAAAAGTAAACATGTATCAAGCATTAAGTTATTCTTGTGATTGTTATTTTTTTGAGATTGCAAAAAAGCTAGGTATTCAAAAGTTAGATAAATATGCCAAACAACTAGGATTTGGTCAACGAACAGGTATAGAGCTACCAAGTGAAAAAATAGGTTTGATTCCAAATAAAGAATGGAAGTTAATACGACATGGTAGTTATTGGAAAACTTATGAAACAATGATTGCTTCTATTGGTCAGGGATACGTTCTCACAAATTTGTTGCAAATATCATCCATGATGGGAAAAATTTACAGTAATAATTTAAATTATTCTCCAAGTTTATTTTGTAGAGATCATATGGAACAAAATGTGCCTTTGAATAAAAATGCTTGTGATACGCTAAAAAAAGCTTTGCATATGGTTTGTGAAACGGGAACAGCTCGAAATTCATGTCATACAACTTATGGAATTGCTGGAAAAACTGGATCATCTCAGGTAAGATCAATAAAGGCAAGTGAAGTTGGTATTAATCAGCAGTATATTGAATGGAAATATCGAGATCATGCTCTTTTTGCAGGAGTTGCTCCGTATAATTCTCCGAAATACATAGTCGCAGTTTTAATTGAACATGGGGGAGGGGGCGCGTCAGTGGCGGCTCCGATAGCCAGAAAAGTTTTTGATAAATTGTTAGAAAGAAATGCAAGATAAGATTTTTTTTAAGGAGATTCGGATATTTTTGATTTTACTTTCTGCGATACTCTTTACAAGTATTTTGGGGCAAATTATTGCTTTCGGAGGATTTGAGATACATGTTAAAAAGCACCTCATAAAGGTCGTATTCGGACTTGTTATTTTATTTGGTATTTCGCAAATAAATATTCGGTTTTGGAAAAGTTTTGCTTACGTAATATATGCCGCATGTTTATGTTGTTTGTTGTTAGTAAATTTACTGGGATCAACAAGATTAGGTGCGCAACGCTGGATCGATTTTTATTTTTTTGCGTTTCAGCCGTCTGAATTTATGAAATTATCCTTGATTTTTGCGCTGGCTTTGTATTATTCGGATATGTCCATTTATGAATTAAACAAGTTGAAATCTCATATTATACCTGTTCTTTTAACGGCTGTTCCTGCGCTTATAATTTTAAAACAGCCCGATTTGGGGACGGCAATGCTATTATCAGGAATTGGTGTCGGAATCATTTTTCTCGCAGGATTTCCAACAAAAGCATTTATCTGGTCCATGATTGGATTTCTAGGAGGATGTCCTATCGGATGGTACTTTCTTCACGACTATCAGAAAAATAGAATTTTAAACTTTATTGATCCAGACAGAGATCCTTTCGGAACAGGATATCATATTTTACAATCAAGAATAGCGATAGGTTCTGGACACATTTTTGGAAAAGGATTATTTCAAGGAACTCAAAGTAGTTTAAATTTTCTTCCCGAAAAGCACACTGACTTCATTTTTACTACAATATCCGAAGAATTGGGATTTGCAGGAGCTGTATTTATAATTTTACTGTTTACAGGGTTGATCTATTTCTTTTTTTTCATAGGAAATGAAAGCAAAAATCAATTTTCTCGACACGTGAGTTTTGGTTTAGGACTAATGCTGTTTTTACACGTATTCATTAATATTGGAATGGTTTTAGGTATTTTGCCTGTTGTCGGAGTACCATTGCCGTTTTTATCTTATGGTGGTAGCTCTTTAATTACATTTATGATTAGTTGCGGACTAATTGTCTCGATGTTATCGAAAACGAGAAGATAAATTCACGTTAAAGGAAAGTTGGGAATGATTGTTACACTCTTTTATCCGGAAATTTGTAAATCTTGCTGCAATGTCCAATAGCCAAAATTCTTACGATCTCGTCTTCGATATAATATACTATTCAATAGTCTGTAACTCTTAATCTGTATAACCTGCGAAACTTCTTTCCACTAAGCGCCTTAAAATCATAAGGATGTTGAGAAAGCCTCTCTTTGATAGCTGTTTTTATCGCCGCAAGATGTGAGACCGAAAGACCTTTTAAGTCCGTCTTTACCTCTTTATGAAAGAAAATTTTATACATTCAGATCATTCCAA
>JAZLGP010000056.1:0-7506 GCA_045616365.1 Alphaproteobacteria bacterium | reverse complement strand
TAAAAAGGCTATACTAAACACAAAAACAAATGTTATAAAGGTATACGATTCAAGGGGAATTATAAAGAGAAATTAAATGACCAGCAAATTAATTTGTAGGAATATTAAAAAGTATATAAAAAAAAGAGAAATTCTTAAAGGAATTAGTATAGAAGCATCTCAAGGTCAAATAGTTTCTTTACTTGGACCTAATGGTTCAGGAAAAACTACAACGTTTTCTATTTTATGCGGCCTTATTAAGGCAGATGAAGGCGAGTTGTTTTTGAACAAAACTAATATCAAAGATTTACCTATGTACAAAAGATCTCGTCTCGGCATAGGATATCTACCACAGGAACCGTCGATTTTTAGGGGATTAACAGTAGAAGAAAATATTTATGCGGTTTTGGAAATGAGAAAATTTCCAAAATTACAGATTCAAGAAAAATTGGAGTCTCTTTTAAACGATCTATCTTTGGATCATATTCGAAAATCTTCTGCCGTCATCGTTTCTGGAGGGGAAAGAAGAAAACTGGAAATAGCTCGTGCTTTGGCTGCTGATCCAAAATTTATTCTCTTGGATGAGCCTTTTGCTGGAATTGATCCTTTGGCGATAGCGGATATGAAGGAAATGATAACTATTCTGAAATCGAAAGGAATAGGGGTAATTATTACTGATCATAATGTTCGAGATACTCTTCCTTTATCTGATTATTCTTATCTGTTATTTGAAGGAAAAGTTCTGGTTGAAGGAACTCCTGAGAAAATAATTAATGACGACAAAGCTCGGGAACTTTATCTTGGAAAAAGTTTTTCAGAAAAATAAAAAATCAGTTCGGTATTTTAACTTTTCTTAACATTATTTAGATATACGTAAGATATTAAGTGTATTTTGTGAATAATTTATTTATACTGTTTTTAGTATGGTTAGGAGGATCAGATGAATTTTTCTTTTTCAGGCAGACATATGGAAATTGGTGAGTCTCTCACACTTAAGGCAAAGGATTCTTGTGAGAAATTGGCTAAAAAGTATCATGTGGAATTTTTAGATGCCAATATCGTGATGAAAAAGGATGCGTATCTATTTGTTACAGATATTACGGTAAAAATAAATACTGGTGATTCCTATTTTGTTACGAATAGTGCAGAAGACCCAACAGTAAGTTTTGAGATAACTCTTCAGAAATTAGAACAGCAATTTCAGAAAAAAAAGAAGAGTATTAGGGGCGGTAAAAAGGCAGAGCATGATACTGTTAATGAAGTAGATGAGGAATCTGCAGCAGAAGATGCTCCTATTATAATTGCTGAAATTTTGGACGATTTGCCGTTAATGAGCGTAAGCGAAGCAGCCAAGCATTTGAATAAAGATTGTCATGTTTTTATTTTTGAAAATATTTCAAATTCAGCGGTTAATGTTGTCTATTGGAGAGATGATGGCAATATCGGTTGGCTAGATTATAAAATCAAAAGATAGAGGGCAACGCTCAAATGTCACAATTATACGACCGGATGGTTAGGATCCCCCCGGTCGTATAATGGTTCTTCTTTTCCCTATAAAATAAATTGAGATAGGTCTTGGTGTTTTGCTAAATGTCCGACTTTTTCTTCAACATACAAATCATCGATGGTAATTCGTTGATCTTTCATTTTATCTGCTTCGAAACTAACGTCTTCTAAAAGTTTTTCGATAATGGTATGAAGTCGTCGAGCTCCTATATCTTCCACATTCTTGTTAACGACAGCAGACAATTCTGCGATTTTCTTGATGCCTGAATCTGCAAAATCCACCTGTACGCCCTCAACCTTCAGCAAAGCATAATACTGCTTAATCAAGCTGCTGTCAGTATCTTTTAGAATCCTTGAAAAGTCTTCTTCGGTCAAATTTTTTAATTCAACTCGGATTGGAAGACGTCCCTGTAATTCAGGAAGAAGATCCGACGGTTTAGATACATGGAATGCTCCTGATGCGATAAATAAAATATAGTCAGTCTTCACTGCTCCATATTTTGTTGTTACAGAACATCCTTCAATCAATGGAAGAAGATCTCTTTGAACTCCTTCTCTGCTGACATCTGCACCGTGTGAATTTTTTGCACAAACTTTATCGATTTCATCAATGAAAACAATTCCGTTTTGTTCGACAGCGAAGATTGCTTCTTTTATTATTTTTTCTTTATCAATCAGCTTATCGCTTTCTTCAACGTTTAATAATCTTCGAGCTTCTTTTACAGAAAGTTTTCGTAACTTCGTTTTGTTTATCCCTAAAGCGTTGTTCATCATATCGGATAAATTCATCATTCCAATGTGTGCTCCGGGCATGCCTGGAATTTCAAAAGAATTACCTGGTGACACATTATCGATAACATCAATTTCGATTTCTCTGTCTTCGAGTTGATGATCTTGTAATAATTTTTTGAACTTTTCCCGTGTTTCCGAAGTTGATTGTTCTCCGACCAAAGCATTTAATATACGTTCTTCCGTTTGAATTTTGGCTTTTTCTTCAACTTGAGCTTTGTTTTTTTCCTTGGTACGAAAAATTGCAATCTCGACCAAATCACGAACAATCTGCTCAACATCTCGTCCGACATAACCGACTTCGGTAAATTTTGTTGCTTCGACTTTTATAAACGGAGCATCAGCAAGGCGAGCCAATCTTCTTGCAATTTCCGTTTTCCCAACTCCTGTAGGTCCCATCATCAAAATATTTTTCGGTAAAATTTCTTCTTTCAATGGGCTGGATATCTGCTGTCTTCTCCAACGGTTTCGAAGGGCTATAGCAACAGCTTTTTTCGCTTCTTTATGACCGACAATAAATCGATCTAATTCTGTCACAATTTGTGATGGAGTCAATGATGTCATTTTTTATTCCTTGTTTACTTCAATTTTCTCTAAAACCACAGAATGATTAGTGTAAATACATAGATCTCCTGCGATTTTCATTGCTTTTCTTGCAATTTCTTCTGCTGTTAACGGCATGTCAATTAATGCACGAGCGGCAGCAAGAGCGTAATTTCCTCCGGATCCGATTCCAATAATTCCGTCGGACGGTTCCAGAACATCTCCCATACCACTGAGAACAAAAGAATGATCTTTGTCCGCAACAGCCATCATGGCTTCCAGTTTTCGCAGATACTTATCAGTTCTCCAATCCTTTGCAAGAGAAACACAAGCTCTGGATAGCTGACCAGGATATTGAGCTAATTTTTCTTCAAGTCTTTCTCTTAAAGTAAATGCATCAGCAGTAGCTCCAGCGAATCCCACTAAAACATTTTCTGAGGATAAAAATCTTACTTTGATCGCATTCGCTTTTACGATGCTGCTTCCCATTGTAACCTGACCGTCTCCAGCAATCACTACTTGATTGTCCTTTCGGACTGAAAGTATAGTTGTTCCTCTCCATTCAATCATTTTTTCTACCTTTTTAATCTTCCTTCGATAACTCATCAATAAAATTCAAAAATTCTAAAGATCCGTAATTTGCTATACCTGAAAATCCCCATACAGGAATTGTTTTTTTGTTGAAAACAAAGCAAGAAGGAATCGCTCTTACAAAATTGAAAAACACAGGGGATACTGATTTAAATCTACGCAATGACTTAATTCCATTTGTTTTGTAATAATCTTTTACTGTGTTGTCGTCGTCCATTCCAAGAACTAATGTAATAATTTTTACGTTTAAAATTTTCTTGTCGGCTAATTTTCTATGAAGATTATCCAAGTCTTGAAAAACTTTCACGCAGTTTGGACACCATGTTGTGGTGAAAAACACGATAGCAACGTTTCCTTTTAAGCTTTTTAAAGAAAAACTTTCTGAAGGAAATTCATCGTTTTCTTCTGTGTTTGTAATTGTGACATCAAAATCTTCTATCTGTTGCCAGTAGCCAGGATAATCTCTAAATGGTTTTTTGATTTTTGAAATATTTACGTTAGTAAAATTCTGCATAAATTCAGCTATTGAATCTTTTTTTTCAGTATTAGTTTGAGATTTGGTTGTTACTGAATTCGTTTCAGATAGTGAAGTATCTGCTGAACAACTGTTATTTAATAGTGAAAAAACTGTTAAAAGAACCAAAAACTTTGTATACTTACCTGATAAAATTTTAGAGAATATGTTCATGAAATACATCCACTTATTATTTGTTTTTCTTTGTCTTTCAGCTTGTGGGAAAAGGTGCAACCTAACCCCCTCAGGAGAGGAAAATCCAACGTACCCGAGACAGTATCCTCAAGTAGAAACACAGATATAATATATATTATATTTTTCAATAAATACATACGAATTTGAGAAATAACTCAAGGTTCTATTTGCCCATAACTTCCTTGACTTTGCTGGCTAATTCTTTCAAATTAAACGGCTTCGAAAGGAAGTGTACTTGGGTGTTATTCGCTAGGGAATTTCTGAAGCTATCTTCGGTATAACCGGATATGAATATGATTTTCATTTTCGGATTTAATTCCTTTATATGCTCCATAAGGGTAGGTCCATCCATCTTAGGCATAACCACATCGGTAATAACCAGATCAATAGTAGTCGCATTCTTTTGGATAAACTCAAGAGCAGATTCTCCATTGGATGCTTCAATGATTCTATATCCTTTATCGCGTAAGGCTCTTGAACTAAACATTCTGACAGCATCTTCATCCTCAACCAATAAAATAGTTCCGGTTCCGGTAAGATCTGCGTTTTTCTTTTCATTTGTATTTTCAACAGCTATTTGAGTAGACACATCTTTTTCAGAAACCATCGGGAAGTATAAGCTAAATTTTGTTCCAACTCCCAGCTCGCTTTCTACAGAGATAAAACCACCTGTTTGATTCACTATTCCGTATACAGTGGATAATCCGAGTCCAGTACCATGTCCTTTTGCTTTTGTCGAGAAAAAAGGATCAAAAATCCTGCTTAAAAGTTTTTCTTCAATACCTGTTCCTGTATCTGTAATTTCAATAAGTACATATTTCCCCGGAGGCATTGAGCTACCTCGTAAAAGTTTTGCCTCTTGAGTTATGTATGCTTGGCTTCTTATGGATAAAGTTCCTCCATTTTTCATTGCATCTCGTGCATTAACCGCCAAATTTATTATAACCTGTTCAAACTGAATTTGGTCGACTTTTATGTATCCGGCTTCACGACTGTGTACTACTTTCAATTCAATTTTTGCACCAAGTAATCGTTTTAGTAACGCAGATAATTCGCTGAGCATATCCGTAACGCTTAATACTTTCGGTTGCATAGTTTGTTGTCTGGAAAATGCTAATAACTGTCTTACTAAATTAGATGCTCTGTTAGCGTTTTGTTTGATTTGGATAATATCGCTGAATGATTGATCTGATGGAAGATATTTTTCGAGCAACAAATCGCAATACCCAATCATTGCGGTCAACAAATTGTTAAAATCGTGAGCGATTCCACCCGCAAGTTGTCCGACTGCCTGCATTTTTTGAGATTGTACGAATTGAGATTGAAGTTCTTTTTGTTTTGTAACATCAACAAAATAAAGTACAAGTCCATTATTATCTTTGTTTCTTTTTGATTCATCCAATTTAGAAAGATAAATCATAATGGTTTTTGATTCTTGATTCTTAAATTTTATCTCAAAAGGGGAAATTGAAGTATCTGTTGTATCTACTAATTGATAAAGTTTTTCTCGAATGGCCTCCTTTTTTTCGTCTATTATATAGTCTAAAAATGAAGTTTTATTTACTTCTTCTTTTTCAATCAACGATCGGAAAGTTCTATTGGTTTCACTGATTATCTCAGCTCCATCGGTAATGACTATTCCAACAGGTGCATCTTCGAAAATATGTTCAAAATACAATTTTGTTTTTCCTAATGCTTGTATCAAATCATCGTTTTGTTCGACATCCCTTGATATAGAAAATATTCTTAATCCTCGTTTGTTTTTTAAAATTTGTTTTATTAATACTTCAACGTTATCGCTGACAGATGATTTTAGCTTTATTTTTATAGGAACGTTTTCAGAAAATTTCGGAGTTTCTTCTATGAAATTTTTTTCTTTCGCGATGTATTTTGATAATGGGGTATTTAATATATTTTGAATTTTTTCACCCAAGATATACGAAAAGGTTTTGTTGCAGAATATTATTTCATCTATTTCATTTAAACAGATATATCCTTGGTTGGAGTGATTAAGAACATTCAATAAAAATGTACTGCTAGTTTCCAAGGAGTCTATTTTGTTCACTGAGGGAGTCAAGTCTACAATGGTCCAAGAGGTGAATCCCGGGTGATCCGGAATAGGGGAGACGGAAATTCTCCAAAGAGCGAAGTTGTCGGTTTTTAGATCCATAGGAACATCAATATGAGATTGTTTCATATTTAATGCAGATTGTTTCAAGCTTTTTATTGCTTCTATGACTTGAGGATACTTGCTGAAACATACAATGAAGTCTTCTATATTTCTAATATTTAATCCTGGGAATAAATTCTGTGCAATTCTGTTTATGAACAGGCATTTCCCAGTTTCAGAAAAGATGAAAAATGCAAAAAAAGAAGCATCAAATCCTCCTGCGATCATGTCTCTTTGAAAAGAAATCAAATTGTTTTTGGATTGTATTTTTTTTATTTCATTTAAAAAAGATAAGAAAATTATTCCGATTACGATTAATGAAATCAAGGAGAAATAATTTTTTTCGCACAAGGAGAATATGACAGAAAAGAAAGCGAAAAATGAAAACAATCCAAATAAAACGAACTGATGAAAACTTAATCGTTTTTTGGATAAAAATTGCTCTATGTCGATAAAAAAATTCATACTTTTCCTTTCTTTATGGATGCCAAATACGAACCTACCAATACTAGTACAATGAAAATTAAAGATTCGAGAGATCCAATGTGGAGTATGTCAGCTAAAATCATTTTTATACCAATTGCACACAGTATCAAGCTAACAGCATGTTTTAAATAATGTAGTTTATTAATGACTTCAGAAAAAACTCCGTACAAGGATCGTAATCCGATGATTGCAAATGCATTAGATGTATAGATTATATCCTTATTTGATGTTACAGAAAAAATGGCAGGTATCGAGTCAAACGCGAATACAAGATCGCTGACTTCGACAAGAATCAATACAAAAATCAGTATGGTCATTTTCCAGCTACCATTGTGATGTCTTACAAAAAAATGTCCTTCATGGTTTCTTTCTACGTGGTTAGCGAGTTTTTTTAAGAATTTTTCGACATCGACAGATGATTCGTTTTCTTTTTTTAACGTTGTAACTCCAGTATACAATAAAAACATTCCAAATAGCGGAATTAAAAAGTGGAACTTATCGATTAATTCGCCTAAAACAAAAATCATTATATATCTGAGAAATAATGCTCCCCAAATACCTAAAAACAGAACTTTATGTTGATATTTAAAATCTACGTTAAATTTCGAAAAAATCAAAAGAAATACAAAAATGTTATCTAAACTTAATGATTTTTCTATAAAATATGCACTCAAATATTCATAAAACAACTCTGAACTATTGCTGCACCAGTATATGTATAAAGAAAATAAAA
>JAZLGP010000055.1:0-66332 GCA_045616365.1 Alphaproteobacteria bacterium | reverse complement strand
GTTTGATGGCTCGGGGACTGAAAATAATCACGGGGATAAAGCGCTCGATGAAAAATATTTTGATGTCGTTCGAAGAGAAAATCCTTCTGCGTAAACGCTCTCTTGTCGAGACGGTTTTCGATTATCTAAAAAACAAATTCTTGCTCGAACACTCCAGGCACAGGTCTTTTATCAATATGCTCGTGCATATAATTTCGACCCTCACTGCTTATCAATTGAAATCGACTAAGCCTTCCTTTTCTGCTCACCATCTCTCTCTTTCTATTCCATAATTGGGGTGTTTAGTATCATGGAACTCTGCATATCCATTGTGAATATATGAAAAATGCTGATACTCTTTTTGATATGTATTGTTTGGACCGATTTGTTGATGAAGTTGGTTCTTTATGAGTGTTTTATTCCATTATTGGGGTTGTTAACAAAATAAAGGAAACGCTTGAAGATCAATTGGTTTTTCTGTCTGAATTTTTTGCGGAAAAATCATTTAGCTCCGTTTGGATATCAAGGAACTTGTGACGCAAAATTATTCAATTTTTGGTTAGAAAAAATGTTGGTTTCGCATTTAAATCCCAGATAAATCGTAATTATGGACAACGCTTCTATACATAAAGCAAATACACTCCAAAGTATAATCGAACAAGCTGGATGCAAGTTGCTTTTTCTTCCTCTTTATTCTCCGGATCTAGATCCTATCGAATGTCTTTGGGCGAGTATAAAAAAACTCTCTAATATCTTACATGATTTCCCATCTATTCAGTATGCTTTATTTGACTACTTCTCATAGAAGAAAATACGATATCAAACCTTGGAGCGACGGAGGAAAGATGGTTTAACTGTCAGATGCTTTTCACTCTACCCAATAGAGAAAAGGGGCGACTCCAGCATGCAGAGCTTAAAAACTCTGCATTTTAATAAGTTGAAATTGTTCTATCCTTCGATCTCTAAAATTACGGCTTTTTTCTTACCGCATGATAATTTCAACAAATCTCCGTTGGATAGATTTTCAGGGAACTTGTAATCTTCCTGGATCGTCTGATTGTTTATGTAAACACCATTGCCTCTGATCATTCTTTTGGCATCGCTTCGACTGGAACATAACTGAGAATTTACCAAAATATCGATAATTGAAGCATTTTTTTCTGTTTTATACCTCTCCACTGAATCGATTTTTGATAAATTTTCGCAAGACTGATTGAAAATCTGGTCAGCCGATTGGTGAATAGATTTCAGAGAGTCTTTTCCGTGAACGATAGATGTAATTTCGTCCGCCAAAATGACTTTTAATGCATTAATTTCTTCACCTCGGACAGATTCCATTTTCTTGATCTCTCCAATCGGAAGATCCGTGAACAAATACATCAACTTGATAACATCTGCATCGTCGACATTTCTCCAATACTGCCAGAAATCGTAGGCGGACAAGAAATCTTTGGACAGCCAAACTGCTCCGTTTGCCGTTTTTCCCATCTTTTTTCCATCACTGGTTGTTAGTAACGGATTGGTCAGTCCAAACACCTCAGCTTCGCACTTTTTCCTTATTAATTCGACTCCGCAGACTATATTTCCCCACTGGTCTTGTCCCCCCAACTGGATTCTACATCCTTTGTCCGAGAACAATTTGTAAAAGTCATAAGCCTGTAAGATCATATAGTTGAACTCCAGGAAGCTCAATGAATTATTTTGAGATAATTTTGTTTTGACCGAATCAAATCCGATCATACGATTTATGGAAAAATATTTTCCGATGTCGCGCAGAAATTCCAGATAGTTTATGTTATCTAACCACGAAGCATTATTTACCATAATCGCGTCATCGTCCCCGAATTTTAGGAATGGTTCGAGACAGGATTTTATTCCCTTCAAATTTTCCGCAATTTGCTCATCCGAAAGCATTGGGCGAGTGGTGTTTCGGAAAGATGGATCACCAATTTTTGTCGTTCCTCCCCCGACTAAAACAATAGGCTTATGTCCGTGCTTTTGAAACAAACGCATAGTAAATATCGGAATCAAATGTCCTACATGCAAACTTTTTGCTGTAATATCGAAACCAACATAACCATATCGTCCCTTGGTTGACAAGTATTCATCGATTTCTTCTAAATTTGTGGATTGGTACAAAAACCCTCTGGCAACAGCCTCTTCCAAAAAGGACGATCTCATAATTTTCTCCTGTGATAACTAGATGACTTTACGCATTTCTTTTTTAGAGTTCAAGTGTTCGGTGACATATTGTTTAATGGTATCCAAGTGTCCTGTAAATGAATGATCACAATTCGGAATTACTCGATAATCAACTGAAATTCCCTTCTGTCCGTTTAATTTCTCAACAAGTTTATCAACATGTTCCGTGGGGCAAACGACATCATTTGCTCCATTTATCATCATACCGGAAACTGGACAAGGAGCTAAGAAAGAAAAGTCATTAAGATTTGCAGGAGGACAAACAGAAATAAAACCAGAAATCTCAGGACGTCTCATCAAAAGCTGCATTCCTATTAAAGCTCCGAAAGAAAACCCGGCTATCCAAATGTCTCGATGCCCTTTATTTACTGATCGAATCCAATCAAGTACTGAAGCGGTATCATTAAACTCCCCTTCACCTTTATCGAATTCACCTTCTGATTTTCCGACGCCTCTAAAATTAAACCGAATTACGGAAAATCCATTTTCGACAAAAGCGTTATATAAAGTTACAGTAACCCGGTTATTCATAGTTCCACCTTGTATTGGATTAGGATGTAAAACTATGGCTAGGGGCGCTCCAGCATATTTACTATGGTGATATCTTGCTTCAATTCGTCCTGCGTGACCCGTTAAAACGATAGCTGGCATAATAGTCTCCTACCTAATTCTGAAAAAAAAACCTCATCATATCAGATAATGTCTTTAAACGCTTTTTACAAGGGGTGCGTTTAAAAAAGTTCAAAAATTTTTCGATTTATGATAGAATTCCCCTCAGTTATGAGCGGATTTGCTTGGCAAAGGTTTGCAAGTTAAAATAGTTCGGGGAATGAAAGATGGAGTTGGTTATGGAATTATCTGGGAAAATAGTTCTGGTTCGAGTCGATTTTAATGTTCCAATTGATCAGGGACTTATAATGGATGATGCCAGGATAAGAGTGCCTGTTGAAACTATAAGAAGTTTGCGTGATAAGGGAGCAAAAATTGTTTTGATGTCTCATCTTGGGAAGACTTCAGATCATGGAGAAGTTCAGAGTTTGCGACCATTAATTCCAAGAATAGAGGAAATTTATGGAAGTTCTGTGCAATTCATCGAGAATTATTTAGACGAGGACGCCAGGGCTTTAATAGAAAGAGTTCCTTGCGATAGTTTGATTTTGCTTGAAAATCTTAGATTTTATCTGCAGGAAGAGAGTTGTGATTTGGATTTTGCGAAAAAATTAGCATCATTGGGTGATTTTTTTGTGAATGAAGCATTTTCTGTGTCTCATCGTAAGCATGCTTCAGTTTTTGGGATACCTCAGTTTTTAAAGTCCACTTTAGGGAAAAATTTTAGGAAAGAAATCAGAAACATAGAAGAATTCTTCGATCATTCGTCTGGGAAAAAAATGGCGATTATCGGGGGATCAAAATTGCCAACAAAAATTAAACTGTTGAAAAGATTAGTCACGAAAGTTGATAAGTTGGCGCTTGGAGGGGGGATTGCTGGTGCTTTTAAGTCTTATTTAAGTGATGATTCATCAGAGATTTTTGATCTTACGGAATATGAGACGGATGTTAAAGAAATAGTAGATAACGCTAAAAAATTTGGTTGTGAGTTGATCGTTCCTACTGATTTTTCTGCATTGATTTCAACCAAAAGTGATCACGCTATTATGCGATCGGAAAACTCGAATACGAGTGTTTTTGATATAGGACCTGATTCGGTAAAGCTTTTAGAAGATCATATAATGGATAGCGATATGGTGCTGTGGAATGGTCCAGTGGGATTGTTTGAACGTAGTCCATTTGAATTTGGAACTAAGGCGATTGCGGAATTTATTGCTGAAAGAACACAAAGCCATAAATTAATTTCACTTATCGGAGGAGGGGATACAGGATTTGCGATGAAGAAGTTTAATGTCGCAGATAAGATGACGTGCATATCTACCGCAGGTGGAGCTTTTTTGAATTATGTTGAAAACGAAGATTGTCCAGCTTTGGAGGCGATTCGTATCAGTAATTGTAAATTTGGTTAATAATCTTGGTGATGACTATCTTTTCGTAGTACATTTGTCTTAATGATGTTATGACTTTATTAAGTTGATATATTAAAAGCTCAGATGGAATTCTTGAGAGGTTTTATTATAGGATTTCTTCAGTTTCTTCGTCGAAAGTTTCCTTTTTGGATGTTGGTTTAGGTTTAAAAGAATTTTCTGATTTTGCTTTTGAGCTGGTTTTCTTTTTTTTATAGATACCTAAGCTTTCTTCGATTTCTTTTTTATAAGATGATACTATGTACTTTACGTCATCAAAAAGGTCATTTGAGACATAGTAGGATGAGGCCAGTACTGTAATTATTCTAAAATTTTTCACCTTTTCTTCGAACATAACTTCGGTGCGACCACAAAGTCCCTTGAAATACTTTTCTTCTATGGACATGGTCTCGTCCTGGTCGTCTTCTGAGTCTGCAAATTTGAACTCTGATTTCGGGCATTTTTCGTGAAACAAATGACTGTTTTCAGGGATTTCTGGTAAAAATGGTTCATCAAAATCTTGGATAAACACGAATACAGCTGTATCACAATCATTGAATGACGTTCCTTTGGGCCAGAGTATACCGATTAATCCGTTCTCTCCTTTGAAAGTTCTGTAAGCCCATCCGTTTGGAGCTCTTATTACGAATTTGTTACGTTCAGGTTGATCCGGAGTTTCAATTGGGATACCTCCTGATCCTAAACAAAATAACAGAGTCAATAAACAGTATAATAGTCTCATACTTTCCTACGTAAAAACACCAAAGCTCTATACTTCTTTCCATACTACAACTAAATTTTATCATTGAATTATCAACAAATTGTTAAATTTTGAAACAAACTCATTTGAATGCAAATTTATTTTGAAATATTAAGGAGGATAATATTCTGAGTTTTTTCGGCTTTAAAAATGATTTTTGGACCTCTATAAAAAAGGTTTTGAACTGTCATTTTTAATAGGTCGTACATAAAATGTGTATAACTTCGAATAGTGCTGGTATTTGCTTGCTCCTGGTGCGTTCAAGTGCAGAGCTTTTACCTTATTATTCACATCATTACACAACATACTGCCATAACGTATGAAAGAACCGACCAGCTATTATCTAGAATGAATGTCTTCATCAGATCAGTTTGATCTTTTTCTTTCTGTTACAACATCACACTAACTATCTAAATAACAGACAAAACCTTTTTTTTAGAGTCATTACCAGAAATTAAAGTAACTTCAAAGCCTTAACTAAAATTTCAATATGCCTCCACAAATTATAATTCTTTCTATACCTTGCAAAAAATCAAATTCAAAGCATTTTATCTTCTTCATAATATCAATGAGGGATTAACAAAAAGTTAAAAAAACAAAAAATTCGAGAATTTTTCTAATTTTGTTTCAGAGCTTTCTGTCAACGATGTAAAACTATGCAATGACTGAAAAATCAGTCTTACAACACTTTCCATAGAGGACCGTCTTTTGTATCTTCAATTTGTATTTGATTTTGAAGAAGATAATTACGAATTTCGTCTGCTTTCTGGAAATTTCTTTCCGATTTTGCTTTCGATCTTTCGTTTAGTAGATTTGTGATTTCTTCTTCAGATAATTTTGCTTTTCTCTGGAACCAATTTTCTCGGTACAGCAATCCCAAAATTCTTGCTTCTTTTTTTAGAATTGAGCAGAGATGATTCTTTTCAGTTTGATCTTCTGTTTTATAAATTTTGTCGGTAAGTTCCATCAATTGCTGTAATGCGAGAGGGGTATTTAAATTATTGCAGAGTGCGATGGCAACTTTACTTTCAAAGATAATATCGTCATCGATTTTTGTTGCAAAATTCAGAGCTCTGTACATTCTGTCGAGTGCTGACTTCGACTGATTCACAATCTGATCAGTCCAATTCAGTGTTTTCTGATAATGGGTCGATAACAAGCAGTAACGGATAATTTCTCCGTCATATTTCTGTAAGATCTCATCAAGTGAAATGATATTCCCAAGAGATTTCGACATTTTTTGATTATTTACTAGCAAAAGACCATTATGAATCCAATAATTGGACATAATGCATCCGAAAGCCCCAAAATTTTGTGCAATTTCGTTTTCATGATGAGGGAAAATTAAATCTTGACCGCCAGCATGTATATCGAATTGTTTTCCTAAATATTTTGAACTCATTGCAGAGCATTCGATATGCCATCCTGGACGACCTCTTCCGAAGGGACTATCCCAACCTGGTTCATCTTCTTTGGAAGGCTTCCACAAAACGAAGTCCAGAGGATTTTCTTTGTAAGGTGCGACTTCTACGCGACTTCCTGGAATCATATCTTCTAGGCTTCTTTTAGAAAGCAGCCCGTAATTATTCAATTTTTTTACACGAAATAAAACATGTCCTTCAACGGTGTATGCAAACTCATTCTTTATGAGTAAACTTATGATATCCAACATTTCTTTTATATGAAATGTTGCACGTGGTTCGTAAGTCGGTGAAAGAACATTGAGTTGATCTGTGCTTTTGTGAAATTCTTCAATAACTTCGTCAGTTAATTCTCGGATAGAGATGTTTCTTTCTTTCGCACGTTTGTTAATTTTATCGTCGACATCTGTAAGATTGCGAACATATGTAACATTACCGTAAAGTTTTTTAAGTAGTCTAAATAAAACGTCGAATACGACAAGAGGTCTGGCATTTCCGATATGAGGGCTGGAATAAACCGTCGGACCGCAAGCGTAAAAACGAACATTGTCGGAACTAATGGGGTCAAACTTTTCTAACTTATTGGTCAGAGAGTTATATAGTTGTAATGTAATCATTGTATATTTCTTTCTATCCTGCTTTTAACTTTTTCATATCCCAATAGTTCGAAAATCTTCCTTAATTCCGGACCTGTTTCTTGATTTGTCAGAATCATTCGTATCGGATGGAATAGACTACGTCCTTTTCTTTTCGAAATTTCTTTCAGTTGCGAAATCCAGGTATCAAAATCAATGGTTGGAGAAAGAAATTCCAACATCTGACGAATATAGTCTTGATCCTGTTGTTCAGAACAATTTGGTAAATCGTTATAAAAAATGTCATACCAAAAATCGACATCTTTCAATGTGTTGATATTTCCTTTTATTGTTTCCCAGAAATCTTCGGAAATTTGTTTTGAAATCTTGGTTTTTATTTCATCGAAAGTTTTTTCGGAAACAATTTTTTTGGTTAAGATCTCGACATCTCTGACATTAAATTTTGGAGAAGATAAACTCATTTTTTCAAAAGAAAAGTTTTTAATCAAATCTTCAAGTGTGTTGTGGTAATTAACGTTATTGGAAGTTCCTAAAGACGATAGAACACCAATAATTGCCTGTGATTCCATTCCTGCATTTCTCAAATTTACCATGCTCAAAGATGAACTCGTTCTTTTTGATACATCTTGTCCGTCTATTGATGATAACAACGGAACATGTCCAAATTCTGGAGATTTTCCTGAAATTGCCTTAAAAATATCAACTTGTACGGCAGTGTTTGTTACATGATCGTCACCTCGGATGATATGAGTTATTCCTATATTTATGTCATCAACAACAGAGGCGAAAGTATAAACATATGACCCGTCCGGCTTGATTATGATCGGATCACTGATGCTGTTTAATGGAATTGAAATTTTTCCATGGACAAGATCATTCCACTCTATAACATCACTTTCATTAAGCTTAAATCTCCAATATTTTTGTACACCTTTGCTTTCGAGATTTCTTTTTTCTTGATCTGTCAGATTTAAAGATGCACGATCGTATATAGGAGGTACTCCCTTAGAGACTTGGACTTTTCTTTTTAAAGAAAGCTCGTCTTTTGTTTCATAGCACGGATAAATTCTTCCGATCGATTTTAAATATTTTAAAGCTTTATCGTAGTTTTGAAAGTGATTGGATTGTTTATAGAATTCATCCCATTCAATTCCAAGCCATTTTAAATCTTCTAGTATTAAATTTTCGGATTCAATTGTAGAGCGTTCTTTATCTGTATCATCTATGCGAAGAACAAACTTTCCTCCATGATGCTTTGCGAACAGATAATTTAAGATTGCAATTCGAATATTTCCGACATGTAGCAAACCGGTAGGTGAGGGGGCGAATCTAACTTTTATATTCATGGCTGTCTCTATTAATTACCTTCAGGCTTTTTCAAAAGTTTCTGCCACCATCCACTTCTTTTCTTTTTACTCGCATTAGGAGAAATAGCGGCATTTCTTAACTCTTCATTTTGATAAGACTGTATAACTTTGGAAACAATTTCCCTTTGATACTTACTTACTTCAATCTTTGTTTGAAAATCGACCTTGCCTTCTTTCAATTCAGGGACTTCATGAACTTGACTTATGTTCTGGGGATTATCTTTAGCAATAATTTTTGAGGTTTTTGTTTTTTGATTATCAACCATTGCTTCTTTTCCATCTGCTTTTTCTTTGATTTTTGTCTGAAGTTCCCCTGACTCTTCAGTATCTTTATTACGAGACTTTTTTCTTCCTTTTGTATTGGAACGTTTCGCAATTTTGTGAGTTGTTGGTTCGGATTCACCCGTTGTTTTTTGTTCCGTAACATTTTCTGAAGTGCTTTCAGAATTGGTTTCCTGTTCAACTTTCTTTATGACAGAATCTTCTTTTTTCACATTTGAACGAGATTTAAAGTTTTTCTTTTTTTTCGGAATAGGCTTTACCTCAGAAACAACTTCCTGAACATCCTCATTTTTTGATTCAGGCTTTTTTCGAATAGCCTTTTTGGTCGAGTTTTTTTCAACTTTTTCTGAAGATTCTTTCTTGTCCTTTTGGGTTTCTGTTTCAGAATCGTCATCTGCGTCCGAATCAGAAATCACTGAAACGGGTTTCAAAATTTGTTCAATTTTAAAATCATTAGCCGCAATTTTGTGATCTATATTGAAAGTAATTTTTAAACTTTTTCTAGATTCGATTGCCGAAATAAATGACCGTTTGTTGTTTAATATATATAAAGCTATATTTGGCGACAATGTAACAATAATCTCTTTAAACTCTGATGTAATACAAGCCTCTTCGATTTTTCTTAGAACTTGGACAGCTAGAGATTCCTCCGACCACATAAAACCTGTTCCGTGACAATGTGGGCATACGATCATGTTTGCATCGGCAATGCTGGAACGCAATCTTTGTCTGGAAAATTCCATCAATCCAAAATTACTGATAGGTCCTACCTGAATTTTAGCTTTATCATTTTTTAAAGATTCGCGCATGCATCGTTCGACTTGCATGTTGTTTCTTTTTTCTTCCATATCTATGAAGTCGACAACTATCAAACCGGCCAAATCTCTAAGGCGACACTGACGAGCAATTTCTTGAGCTGCCTCCAAATTGGTTTTTAGCGCAGTACCTGCAATGTTTCTTTCTCTAGTGGATCTTCCCGAGTTAACATCGATGGAAATCAAAGCTTCGGTGTTATTGATGATCAAATATCCGCCTGAAGGTAAATCGACACGAGTAGAGTAAACTTGATTTATCTGCTCGTTCAATTTGTATTTACTAAACAAAGGAACATTTTTATCGTTATATAATTTTACTTTTCTTGAATGGCTAGGCATCAGTTTTTTCATGAAATCTTTTGCTGTTCTGTACCCAGCTTCTCCTTCGATTACGACAGTATCAATTTCTTTTGAGTACATATCGCGCAAAGATCTTTTTATGATCCCAGCTTCTTCGTGAATTAAACTTGGGGCAGAAGATTTTAACGTTGTTTCACGGATTTCATTCCAAACATTTGTTAGGTAAGCGAAGTCTTTTTTGATCTCGGTTTTTGTGTGACCAATTCCTGCTGTACGAATAACAGTGCTGCCGTTTTCGATGTGTAATTCCGAGACAATTCTTTTTAACTTCTCTCTGTCTTTTTTGTTTGTAATTTTTCTGGAAACTCCACTGCCTTTTGGAGTGTTCGGCATCAGTACGCAGTATCTTCCCGCTAAAGAGATATAAGTCGTAAGTGCGGCTCCTTTGTTTCCTCTTTCTTCTTTGGTGACCTGAACGAGCATGATTTGTCGTTTCTTTATCACTTCTTGAATTTTGTATCGTCGATAGAATTGGTAACGAAGTCTAGCAATTTCTCTCGGATCAATTTCTTCAGCTGTTTGTCCTGTCTCGTCAATATGAGCAGCGATAGCATTTTGTAAATGAACCTCCAGCTCCTGACGATCATTAACTGGAATCTGAAAATAATCGTAGTGAATTTCACTAAAGCTTAAAAATCCGTGACGATTCCCGCCGTAATCGATAAATGCGGCCTGCAAAGATGGCTCAACTCGAATGACTTTCGCTAAGTAAATATTCCCCTTTACTTGTATCTTCGAACGAGTTTCGAAATCAAATTTGTCTAACTTTCCGTCGTTAACAACAGCAATTCTTATCTCTTCAGCATGAGCCGAATCTATCAGCATATCTTTTGACATGTTCTTCTCCAAAATTCTGAATAGGAACATTCAAAAGGTTTCGCTTGTAACCTAAGACATCTCGCACCGGAACCTTTTCGTTCCGCCACAATAAAAAAACTGAAAAATTCATTTCCAAAATAGGCATAACACCCTTTTAAACATTCCGTTCAACCAAATCCACGAAGAAAAAATTCATCTAGCCTTCGTAGAACCAAAATTTACATGGTTACAACAACCATTGGTGGCATTATATACGATCGAAAAACTGGTGTAAACAAAAGCCAAAACTTTTTTAAGATAAAACCAAAAAAGCTCTTAAAATGCAACGAATATAATATATTGAAATATAATAAAATTAATCCTGTTTTAAGCTCCGAGAAAAGTTCTCCAAAAAATGTATATTAAAGTTACCATTTATGACATTTTGATCATCCGCAAGGCTCAAATGTAGCGGGATCAATGTATCAATTCCGCTGATGACATATTCGCCAAGAGCTCTGCGCAATCTGGATAAACACTGATGTCTATCTTTTCCATGAATAATTAGCTTTGCAATCAAACTATCATAATACGGAGGGATCTTGCATCCTTCGTACATTGAACTATCTACTCTTACTCCAGGACCTCCTGGACAATGATAATTTTTAATTGTACCTGCTGACGGAATATAAGTATCCGGATTTTCTGCGTTGATTCTGCATTCAATCGCGTGACCAGTGAAGGTTACATCATCTTGAGTAAACGACAACTTCTCTCCAGCGGCAACTAAAATCTGCTCACGAACAATATCGACTCCTGTAATCATCTCAGTTATTGGGTGTTCAACCTGAATGCGCGTATTCATTTCAATAAAATACAGCTGTCCGTTTTCGTATAAAAATTCCAAGGTGCCGACACCGACATAGCCCATTTCGGAAACGGCCTTTGCAATTTTTTTTCCGAATTTGTCCCGAAATTCCGGAGTCAATACCATACTTGGAGCTTCTTCCCAGACTTTTTGATTCCGTCTTTGCATTGAACAGTCACGTTCTCCTAAATGAACCGCGTTTCCATATTGATCTGCAATTACCTGAAACTCGATATGTTTCGGATTTTCTAGATATTTCTCCAAGTATACTCGATCGTTGCCAAAAGAAACTCCGGATTCACGCTTAGCTGTTTCATATGCTTCGATAAAATCGTCCTTGGAGCGAGAAACTTTCATTCCTCTTCCTCCACCACCGCCAGCCGCTTTTATTAAAACAGGGAATCCCATCCTTTCTGCAAGTTCAATAGCTTCTTTGGCGGTTGTGAGAGCTCCATCCGATCCTGGAACAGTTGGTAAACCAAGGCGAGAAACAGTCTTTTTCGCCATAATCTTGTCACCCATCATGACAATGTGATCAGCTTTTGGTCCAATAAAGATCAAGCCGTGTTCTTCTACCATGTGGGCGAAAGTCGCATTCTCGCTTAAGAACCCGAATCCCGGGTGAATTGCATCAGCGCCAGTAATACAAGCGGCAGAAATGATTGCTGGAATGTTTAGATAACTTTCCCGAGGCGATGCTGGACCAATACAGACACTTTCGTCTGCCAATCTTACATGCATTGCATCAACATCTGCAGTAGAATGTACTGCTACTGTTTGAATCCCCAAATCTTTACAAGCTCTCAGTACTCTAAGAGCTATTTCACCTCTATTGGCAATCAGTATTTTTTTTATCATGGGCTAACCAACCACAACTATAGGGTCACCGTACTCTACAGGCTGAGCATCCTTCACAAAAATATGTTTAACAACTCCTGATTTAGGAGCTTTTATCATATTCATTACCTTCATCGCTTCAATGATAAATAAAGTTTGACCTTCCTCAACTTTGCTTCCTACAGAAACGAAAGGATCTGCTCCTGGTCCCGGTGCTAAGTAAACCGTTCCAACCATTTGTGCTTCGATTATGCCAGGATGGTCTGCCCAATCATCTTGATTTTTGTTTGAGGACGGAACTGTATCCGCAGCTGCTGATGCAGATTGCTTCATTGTTGGAGCCAAAGCGGAAATATCCGCAACTGGCACGACTGCCTGCTGCACAGTTCTTAAAACTTTTATCCTTGTTGAATTTTCCTGATATTCAATTTCTGTTAGATCGGTTTCCCTCAGAAGCTCTGCAAGAGCGCGCACCGCTTCCGTATCTATCTTTACTTGAGGAGCCAACTTAAACCTTCCTTTGGTGTTGCCAAAAAAACTAATGGTGGGCACAGCAGGGATCGAACCTACGACCACTACGATGTCAACGTAGTGCTCTACCTCTGAGCTATGTGCCCAAACTCTGAAGACTTTATACACCGTTTAATTTTTTTTAGCAACAGTAAATTTTAGATCATATTTGGAAATGGTTTCTAAAAGGTTAAAGTCCGGTTGAAATATTTTGGTATAATATATACAATACAAAGGGTTTATAATGGATAGAATTCATGGCGGGAAGCATCAATAAAGTGACCTTGTTGGGTAATTTGGGAAGGGATCCAGAAGTTCGATCAAGTCAGGATGGTAGTAAGATCGTAAATTTTTCTTTGGCGACGACTGAGTCTTGGAAAGATAGGACTACTGGAGAGAGAAAAGACAGGACGGAGTGGCACAGGGTTGTGGTGTTCAATCCGAATTTGGCAGAAGTTTGCGAAAAATATTTAAGAAAAGGGTCGAAAGTTTACCTTGAGGGGCAACTTCAGACTAGAAAATGGCAGGATAAAGACGGAATCGAAAAATTTACTACGGAGGTAGTGATTCCTCGTTTTAAGGGGGAAATTGCTATGTTGGATTCCAGAAATGGGGGGGATGATATATCTGATAGTATAACTGATCAGGCTCCCGCTGGAATAGATGATGATATTCCGTTTTAATCGATTTAAGTAGTATTTGGGAGAGTTCTTTTGAGTGTGGAAAACGAGGACATAGTTCCGGTTGATCTTGACGAGGAGATGAAACGCTCTTATCTGGATTATGCCATGAGCGTTATCGTTGCGCGTGCATTACCTGATGTAAGAGATGGTTTGAAGCCAGTGCATCGTCGTATCATTTACAGTATGACGGAGTGTGGATACGATTATAACAAGCCATTTCGTAAATCTGCTCGTATCGTCGGTGATGTTATAGGTAAGTATCATCCTCACGGAGATACCGCGATATACGATGCAATGGTTCGTATGGCTCAGCCTTTCTCGATAGGTGTTCCTCTTATCAGTGGACAGGGGAATTTCGGATCGATGGATGGTGATTCTGCCGCGGCAATGCGTTATACCGAGGCTCGTTTATCTAAAATAGCTCATAAATTAACTGAGGATCTTTACTTAGATACAGTTGATTTTCAACCGAACTATGATGAGTCATTGAAGGAACCTGTTTTGTTACCAGCACGGTTTCCGAACTTTTTGGTGAACGGTGCAAACGGTATCGCTGTGGGGATGGCAACAAATGTTCCGTCCCATAATCTTGGAGAGGTCATTGATGCTTGTGTGATGTTAATCAACAATCCGGAGGCATCATTAGAAGAGATAATGACTGTATTGCCTGGACCTGATTTCCCAACAGGAGGTATTATTCTCGGAAGAGGAGGTATTCTTTCCGGGTTTAGAACGGGAAGGGGTTCCATTGTTATTCGATCAAAAACTCATATAGAGAAAAGCCGAAAGGATCGTGAAGCAATAGTCGTTACTGAAGTGCCTTATCAGGTTAACAAGGCGAAGATGATAGAGAAGATCGCATCTTTGGTAAATGAAAAAGTTATCGAGGGAATTTCTGATATAAGAGATGAGTCTGATAAAGATGGAGTACGAGTTGTTATCGAGCTAAAGAAAGATGTTAATGCGGATGTTGTTTTGAATCAGCTTTACAGATCTACTCCAATGCAATCGTCTTTCGGAATTAATATGCTTGCGCTGCATAACGGTCGTCCGAAATTGATGGGATTGATTGAAGTTTTGCAGGCGTTTATAGAATTCAGAACGGAAGTTGTTGTTCGTAGAACTCGTTTCAATTTGAACAAGGCGAGGGATAGGGCTCATTTATTGATAGGATTGGCGATTGCTGTTGCAAACATTGATGAAGTGATTCGTATTGTAAAAACCAGTGATGATCCAGGCTCAGCGAAGGCGACTTTGATGAGTATAGATTGGGATGCGGCAGATATTGAGCCGTTGATCAAGTTAGTAGATGATCCTAATAGTATTTATTTCGATGGAAGATGTCGATTGACCGAGGTTCAAGCTCAGGCAATTTTAGATTTGAAATTGCATAGATTAACTGGGTTGGAGAGAACGAAAATTTCTGACGAACTGAGTCAGTTGTCCGATAAAATCAAAGATTTGTTGAATATTTTGGCTTCACGATCGAGGGTTATGGAGATTGTTCGTGCTGAATTGGTTGAAATTCGAGATGAATTTGCGACTCCTCGTATCACAGCGATTGAAGAAAATGACATAGATCTGGACGATGAAGATTTTATCCAGAAGGAAGACATGGTTGTTACAATAAGCCACAGTGGATACATAAAGAGAGTTCCATTAAGTACTTATCGTGCGCAACACAGAGGAGGCAAGGGTAAGACAGGAATGACAACAAAGGACGAGGATTTCGTTCAAGACGTTTTTGTTGCGAATACTCATACTCCAGTGCTGTTTTTTTCAACAACTGGAATGGTTTACCAGATGAAGGTATACAAGTTGCCGTTGGGAACTCCGCAGTCGAAAGGAAAAGCTCTTGTAAATCTTTTTCCAACAAAAGCTGATGAGGCATTAGCAACAGGATTGTCTTTACCTGATGATCAGTCTACTTGGGATGATTACGATGTCGTGTTAGCAACCTCGAGAGGAACAATCAGAAGAAACAATTTGAGTGTTTTCGCGAATATTAACTCCAAGGGTAAGATCGCGATGAAGCTTGAAGATGAGAGGTTGATCGCGGTTGCTCTTTGTAAAGCAGGAATGGATATTTTGATTTCCACAAAACTTGGAAAGAGTGTTCGATTCCCTGTAGATTCTCTCCGAGTTTTTTCTAGCCGAAATTCTGTTGGAGTTCGTGCTATTAAGTTGGTAGGAGATGACGAAGTTATCTCTATGGCTGTGTTGAATAATGGAACTTCCACTGTAGAAGAGAGAGAGGAATATGTTCGTTACTCTAATTGGTTGAGACGGACAGGAGAAGAACTTGATCTTGAGCAACAAATGGATCCTCCTGCAAAATATGAAGAGATGAAAGGTTTGGAACAGATTTTGATGACCATAACCGAAAAAGGTTATGCGAAAAGAACATCGTCTTTTGAATACAGGACAATGAGTCGAGGGGCTCAAGGTGTAAAGAATTTGGACATGAGTTCTAAGAACGGAAAGGTTATTTCAGTATTTCCAGTGAATGATGAGGATGATGTAATGTTAATTACAGACGGAGGTAAGTTGATTCGTTGTCCAGTTTCTGGTGTGAGAATTACAGGTAGAGCCACTCAAGGAGTGATTTTCTTCAAAGTCGGAAAAGATGAGAAGGTCGTGTCTGCGGTGAGGTTGATCGAAAATACTAAAATTGAAGAGAAATAGAGAAACGGATATGGCGTCTATAAGATTACGAGGAATAAATAAATCTTTCGGGGATAGTTCCATTATAAAGGATGTAGACCTAACAATTGAGGATGGACAATGTACGGTGTTAGTTGGTCCTTCTGGATGTGGAAAATCTACGATTTTACGATTAATTTGCGGATTGGAAGATCTGGATTCGGGAGAGATATATATTGGTGATCGTTTAGTAAACGATGTTCCTCCTGCGAGTCGTGGAATTGCAATGGTTTTCCAGTCCTATGCTTTGTATCCTCACATGACGGTTTTTGAAAACATGTCTTTTTCTTTGCAAGTTCGTAAATTAAAGAAAAGCGAGATCAAAAAGAGAGTAGAAGAGGCTGCGAAGATTTTGAAAATAGATCATTTGCTACAGCGTAAACCGAAGGAACTGTCGGGTGGGCAGAGACAGAGGGTTGCGATAGGTCGTGCGATTGTCCGAAATCCTTATGCTTTTTTATTTGATGAACCTCTTTCGAATTTGGATTATTCTTTGCGATGCCAGATGAGATATGAGCTTGCGAAATTAAAGGCTCAGCTTAAGACGACCATGGTTTATGTTACTCATGATCAGTCTGAGGCGATGACTTTGGCAGATAAAATTGTCGTTATGCATGATGGTATTATTGAACAGGAAGGATCACCATTGGAGATTTACAATTCTCCAGTGAATACTTTTGTTGCTCGGTTTATCGGTTCCAGTAAGATGAATATTTTTCCTGTCGTTTTTGAGGGTAATAGAGATGGTCTGTCTAGCTTTAAGTTGGAGACAGGTGAAATTATTTCTATCGATAAAAAGCAGGATCTGAATAAAAATTCTAAGTATTTCATTGGAATTCGACCAGAAGATTTGGATGTCGTTGATCAAAAATCAAAATGTTCAGGGAATCGTTTGGATGGAGAAGTTGTTCTTGCGGAAAATTTAGGAGGCGAAGGGTTCGTTCATGTTTGCTTGAAGAACGGATATCAGATTATGTCTAAGTCAAAAAAAGCGGTGTTAGAACAAGTCGGAGAAAAAGCTCGGTTGGCCTTCGAGTATGATCGTTGCTATTTGTTCGATGAAAGTGGTAAAACAATTTGCGGAATTAATTCTCAGTCAATTGAAACGAGATGATTAAGTTTCAGATAAATGCGATTGGAAAGTTGAAAAAATCTCCGACTTTAGAGTTGGTTGAAGAATATAAAAATAGAGTTCGCAACCAAATAAAGATAAACGAGTTAGAGATTAAAAAATCGAAAAGTACTTCGAGAGATTCTTTGAAACAGAGTGAAGCGGAGCTGCTTCTGTCGGATATTCCGAAAAATTCGTGTTTGATTTCTATGGATGAAACAGGCGATCTTTTAACAAGTCATGAATTCTCGGATTTTATAGAGCAAAAAACTAATGAGGGGTATTCTTCTTTTGTGTTTTTTATCGGTGGGGCGGATGGACTGCATTCATCGGTAAAAAAACAGAGTGATCGAATAATTTCTCTCGGAAAGATTACGTTACCGCATATGTTGGCGCGACTGATTTTGGTTGAGCAAATTTATCGCATTGAAAAAATAATGGACAATCATCCATATGATAAATAGATAAAAATGAAAGGATAAAAAATGATTTTTGTGTTTCCGGGACAGGGGTCCCAAAGAATTGGAATGGGAAAGGATATTTTCGATAATTTTTCTTCAGCAAGAGATGTTTTTCATGAAGTTGACGATGCAATTTCTTTCAATTTATCGAAATTGGTTTTTGATGGAACGGAGGAGGATTTAAAAAAAACTGAAAATACTCAACCAGCTTTGATGATGGTCAGTATTGCATTTGTTGAGACAATGAAAAAAGAATTTGGAGTTGATTTTTCTAAAGTGAAATTTTTTGCAGGACATTCTTTAGGAGAATATACTGCTTTATGTGCGGCGGGTTCGATTTCTTTAAGAGATACAGCAAAAATTCTTAGAATCAGGGGGAAAGCAATGTCATCTGCTTGTCCCAAAGGTGGGGCAATGGCTGCAATTTTGGGATTAGATGTAGATCAAGTTGAAAAAATCGTCGAAGAAGCTTGTTTTGAATCGGCAAAGGTACAAATAGCAAACGATAATTCTATTGGGCAAATAGTTGTTAGTGGACATGAAGAAGCTGTAAAAAAGGCGATAGAAATTGCTTCGGGTTACGGAGCAAAGAGGGCAGTGATGCTTCCTGTTAGTGGTCCATTTCACAGTGAGTTGATGCAACCGGCGGTGAAAGTATTAGAAGAATTTTTATCTGATATTGAGTTTAAATCACCATCCAATCCGATTATCGCAAATGTTTCGGCAAAGGCGGAAAAGGAAGGCTTCAAAGACCTTTTATTGAAACAAATCACAGGCAGAGTCAGATGGCGTGAGTCTATTATGTACGCCGAATCGAATGGGGTTTCCAAATGCATTGAAATTGGTTCGGGAAAAGTTCTAACAGGATTGGTTAAAAGAATTTCACCAAGTATGCAATTGATTAACATAAATTCTATTGAGTCTTTAGACCAAACAAAGGAGATGTAAGCTTTTCATCTGGAAGTTATTTGTTATTGATCAAAAAAACCAAAACGGCGTTGAGAACCGATTGCCGTTTTATTTTTTTGAGGTTTTTGTATCAATTTTTGCGAGATTTTCGTACAGTGACTTAATTTTAGTTTTAAAATTATTCAGATTGGTATCGAAATCTGCGTCTGTATTCGACATATATTTTATTTCTAACCAAGCATTAAGAGCATTAAAATATGGGGCTTTCAGGTTAGAAGGAGTGGTTTTTAATTTAAATAGTTGTTTATTTTCTTCATCATCGAACAATTTGTGTCCTTTGTTTAAAATAGCATTAAATCTAGTTCCCGAATTTTGCAAAGCTTGATAAAAACCTTTCAGATTTTTTGTGAAATCTTTGATAGATTTCAAATTTTCATAGTATGCTTTTTGATTTAACTCGGTTTCTTCAGAAAGTTCGGTTTCTGTTAATTGATTTTGTTGAGAATTTATTGAGGACGACATAATCTCTAGTTTGTGAAGAGATTCTTTTAATTTTTTTGTTTTTTCCGAAAATTTTATGTTATCAAAAATTGTTTTAATGTTTTCGAGACTGATGATACAAGATTCCAATTTACGCTTAAATGTTTCAAGTTCTTCTTGTAAATTGCGAAAATTGGATATGAGATTGCTAGCTTTCGTTTTATTTTCTGATGTTGATGAATGCTCCATAAATTTCATGTTATCAAAAATTGTTTTAGTGTTTTCGAGGCTGATGATACAAGATCCTAAATTAATCCTGAAAGTTTCGCATTCTTTTTGTAACTTTCGGAAATCAGATACAAAATTACTATATTTTATTGTATTTTCAGATGTTGATAACCGCTTCATGTTTTTAGATTTAGATTCAAAATTCACAAACAATCCGCATATAATTAGTCCGAAAATTATTTTTTTCAATTTAGTTTCCTTTCTTCTCTATAAAAAATACCCAAAAGGAATTAATAAATGATTAATAAAATTTTGAGGCATGTTTTGGTTTGTTTTTTATAATTCTTTTAATTAGTTTACTAATAATTTTTAATAAATTAAACTATTCATTAACCAATGTTAATTTATTTTAATATTAGAAAGTTTTGTAGGAGGAAATGATGGAGTCTTTAGTTCAATGGCATGAGGGAATGTTAATTTCTCCTCAACATTTTCAACTGACGACTGGATATTTTCAGCAAGCGATAGGATATGTTTCTGCGTCAATTTTTCCTTTTGGCTACGGATTGTTTGATTTAAAAATAGATACTTCCTGTTTGGCTTCAGGGTTGATTCGAGTGTTGAAAGCAAAAGGATTTTTTCCTGATGGTCTTTTTTTTGATTTCGATGCAGTCAGAGACGATCCTTTGGAATTGAATTTAGGGGATTATTTTTCGATCAATTCTTCTGCAACAAAAATTTTTCTTGCAGTTCCGTCTCGACGTAGTGGTGAAAATATGCTGGAAGGCGATTTGGCTCGTTACATGTCTTCCGAAATTACAGATGTGAAGGATGAAAATACAGGAAAAGAACCTATTTCAGTTCCAATTTTAAAGCCGAATTTAAAGTTGTTTCAGGAATTTCAGGTGGATGCAAGGTATCAGAGGTTTCCGATATTTGAGGTTGAAAAATCAACAGAGGGCGGAGTTGTTGGTACAGAATTTCTTTATCCGTTGCTTGCCTTGGATGAGCATTCAAAAATCGTTGAAATGTGCTCGACTTTAGTAAGAATTATTCGTGATAAAATTTCATATTTTGCAGATCGTAAGGGAAATTTTGCACGAAATCAAACAGAAGAATCTTTATCAAACTTGAGATTGTTGATACAAGCAGTTATTCCTTTGGAAACAGTTCTTAAAATTAACGGATTACATCCGTTTGAACTTTTTAAAGCTTTGTCTCAAACAGCTGCGTTTGTTATGTCGGTAAATCCAGCACAATTAATTCCGAAATTGCCAGTATACGATCATGAAAATTTATATAATTGTTTCAATCAATTATGTGAATATGTTCACGGGATAGTATCGCATTTGAAACAAAAATACGATGTGATTTTGTTTGAAAAAATTCAGGATGAATTCCGGTTGATGATGCATCCGGATTGGTTGGAAAAAGATGAAATTGCGATAGGTATTCGCAAACCGTTTTCAGCGACTGAAAATGACATTATAAATTGGATAGGAGGAGTTCAGATTGCTAGTGAATCTATGATGCCTTTGATAAAAGATCGGCGAGTTTTGGGAGCTGAACGAAGAATTTTGGAAAGAGGCGAATATATCACTCAACCTAATGGAGTGACTATTATCTCAGTAAAAACTCAAACCACGTATATCAAAGCTAATGAACATTTATGTTTAACTAGTAGCAACTTTGATGTTATTCCGGAGGAGATTATTTTTTATGCAGAGAGAGAATAGTATCACAGATCTGGATTTGATGTTCGGAAGTTTTTGTACGGAACTTTTCAAGTACAAAACTCAAATTATCCAAAATACTGCGAATCTTGATCCAAAAGACATTCATGCTAATTTGGTTGCAAAGATAAAAAACATTCTTGATCAGCGGAAAAGTATAAATTTTGAGCTTCAGGTGAGGGAAGTAGTTTATATAATGGTTTCTCTTGCTGATGAAATCTTTTTGAATACTCCTTGGAGTGGGAAAAAATATTGGGAAGATAATATGCTCGAAAAACATTTTTTCGGTACACAAATAGCTGGAGAAAAAATTTTCAGCAATATAGAAAAATTGATTGAAAAAAATGATGTTGAAATGATCCTAATCGCAGAAATTTATATGAAATCACTTTCGTTGGGATTTCGAGGAAAATTTAGAGATGATGTCGAAAAAGATAAACCTATAGATGATTATCGAAAGGCTCTTTTCAATTTTGTTGAAAAGTACGACAAGTCTATTAATATGGTGAGCAATAGAATGTTTGGAAAAGACTACATTTATACTCTACCGACAATTAATCGACAATTTCTTCCTGATGTTTCAATTGTAAATTATATGTATGCATTTGTTGTTTTTATGTTTTTGGTTATAAGTTCTGTGGTTTGGTTGATGGAAACTCGAGATTTGTATGAACTTTTGCAGGAGATATCGACTATAGTGTTGAGAGCATAAAATATGGATGACTTAAAAAACTTACTATCTGATACTTTACCTGCAATTCCAAAAGAATTGATACCTTCGGTATCTTTTGGTTTGATTTTGCTTTCGATCATATTAATAATCATAGTTTTCATTTTGTGTGTAGCTTATATTAATTCTCCGCCAAAACCAAAAATTGTTTCTCCGTTAACGAGAGACGATTTGATGAAGAAATCTAAAGATAAAGAAGAAAAACCAATTGAGAAAAATCGGATATCGGATGAAGAGTTGCCTCCTGTTGCCGGTAGAATAGGGGAGATGCTCAGTCTTTGTGGAGTTTTGAAAGTCGGTCCTATAACTAAAGCTTTTTTCAAGGCATTAGAAGTTATACGGAGCAGTACATATGATTTGAAATGGAGATATAAACTTCCATGCTTTATGATTATAGGACCTAAAGGCAGTGGAAAAACGACTCTTCTGGATAATCTTAATTTTGAACATCTCAGCGCTAACAAATCGGATGAAGATTCGCTATGGAAATTATTTAAAGAGGGGGCAATATTTGAATTTCCAGATGTTGATGCAGTAAAAGATAAATCGAAATTTTGGTTGTTTATCAGCGAATTGTTTGTTTTTATCAGGCCACGTCGTCCTCTTGACGGAATTATTATTACAATTCCAGCAGATTTTTTTATTTCAAGGGCAATTAACGTTGAAAAGCATGCTCGTGAGATGTTTGATAGGGTGTTTAAGTTTCAACGTGATGTTAATTTTAAACTTCCTATATATTTCATTGTAACTAAATCAGATAAAATCTTTGGGTTTCAAGAATTCGTTCATTTGTTGAAGGAAAATACGAAGCAACAAATTTTCGGGTGGTCTTGTCCGTATTCTCTGGATATAGCTTTTTCTCCTGATTGGATTAATGAAATTTTTAGTTCTATAGACGATGGGATCAGAAAAGCTGGATTTTATTTTGCTCGAAAGAGGAATATCGATGAAAATCTCGAAAAAGCTATGTTATTCGGAGCTTACTTTGAGAAAATTAAACCTACTTTGTCGGAATATTTGCTTACGATGTTTCGAACTCATAGCCCTACAGATGGAATGATCCTGAGAGGAGTTTATTTTGTTGGACGTCAGAGGGAACTGGAAATTTCTCCGAGTGGGTTTGTTCAAGTATCGGCTTTGACTCCAGGGGTTAATATTGATGCCAGCCTTAATCATTTGCATACGGACGATTTATATTTCGTGCAAGATCTTTTTAAGGATAAAATTTTTAAAGAATTTAATATTGCTCACCCGATAATCAAAGATGCAGGAGGGATGACTAAAAAAGAGTATCGCAATAAAATTATATTTGCAGGATCTGCATTGATTTTTTCCGTAGGATGGATTTGGGGTAACGGAAATATCAGATCGAATATTCAAAGTTATTATCAAACAATGTCTTCGATAAAGAAGAATTTATTACAGATAAAATACCTAGAAGAGAATGTAAAAAACTCTGAAGATCAAATTTTGATAAATAATCAGGCGTCGACTTTGTTACAAACTATGCCTGTAGTTAAAATGGGTGATTTTTTTTCAGTGTTTGTTCCTCAATCTTGGGTATTTGGTCTTGGAAATTCCATAAGGGCGACAACGGAACTAGTATTTGATTCTGTGGTTGTGAAAGCTATGTATATTGACTTAAATTTCAATACAAAAAATATTTTACTTGGTTCAAAAATAACGTCTAAAAAGGCATTAAACAGCAAACAAGATATTTTTGATGTATTAAATTTTGAAAGTTTTAAAGAGTTATCCGGGTTTGCTTCTAAGATTAGAAATTTGCAAAAAATTAGTTCAGAATACAATTCAATGAGAAATCTTGAAAATAGCAATAATGTTGTAAATGTAACAGAGGCTCTTTTTAAAGATAAGTTCGAAATTACTGATGAGATGAGAAAGCACGTTCCTAACAAGAAGATCATGCCTCCAAAATTTAATCTTGCAGATTTTCAATCGAATATTGAACACAGTCTGAAAAATATATTTGATAATTTTGTAAAAGATACTTTGGATGCGACTGTAGAAAAAGTTTTGCACAATGTTTCAAATGATATAGATCGTTTGTATGTAGCTGGTCAGAATTCAAAGGTAAAATACGGTGTTCAGGATTTAGCGAAACTTTATAATAAGCTAGAATTGGTTGAAGATATTTTTAAAAATAAAAACTTTGCTTGGATAAAAGAAAGTAGTTTTTGTCCAGTTCCTGAATATCGAAAAATTTTGGATGAGTTACAGTCTACGGAAATTGTTAGTTCAGATTGCTTGCGTGAATTGATGCATTTTGCTGATGTTGCTTTTAACAAATATAAGAGCGCGTTGGGCGAGTATAAATCTAAACTGTCGGGAAAGATTTTAGACAATCAAAATCCGTCCACGGGATTTTTTCAAGTAAAAGGAGAACTAAAATCTTTGTTAGATCTTCCTTTTGTTTGTCTAGTTCCTTTTGGTCATTTTTTACGAGAACTTCCATCGGATAAAATGTTGATTTGGGATATCAAGAGGATAAAAGAACTTTGTGATTTAATTGATAAATATAACGGATTTTCTGAAACAGTTCCTGATGAAATGAGGTCAGAATATTTTGATATTTATAAGACTATTGCGAAAAAGTGTTTTTATCCAACTATCAAGGCGATGATCGGGAATGCTCAAATTTTAGAAGATATTCCATTAGGAAATTCTCGGGCTTTGTTCGAAAATTCGTATAAAAAGCAGGCGCTTAATGTCAGAAATGCTTCGATCTCTCTTCCGAAAATAGTAAAAATCTTAGATGAGCTTATTTCTGAAGAAAATTTCGAAGATTTTGGTTTTTCGAATTTAATAATTAATCAATATGTTGGATTGCTTGAAAAAATAGATGCTTTATTTAATTTTGAAAAACCATATTCTACAAATTCCGCGTTGTTCGATGATTGGAATGGCCGAGGTAATCCTAGATTTATGAAAATGGATAGTCAGGAGCATGTTAAACAATATTTGAGTGCGCAGTTTGATCGTATTAGATTTTTAGCGAAAGATCTTGCTGAGCCAGTTGTCGATTTACTGATTATACCTAATATTTTCGAGAAAATTCGTGATAAGCGGTTAATTAAAAAATGGCGAGAAATTATCAGCAATGTCGATGATTATGAGAGCAATAAACCGGGAAATTCGATTGCTGCGTTAGAAAGCTTCATTACAGAAAATCTTTCTAAGGTTTCGCTTGATAATTTTGATATACGGGGCGAAATAAAGACAATTTCTCAAAATGATTCGGATTATTTCTTATCAAAACGCTCTATTGTTGCGAAGTCTCTTATGAATCGCGTTGACGTTGTTCAATATGATAAAGTTGCTGCATTATATAATAAAATTAATCTGATATTTAACCAAAAATTGGCCAACAAATTCCCGTTCGGAGATTCAAATGAAGATGTATTAATTGAAGATCTTACTGAATTTGTTGAGACTTATGATTTATTGGATTCATCCGCCCTTAGCATTTTAGAGAAAAACAGAGAGCAAAAACAAATTAATGCTCAAGTGTTCGAGTTTATAAAAGTTACTAACAAAGCATTGCCATTTTTAAAAACTTGGGTTGATCACACTAAAAGTTCTGATCCAAAAACTTGTCCGATTTGTTTTAACGTATTACTGCGACCTTTCCCAAATATGGAAGATATGACTTCTGCGGTGATAGACAGGGCGTTTTCAATCAATGGTATTCCTGTTTCTGATAGTTCTAATGGTGTATTTTTTAACGGAAATGAAGTTATGGTTGCTTTCGGATGGGTTGCTTCTGCAAATGAAAAACCTGATATTGATAAGGCTTCAGGGAATCTTAGTATTGAAGAAAATCTTGCCGCTTTTACCTACACAGGTAAATGGGCTTTGTTCCGTTTGATTGAAAAGCATAAAATCAGTCAAGGAGTAGAGTATCCGAATGGAATAGTTTTGCAATTTGAAGTACCGTTGGCTTCTACAAGGGAAAGTGCGGGTGTAGACAATGCCAAGATGGTTTACAAAATTACTCCAATGTTGAGAAATGGGGATAAGTTAACGCCAATGGCTTGGCCGTTGTTCCCAAAGAGTTGTCCTGGTCTATATGATGTAAAATTATCATCAAATTCAGAATTAACTTCGGATACAAACAAAGAGAAATCTAAGGTATCAGCTTTGGATGTGGATGTATCTTTTGATGATTAAGAAGAGGAAAAGTAGATGGATATAGAAAGTTTATTAAATCCGATTTCAGCAGAAAGCAATTGCGGAGAATATCTTTGTTATGACAACATCTATGATGAACTAAGGGAACTTCGTAGAGAGGATGATATTCGATTATCCCAGGGAGTTTGGCAGACCGAACCAAAGCGCGCAAATTGGCCGGAACTTAACAAGATTGGCTGTGATCTTCTGAAGACAAAGACAAAAGATTTGCAAATTGCAATGTGGTTGATGGAATCATGGATTATTGAAAGACAGTTTGACGGATTTATCGACGGGTTGAGGTTAGTAAAAGGTCTGAGTGAAAAATTTTGGGATGAAATTTATCCTGCAATAGATTGGGAAAATCATAGTTACAGTTATAGGTTAGCTCCGTTTTTTTTCTTATCCGATAAGATTTCTGAAAGAATAGTTTTGATTCCTCTTACTGACATGGATGATGCTCTAATTTATTCTCTTGCCGATTGGATGGAAGCTCGTCGTAATTTGCAAATAAAAAATCTTAACGGAATTTCGTTAAAATCCATCAGTAAGCAAGTCGCGATTACATCGATTGCAACTTTTAAAAATATTTTGGATCGAGTTAATGAATCAATTGCTCTTGTAAACGATTTGAAAACTTTTCTGAATGAAAAATGTCCTCAAGATTCACCAGGATTTCATCAGTTGTTGGATTATTTGGAGGATATTAAGAGAATTACTTCAAAAAATATTGAGTTAAAAGAAAAGCAACAGGCTCAAACGAAGAAAGTTCAAGAAGCAAAACAAACCGCGCAACCGAATGTTGATGCGGAAATGACACTGGAAGGTGATAAAGCAGCACAACAAAATGAACCGACAATTAATCAGGCGTATGTTGCGATGGATGAGATAGCTGAGTTTTTGGAAAAAAAGCAGCCTCAGAGTCCATCTTCTACATTACTTCGAGTTGCCAGCAAGATAGGAAAAAAAAGTTTTCAGGAATTGTTGGAATTAAATATGCAAAGCGGTGTTTCTGTTTTAAATACAATTTCTGAGTTGTATCGGATTTTTTATAAGAAAGATCCAGAGATGAAAGATTTTGAGAAATAATTGTCTGATTTGTTTTATGAATTTATTGGAACAGTTATTGGAAAATGCTAAAGTGTACTGGAATTTTAGGAGGGTTTTATGCGAAGAGTGGTGAGTTTTTCTTTGATCGGGTCAGTTTTATTGTTGACAGCGTGTGATCCAGTAACTTGGCTAGTTGGGGGTACTGTTGTGGCTGGCACAGTTACAGTTCGAGATAAAGAAGGAATTACGGGTCAGATTTCAGATAAATACTTAAAGGAAAAAATACGTTTTACTTTGCTTAACAAAGATAAAGATTTGTGCGATAGGGTAGAGTTAGCGGTTAAGCACGGAATAGTTGTTGTTATTGGAAGTTTTGATGATGAATCTCAGTGTGAGAGAGTTAAAGAAATTATTGAAACCGTAAAAGTTGAAGATGTTTATTATGAGGCAAGGGTTGAACCTCAAGCCCAGGTAGGAACTTTTGCTATTGACTCGGGGATTACTGCTCGTATTGAAGCAAGTATGAAGGGCAACGGAAACGTGGCTTCGCTAAACTATGATACGACGACAGTTAATGGAATTGTTTATATTTGTGGAACAGCAATGACGGCTTATGAACGTGACGTTGTGTTGAACATTGCCCGTACTACATCTGGAGTAGAAAAGGTCGTGTCATATATAAAAATTGCGAAACCAGAAGTTGAGGACTGATTATTTTGCACGCTCGTGTTAGGACAATTTCATTTTTTGGCGTTTCCGTAGAAGAGGTTGATGTTCAAGTTCAAATTCTGAACGGATTGCCATCCTTTACTATAGTTGGGCTTCCTGATAAGGCTGTTGCTGAATCGCGAGAGAGAATTCGTGCTAGTTTATTTTCTATGGGGATTTCTTTTCCGCCGAAGAGAATAACAGTGAACCTTGCGCCTGCTGATGTTCAAAAAGAGGGAAGTCATTACGATTTACCTATTGCATTGGCATTGCTTTCCGCTATGGGATTTATTTCTCAAGAAGATATTTCTAATGTAATTGCAATGGGAGAGTTGTCTCTTACAGGAGATATCGCGCGGGTTTTAGGAGTACTTCCAGCTTCCGTTTATGCAAAGAACAATAATCGAGTATTTATTTGTCCGGAAGTTTCTTCTCAAGAAGCAGTTTGGGTTAATGATGGTTTGGTTTTAGCTCCTAAAAATTTAATATCATTAGTGAATCATTTTAAGGGAGTGCAATTTTTACCGAAGCCTGTTCCTGATAAAAGTAAAGTTAAAGATCTGACTGTTTCTACGTGTGGATGTTTCAGTGAAATAAAAGGACAATTTGTTGCAAAGAGGGCGATGGAAGTTGCTGCGGTCGGTGGTCATAATTTGTTAATGCTGGGACCTCCCGGAGTGGGAAAGTCTATGATGGCATCCAGAATTGTCGGAATTCTTCCTCCGATGACTGCAGAAGAAGCCTTGGAGGTTACTACGATTCATAGTCTGGCTGGAAAAATGAATGAAAATGGCTTAATTTTGCGAAGACCTTTCAGATCTCCCCACCATTCAGCTTCATTGGCGGCCATAGTCGGAGGAGGGAATAATGCTCGCCCTGGTGAAATTTCTTTAGCCCATAATGGAATATTGTTTTTTGATGAGTTGCCGGAGTTTTCACGTTCTGTATTGGAATCATTGCGGCAGCCGTTGGAATCCGGAGAGATTACTATTGCTCGTGCTAACAATCATGTGACTTATCCCGCGAAAATTCAGTTGATATCAGCAATGAATCCCTGTCGATGCGGATATTTGGGAGTAGCTGGAAAGGAATGTTCTCGTGCTCCTAAATGTGGAAACGAATATCTAAGAAAGATTTCCGGTCCGTTGCTTGATCGTATCGATATTTATATAGATGTACCTGAAGTGAAAATTCAAGATTTTCTCCAAGATAAGAGCCAGTTGGAATCTAGTGATGCGATTAGGCAGAGGGTAATTCAAGCAAGGGAAATTCAATATCGTCGTTACGGAAGGAGTAAAACCAATTCTGCGATCGAAGGTACGGAATTGGAAAAATATCTATCGGATAGAGGGCGTAATTTGTTATATTCCTTTGTTGATAAATCAAAGATTTCTGCTCGTGGATTTTACCGAGTAATAAAGTTAGCTCGAACTTTGGCCGATATATCTGCGGAAGATTCTATTAGTGAAAATCATATAGCGGAGGCATTGGAATATCGAAGAATAGCATGAGTTTTATGATTTCATGGAGGTGAATTTATGGAAAAATATGTCGAAAGATGGCTTCAACATGGGTTGATTGATTCTGAAACTTCTAAAGAATTAATGAAAGATATAGAATCCGAAAAAATTCGAGTTCTCAAAAAAAGGTTTAATATATTTATATATACATTAGCTACAGTTTGCGTGGGAATCGGAATTTTCTTTTTTATTTCAGCAAACGATTGGATTTTGAAACTCTTCAGTCGAAGACCTAATGTTAGAATAATTTCTTTGTTTTGTATAAGTATGTTCTCGTTAATTGGTGGTATTTCTTTTTATGAAAAGGGTAGTTTTCCGAGATTGGGACGCTCTTTGATATTTTTATCATCTATGTTATTTGGGATAAGTTATTTTCAGATATGGGAGGTATATCACATAGGTCACTACGACATTATGACACTTTTGTGGTTAGTTTCTATTTTGCCAATAGCTTACAAGTTTCAGAATATAGCTGTAAATAGATTGAGCATATTGGTGTTTCTGTGGGGATGTGTCCAAGTATGTATGCTTTATGGGGTGAAGAACAACTATAATCTATGCTTTATTTGTCCAATACTTAGCGGATCATTTTTGTATACAATAAGCGGTATTTCAAAAAGACATGAAGAATTTTTTACAGATTACAGTGCGAGTGGTTTTGCTTTGATATTTTTAGCACTGTTGTTGATGTCTGTATTTGAATATAAATCTTGTTCAGTAATCACTTTTGTATACGTTCCTCTAATATTCCTAGCATGCTGCAATTTGTATTTGTGCAACAAACAGTTAGAGGTTTTCGAAAAAAGAGAAAGGTTACTACTAAGCTTTGTTTTATTAGTAGTCATATGCATGTCAGCTTTTTCGAAGATTTCTGCTGCAATTGTTACAGTTTGTGTTGCAAATGCGTTGATGATTGCAATTCTTGGGATGGGGTTTAAAAGGGGATATAAGGAAAGAAATCAGTCCTTAATTGGGATAATGAATACTTGTACCATGATATACTTAATTCTCAACTATTGTCATTGGGGATGGAGTCGTTTAGGAAACTCAGCATTTTTTGTTGTTGGAGGAATGATTTTGTTTGGAATGGGCATATTTTTAGAGAAGAGTCGGAAAAATGCAAAATTAGATTAATATGTAAGAATTATTTGATTTTTTGATCATATTGTAAAAAATTTTGTCAAATTTTAATTGCTTTATACAATTCTTAGGAATATAATAAATTAAATTTCATTTTAGGAGCAGATGATCATGATTAATTGGATGTTGGCTGATATTATAGGTGTCGTGTTTGTATTATGGCTGACTGTCGTTATTTTGTCTTTACGTAGAATAGTTCCTACAAATGAAGTTCATGTTGTTCGTTCTGGTCCGCAGACTTATTGTTATGGTGCTACTTTAGATAGTAAAGGAAATATCTATTATGAATTTCCCGTATGGGTTCCTTTGTTAGGTGTTTCTGTTACAAAATTTGGAATAAACGTGTTTGATTTGGATATTCCTGATTATGAAGCATATGACAAAGATCGTTTGCCGTTTGTTATCGATATTAAATCATTTTTTAGAATAAGTAGTCCAGTTATGGCATCTCAACGTGTATCGAATCAGCAAGAGCTTGAAAAACAATTACTCGGCATTGTACAAGGTGCAGCTCGTTCCATTCTTGCAAAGGAAGACCTTAATACGATAATGGGGGAGCGCAATAAATACGGTGAAATGTTTACAAATGAAGTAACAAATCAGCTTGTTGAATGGGGGGTTTCTGCTGTTAAAAACATAGAGTTAATGGATATACGAGATTCTCACGGCTCTAACGTAATTGTAAATATCATGGCAAAAAAGAAGTCTCAAATTGAGATGGAGAGTAGGCAAACTGTTGCGGAAAATATGAGAAAAGCCAATGAAGCAGAGATTTTGGCAAAGAAGGAAGTGGATTTGAAGGAGCAAGAAGCTATTCAAGCAGTTGGCTTAAGAAAGGCTGAAGTTTCAAAAAAGGTTGGTATTGCTGAAGAGCAGGCGAAACAAATGGTTCAAGAGCAAGCCAAAATTACTACTGAAAAAAAGATGGCAGTTCAGAGAGTTCAAGAAGTGCAAACGGCAGAAATACAAAAGCAGGCAAGCATTGTTAAGGCTGAGGGTAACAAAAGTGTTGTTGAATTAAATGCGGAAGCAAGTGTTGCTAGAAGTGCGGGAGAAAAGAAGGTTAAAGTCCTTGAAGCTGAAGCCAAAAAAGCTGAAGTAGAACTTAGGGCAGATGCGGATCTTAAAGCAGCAAAAAATGAAGCTTTGGGGATTGAGGCAAAAGGAAAAGCTCAAGCAACCTCCAAAGAGCTTGATGAAAGAGCTAAAGTAGCAGGAGATATAGAGCTTTTTGATAAAGTCCAAAGTAATCCGGAATATCAAGAATTTATGATAAACACAAAACGTGTTGAAGCTTTGATGCAGGTTGGAATTGAGCAGGCTAAAAACTTGGGCAATGCGGATGTCAAGATTTATGCGACTTCTGAAACAGTTACGGACGGTGTATCAAAAGCTGCTAATACATTTAGTCCATCAAATGGTTTTAATATATCTAGTTTATTGGATGCTTTTTCATCAACTGACGTTGGGAAAAAAATAGCAGAAACTGTAAGTAATGCCGTGGAGAAAAGAACCAGGAAAAGCTGATTACAGTGAGAGCGTAAAAGTTCTGCTATTTTGTTCTCGGGATGTCGAGATTAGTGATACAGAGGAATTTTCAAAAAATCTTTTTCGAATTTTTGTATCCTCTGTTTATCGATTCATGTTTGAAATTGATATATAATTTGTTATAAAGGAGAAAGCAGTTGTGTATTCAGTTGCTGAGTGTTGTTGGATTGGGTGTTTAGGGTGTACCTAATTCGATTTAGCTAAAAATGGAGGATAAAGTGCCCAAGTTGAAAACAAAAAGTGCTGCAAAGAAAAGGTTTTCTTTTACAGCTAGTGGTAAGGTGACAGCCCAGCCTGCTTATAGGCGACATCTTATGAAGAATAAATCTCAAAAGATGAAAAGACAGACACGAGGAACTATGGTTCTGAGTGAAAGCGATGTGCAGAACATTGTAAAATATATGCCATATAAGTAAGGAGATAGAGTATGTCACGAGTAAAGAGAGGTTTGACCGCACACGCCAGACACAGAAAGGTTATAAATCTTTCGAAGGGATTTGTTGGGCGTTCAAAAAATTGTTTTCGTTCGGCTATCGAGAGATTAGAAAAATCTATGCAATATGCCTACAGAGACAGGCGTAACAAAAAAAGAGATTTTCGCAGACTTTGGATAGTCAGAATTAATGCAGCAGTCAGAGAGTATGGTATGAAGTATTCTCAGTTTGTTTATGGTCTGTCTAAAGCAAATATTGCTATCGATAGGAAAGTTCTGTCTGAGTTAGCAATTAACGATAAAGTGGCTTTTAAGGAGATCGTGAGTAAGGTAAAGGCTGTTTTGGCGTAAAAAAAATAGAAGGTAGATGTTATGAGAAATAAAATTTGTGAGTTGCCTGAGGGGTATGTTCCGAGTGCGAATGAAGAGTTTATGAATGACTTTCAACGTGAATATTTTAGAAGAAAATTGGAGCAATGGAAGGATGAACTTCTTCATGAAAGCGATTTAGCGTTAATGTCCCTAAAGGAAGAGAAAGAAATCTGCACAGATATTATTGACCGAGCATCTACCGAAACCACTTTGGGCTATGAGCTGAGATCTAAGGAGAGGGCGAGAAAGTTAATCACCAAAATAGACGAGGCTTTAGCGAAGATAAAAGATGGAAGTTATGGATATTGTGAAGACACAGGTGAGCCTATAGATTTGAGGAGATTGGAGGCACGGCCTACTGCGACACTGAGTATTCAAGCTCAGGAGCGTCATGAAAAGAAGGAAAAAACGCAAAAAGATGACTAAAATAAATCTTTCCAAAGTTAAGGAGTATTTGAGGAAGACTTTTTTCGAGAAAGAGGAACTGACTCCAGAGGAGAAAAAAGAGAAGCTTAAATCTGATCTAAAGTTTTGTGCGTGGTTTACAGTAGTTTTTCTATTGTTTCGGTTTTTCGTCTATGATTGGTATATTGTTCCATCGTGTTCGATGGTTCCGACGTTATTGGTTGGAGATATGCCTTTTGTAGAAAAATTCGCTTATGGTGTTAGTAAACACAGTATTTGGTTTAGTCCGAATTTGTTTTCTGGACGTTATTTTTTCAAAAACAATGTGAAACGAGGGGATATAATAGTTTTTAAACACCCTCATGATCCTAGTAATCCTGCAAATGATGATTTGAATCTTATCAAGAGGGTTGTAGCTCTTCCGGGAGATAGGATTAGTGTAGATAATGGAATTATTTCCGTCAACGGAGTTAAAGCAAAGTTAACCTATAAGGAAGAGGTTAATTACTATGATTATCCAACTGGACAGACGTATATAATACAGAGGTATGAGGAAAAGTTGCCGTTGTCTGACGCTCCCGTTCACACCGTTGGATATATTGAAGAAATGAGCTTTTCGAAAGCGAATAATTTTAAGGAAGTTACTGTTCCTGAAGGACACTATTTTGTTATGGGGGATAATAGAGATTGTTCTAAAGATTCTCGTTGTGGTTTGGGGTTTATTCCTGAAGAAAATCTCATGGGACGGGCGATTTTGAAGGTGTACTCCATCGATAAAGGAGTGAAGCTTTGGGAGTTTTGGAGATGGTTCCAAAACATTAGATACGATCGTATTCTAAAGAGCATAGATTAATGAAAGAATTATCAGAATTAGAAGAAATTATCGGGTATAGGTTTAAGGATAAAGAAAATATTTCTGTGGCGATTTTGCATCCAGGAGCTAATAAGTTTGATAGAAGTTTTGCAAAACGTTTCGAAAGATTGGAGTTTTTAGGAGATCGAGTTTTGGGGTTATCATTGGCTCATTTGATTTTCTTAAAATTTTCGAAAGAAAGTGAAGGCGATTTGGCTATTCGAATGTCGGTTCTTGCCGGAACAGATTTTTTGATAGATCTTGCGAAGAAAACAAAGTTGATAGAGTGTTTTTCTTATCCGAAAGATCTGTTTGTTTCTAAGAATAAGAATTCGTCATCAATAGCAGATATGATGGAAGCGGTGTTGGGATCTGTATTTTTGGATTCAGGGTTTTCGGCTGCGAGAGAGGTTGTTACTCGCTTATGGGGATCTGATTTAGATAAGGTAATTTACAAGAAGAAAGATTCTAAAACCAGATTGCAGGAAATAGTTCAAAGTAGATCAGATGAGTTGCCTTCTTATAGATTGATAAAGATGAGTGGAGAGGCTCATGATCCAGTTTTTGAGATGGAAGTTTCTGCGTGTGGAAAAGTTGCTTCGGGTTTTGGAAATTCAAAGAAAAATGCAGAGCATGATGCTGCAAAAAAATTGATAGAAAAGTTAGAAAAGTAAATTTCAGAAAAATACGGAGATCTACTATGAGAAAATCGGATAGTTTAGTTGACTTCGGACGCGAGAGATGTGGTTTTGTCGCTGTTTTAGGGGAAACTAACGCAGGAAAATCAACTCTAGTAAACAAGTTGGTAGGGCAAAAAGTTTCGATTGTTTCAAGAAAAGTTCAGACTACACTTAGTCGTATATTGGGAATAGCAATTAGCGGAAAGAGTCAGATAATATTAATAGATACTCCCGGATTTGTTTCAGAGCGTCATTCAGATGTGCTGGAAAAAACCGCTTGGGACGCGTTTCGAGAAACAAATGAAGTATTATTCGTAGTGGATGTTCATAAAAGAGATTTTGCAAAAAGTATGGCTCTGTTGCGAAGAATCGACAAAGAAAAGAAGGTTTCGTTGGTTTTGAACAAGGTTGATTTGATTTTCAAAGAAAATCTTTTGGAGATTGCGAGTAAGTTTGCGGAAATTCGAAACTTTGAAAATGTTTTTATGATATCTAGCTTAAGCGGTGATGGTGTTGAAGATATTAAAAAATATTTAGAGAAAGTTGTTCCGGAAGGAGAGTGGTTGTTTCCAGAGGATGAAGTTACTGATTCATCTTTTGAAAAATTTACTTCGGAAATTACTCGAGAGCATCTTTATCATAGAATTCACCAGGAAATTCCATACAAATGCAGGATAGTTACGGAAGATTATCGTAATGAATCAGATGGATCTGTAAGAATTGCTCAGAATATATTTGTAAAAAGTAGGGCTCATAAAGTGATTTTATTAGGGCATAAAGGGGAAAAAATTAGAGCTATTGGTTCTGCAGCTCGTTGTGAATTGTCGAAATTACTTGAACGAAAGGTTCACTTATTTTTGAATGTTATTGTGGAAAAATAGAGAATGCAATGGCAAGAACAGAGTATCATTTTATCATCAAAACCATTTAGCGAGAATTGTCGTTTAGTTAGTGTTTTTAATCGAACTATGGGAAAGACTTCAGGGCTGGTTAAAGGGACTAAGTCGGTCATACACGTCGGAGATATCGGAGATGTTACGTGGAAAGGTCGGAGTGCAGATCAGCTTGGAACATTTAAAATTGAGACGGTGTTTTCACCTTTTTCTTTTGTTTTCGAAAATCCGTTGGAAATTCTTGCAATCGATAGCGTTTGTACTCTATGTAGTAACGGACTACCAGATAGAGCTCCTCATGGAAAATTATATGATTCGGTGAAGCAGTTTTTGCTTGAATTAGTTCATGATGATTGGCTTTTGAATTATGTTTTTTTTGAAAAAATGTTTTTATCTGAGGTTGGAGTAGGTTTAAATCTGTCTCAATGTGCTGTTACAGGGAAGAAAGAAGGATTATTTTATGTGTCACCTCGTACAGGTAAGGCAGTGGTAAAAGAGGTCGGGGAAAAATATAAAAATAGGTTGTTTTTGTTGCCGAAGTTTTTGCTGAATAATGATGATAATCCATCTAATGAAGACATTTTGATGGCGTTGAAGATAACTCAGCATTTTTTAAAAATTTATTTTTATGGTATAAGCAGTAAGGAATTGCCTTTGTCTAGAGAATATCTCGTGCAGGGATTGTTGAGAGGAGATAAAAATGAAACTCAGTACTATAATTAATCCAAATGAAAAAAGAGTTGCGATTACTCCAGAAGTTACCGCGAAATATATTAAATTAGGTTTCGAGGTTGTATTACCGAAAGGAGTAGGGGAGTCTGCTGGATTTTCTGATTCAGAATATGAATCAGCGGGAGCAGTTATTAGTAATGGTTCAGTTGCTGATGCAGACTTGTATCTATGTGTAAAACCTGAGTTGTCAGAAAATATGCAACTGAGTAAAGGTAGCTACTTAATTGCAATGCTATCTCCATTTCAAAATGCGGAGATTTTGAAGAAATTATTTTTGAAGGGAATTAATCCGTGTGCTTTAGAGAAAGTTCCAAGAATTACTCGAGCGCAGTCAATGGATATTCTTTCATCTCAAGCTAATATTGCTGGATATCGAGCAGTTGTCGAAGCAATATCTGAGTATTGTCGAGTTATACCATTAATGATGACGGCAGCCGGAACAATTCGACCAGCGAAAGTACTTATTTTAGGTGCAGGAGTTGCAGGGCTTCAGGCAATTGCAACGGCAAGGCGTATGGGAGCTCGTGTGCAAGCTTTCGATGTCAGAAGAGCTGTGAAAGAACAAGTGGAAAGTCTTGGGGCTACTTTTGTTGATATTGAATCTGATGAAAATGGAGAAACCGTCGGAGGATATGCTCGTGAAATGTCTGATGATTATAAAAAGAAACAGGCAGAGAAGTTGGCTGAAGCTTTGAAAATGTCGGATATTGTAATTTCCACAGCGCAAATTCAGGGAAAACCTGCTCCGCGATTAATTTCGAAAGAAATGGTTAACAGTATGGCGTCGGGGTCTGTAATCGTTGATATGGCGACGGAGACTGGTGGTAATTGTGAACTTTCCGAAAAAGATAAAAAAGTGGTCATAAATGGTGTAACTATTATCGGGTATACTGATTTTGCAGGGCGTGTAGCCTATGATTCAAGTCAGTTGTTTGCTAGGAATGTATTTAATTTTGTATCTCTTATGCTTAAAGATAATAAGTTAGATACATCTGATGAAATAATACAAGCAACTTTAATTAAATAGATTCGAGTTAAGAGGTAAAAATGAAATTTTGTGTAACAACCCCGATTTATTATATCAATGGTGAACCGCATATCGGACACGCATATGCCAGTACTGCGGCGGATATTTTAGCCAGATTTAAGAGATTGGACGGATACGATGTTCATTTTTCAACAGGAACTGACGAGCACGGAATCAAAGTAGCTCGTTCAGCGGAAAAAGCTAACATGGATGTTCATGCGTTCAGTGATGTTATGTCGCAAAGATTTCGTGATATGTCTTCGTTAATGAAAATCAGTTATGACGATTTTATCCGTACTACTGAAGATCGTCATATAAAGGCAAGTCAGAAATTATGGACTTTGATAGAGAAAGATATCTACAAAAGCTCATACGAAGGTTGGTATGATCCAAGAGATGAAACTTTTGTAAATGAAGGAGATATCGTTGACGGAATTGCTCCGAGCGGAGGTAAAGTTGAATGGATGGAAGAGGAATCTTATTTCTTTAAACTTTCGGCTTATCAGGATAAGTTGCTTGCTTACTATGAAGATCATCCTGATTTTATTTCTCCGATAAGCCGTCGTAATGAGATTATAAGCTTCGTAAAGAGCGGACTTAAGGATCTTTGCATATCTCGTAGTAAATTTGATTGGGGTGTGCCTGTTCCCAATGACGACAAACATGTAATGTATGTCTGGATCGATGCGTTGACGAACTATATAACTTCGTTGGGATTCCCTGATGATCAGGATAATGTAGAGTCCTTTTTTCCTGAATGTATTCACGTTGTCGGAAAAGAAATTTTGCGTTTTCATGCTGTGTATTGGCCAGCATTTTTAATGGCGGCAGGACAGCCGTTGCCAAAGAAGATTTTTGCTCACGGATGGTGGACCAGCGAAGGTCAAAAAATGTCTAAGTCCGTTGGAAATGTCGTAAATCCGTTCGAAATTGTTGAGAAATACGGACTTGATTGTTTGAGATACTTCATGATGAAGGAAGTTCGTTTGGGAGAAGATGGAGACTTTTCGATAGATGCTTTGAAGAAAAGAATTTCATATGATCTTGCAAATGATCTCGGAAATTTGGTGCAAAGAGTTTTAGCTTTTATCCAGAAATCAGAGGGTTTATTGAAGCCAGATTACAATTTCTCAGATGATGAGCAAATATTGTTTGATCATTCTAAGCAATTGATTGCTAAGTTGCGACCATTAATAGATTGTCAAGATCTGAACGGTGCGTTAACGACCATCTGGGAATTGGTTGCGGAGTCCAATAAATTCGTGAACGATCAGAAGCCATGGGAATTGGCGAAGAAGGATGATCCGAGGTTGTTCACAGTTTTGACTGCGTTATGCGAGGCTATTAAGTCAATTGCGTTTGGGATTGCTCCGTTCATGCCAGATACTGCGCGTAAAATTTTCGAATATATCAACGTAAAAGGAAATTCGTTTACAGAAATAGAACAAAGGTTTGTAAAGCAAACTTTACCAAAGTCATCACCTTTATTTACGAAAGTTGATTAATGTTGGTTGATTCTCATTGTCACTTGAGTTTTTCGGGATTTGATAGTTTTTTAGAAACCCGATTGGCGGATAAGACTTTGGAATATTATGGTATGGACCTTTTGGTGGAGAGGGCGTCTGTATCAGGGGTGGAATATCTGCTGAATATTGGGACCCAGTTGTCTGACGTTGAGAATCTTTCTGAAATTTCTGAGAAATTTCCCAATGTATTTAGATCAATCGGAATTCATCCGGAATATGCACAGGAGCATTATGAAAAGTATTCTTTTGATGAAATGCATAATATTTTTCAAAAACATTGCAGGCGAGAAAAGACTATTGCGATAGGGGAAATCGGACTGGATTATTATCTCAGTGATGCAAAATTCGAGCAGAAAAAGATTTTTCATTTTCAATTAGAAATGGCGGAGGAGTTTGGTTTGCCAGTATCCATTCATTCTCGTGAGGCTTGGCGAGATACTATGGAGATTTTGGGAGATCATCCGAATGTGACAGGAGTTATTCATTGTTTTTCGGGGGAGAGTGAATTTGCCGAAAGAGTTCTTAGAACCTCTTTTTCTTTTGGAATCGGCGGAACTTTAACTTTCAAAAAAAATACAGTTTTGCAGAATACGGTTCGAGATATATTACCTCTCGATCGAATTTTGCTTGAGACGGATTCTCCGTTTTTGTCACCTGTTCCTTTTCGAGGAAAAATAAATGAACCTGCGTTTGTGTTTTATGTTGCGGAAAAAATTTCAGAACTGAAAAATATTTCAAGAAAAGAAGTTGAAGACGTAACGAGCGAAAATTTTTTCAAATTATTTGAGAAAGCAAAATTTTTCAAGGCTTAGTTTTTTGTATAATTAAAAACATTAGGAATAAATTTATGAATAAAAAATATGTGTTTTTGCTTTCATTCTGTGCATTGTTTTTTGCGTATCAATACGGCATGAAATCTGCAATTCCAAACGTGCTGAATGAAAATTTACAAGATTATTTTGGAGCAAGTGCTTCACAAATAGGATTTTTAGTTAGTTTATCTTATCTGGCTTATACGGTAATGCAAATTCCGACTGGATTAATCATGGATAGAGTAAGTGTAAAAAAAATTATTGTATCCTCCTTTGCTTTATTTGCTTGCGGATTACTTGCATTAGTGAGTTCGTCAAATTACATTTGTGCCGCAATTTCTCAGGTAATTCTGGGGGCAACTTCTTCATTTGCTTTTATTATGATTATGAAAGTTTCAAATGATTATTTTCCCCGTGAAAAAGTTGCCTTGGTTTCAGGATTAGCTATTTCAATAGGAGGGATAGGGCCGATAATATGTACTCCTCTGATAGCTCATCTGTCTTCGTATTTTTTGTGGCACAACATAATAAGATGCTTTGGGGCTTTAGGGATCTTATGTTCAATAATAGTATTTTTAGGAATCAAAGAAAAGGATTTATTAAAACCTGAAATAAAAACCAACTCTTGTTCAATTTTTAAGGATATAAAAACTATAATTTCTGATTACAGATATATAGTAATCAGTATTTTTTCAATGGCTACTTGGGGAGCTTGTTCATCTTTCTGCGATGCATGGGGGGTTTCATTTATAACTCATGCGTATAATATTCCCAAAGAAAAAGCAGCTTTTTCAATGAGTTTTGCTTATGTCGGAATGATGGTTGGTAGTCCGGTTTTGGCTTGGTTATCAGAAAAATTAAACAGTTTTAAAAAAGTGATGTTGGGTGCTGCGACATGCTTTGTTGTTTGTCTCAGTATAATTAGTTTTACTCAGCCTTCTGTTGTAGTTCTATGTTATACTTTGTTCCTCATGGGGGCTTCTGCAATGAGTCAGTTCTTGGCATTTCCTGCTGCATTATCTTTGTGTGATAAAAAGCAAGGGGCGACTATAACAGGTATCGTAAATATGATTACTATGCTCGGTTGCACAATATTAGTTTGGGTGGTTGGATATATTTTAGATTGGTCTAAAGGATCGAATCTCACATATAGTGCTGCCGACTATAAATGTGGAATGGTCGCTTTAGTGTTATCGATATTGATTGCAATTTTTGTTTTATCTTTCATTGAACTTCCTACAGGTCGTAAGAAATGTTAACTAAAAAATTAGCTCGTATAATAGTGAGAGGATTTTTTGCAATTGAACTGTCCGAAATTTGCGGTGGATATTAGATCGAATAATTTTTGGATTCCTCTGATCGTTTCGGAACTATTTTATTTTTTCAAAAACTCTTTAGTTAATTTTTCTTTGTAAGATGTTGAAAAAAGTGATCGAAACAAGTTTCTTTCGGTTTTTATTCCCTGAAGACATCCGGTGTTTTGGGAAAGCTGTATAGCTTCCTTTATAAGCCGCAGGCTTGTTGGAGATTTTTCCGATATTTTTTTTGCAAGATTTAAAGTTTCCTCTTTTAAATTTGCTGGAGGAGTTGTTATTTTTGAAATGATGTTAAGCCTCAAAGCTTCTTTCGCATCGATAAATTTACCGCTCATAATTAATTCGCTAGCTTTTTTTGCTCCTACAATTCTTGTAAGGAGTTGAGTTCCGCCTAATCCAGGCATGAGTCCTAAATTTACCTCTGGGAATCCGAATTTAGCATTTTCACTTGCTATTATTATGTCGGAAGCCAATGCTAATTCAAAACCTCCGCCGAGAGCGTATTTCTCTACGCCAGTAATTACGGGTATCTTTATGTTAAGTACGCGTTCCCATTTATAGTCGATGAATTCTTTCAATAAAGATTGTTCAAATGATAATGTGTCTATTTCGTTAATGTCAACTCCAGCAGCAAATGCTTTTTCTGTACCAAATATCACTAAAACATTAGCTTTTTTTTCGACATCTAAAAGACACTTGTACATTTCTTCGATAAAATTTGTACTGAGTGCATTCAACTTTTTCGGATTATTTAATGTTAAAATCGCAATTGCATCATGTGTTTCAAAATTAACTAACATAATTCATCTCCTTCTTGAAATTCCAGTATAATTATAAGACCTACAAAATATAAGATCTATAGAGAAATTAAAATTATAAATTTGATTCGAAATTAACTTTATCTTTACGTAAATCATTTACGATGAAAGCAATAAGGAGTTGAAACTTGTTAGTTTGGTGTTGTTTTGCGTTAGTCTTAATTATTATAGCTCTAAACGATTTTATGTTTTTTAGAATTGAAAACGAATATGTCTTGTTTTTATTCCTTTTATACGCAATGTCTTATTGTTTCGGTGTATCAGGACAAAATTTTGCAGAGGCGTTTAAAATTGCATGTATTACTTTTTCAATCTGTTTTGTGCTGAATCAATTTAACTTAATAGGTGGTGGTGATGTAAAGTTACTTGTTCCGCTTATATTGTTTTCTGAAAACAGTATATTTGAGTTTATCTGGGGCACAGCCATTGGCGGATTAATTGTTGCTTTGGTTTATATGTTCTGCGGAAAGATGGTGTCAGATGTTAGAAGAAGATTATTTATTATATTTTCTATATTGAAAAAGAAAAAAATTCGTTTTTTAAGATTTATTTTACTTTCATTTTATAGAATAAAAGCAAGATCGGTAAAGTTTGAAGTAGAAGAAGCCGATGTGTTAAAGCAGGAAGTGCCTTACGGTGTGGCGTTATCTTGCGGAGGTTTTTTTGTGATTTTTGATGTGATGTTTAGGTGATGATATGGGTAATAAAAAAGATGTACTTCCTATTGTTATGGCGTCGGCAGTAGCCCTGGTGATTACGGGAATAGTCCGATGGATGCTTCCTGGAGGCACAATCATAAAGCAACAACCGCTAAAAAAAGAGCTGTCAACGTCAGATATTCCTTTGATGATTAAATCTGAGCAGAAAAAAGTGAAAGAAATTCAAGTTTTGGTAACGAGTGCTGAAATTAAAAAGGACGAAAGAATTATTCAAGGCAAATTGAGTTGGAGATCTTGGCCAGCTAATGCGGTCCAACCTTACTTCATTGCTCAGGATAGTAAAGGAAATCCGTTAAATAACAGAACGGACTACGCTAATGCGTTGAATATGTGGGCGAAAAACGAAATCCCTGCAGGGATGCCTTTGACCTTAAGTATGTTAACGAGTAATGATCCCGTAGAAATTGCAAGAAAAAAGAAGGAGGCAGAAGAAGCAGAAAAAGCCAAAAAATTAACAGTTGAGAAAAAGAAAAAGGAATCGGAGACCTTTATTAAGGTTGGGTACAGAGCTGTGCCTTTCCAAGTCGATCAAAGAACACCGATTTCTAAGAGCATGATTTCTCCAGGAGATTATATAGATGTTATTATAAATTCATTTGAAGGGAATCAACAAAAAACTCACGTTTATAAGGCGCTAAAAATTATTGCAATAGATGGTGTTATGAAGCCAGGAAATGTTGAAAAAGACCCGAATAGTGGTGGACTCTTTGGTGGTGGAATTGGCTTTGGATCGTCAACTCCGAAAAATATTACGTTGGAGGTCAAAGAAAGCTTAGTTAACACTATGTTGAAACAAGCAGGTAATAACGGTATTACTGTGACCCTTAGAAGTAAAGATGAGGGGATTGATGATACTTTTGAAGAAGAGGAATTTGAAGAGGAAAATCATAACCAAGCTTCAGCAAATAATAACTTGATTAAAAGTATTTGGGAGATGAGTAGATCTTCATCATCAGCAGAAATATTGAAGGAATCAGCCAAAAAACGTCAAGAGGAAGAGCGAAACATATCGGCACTTTTGCATAACATGAACAGTTTTAGTCTTCAGGCTACTCCAAAAAACAAAGGTGAGGCTAATTTATCATCAGAAGATTCGAGTAAGTACGAAGTTGTATCGGGAAGAATTGTTTCGGAATCAGATAAAAAGAAAGAGGAAGAAAAAGATGAGCCAGTCAAAATATACAGGAAGTTAACGCCTGATGAAGTACAGTTTTACAAGAATGGTAAGAGAGTAAAAGGTGGGGATATCGGCATGAATGGTTCAATGAGCGATGAAGGTAGCAGAAAGTAAAAGATTCGTGTGTAGGAGAAGTGATATGAGAAAAAAAGTAAGTGTGATATGTTTAGCTTTTCTTGGTTTGTTGAACATATCGAATGTTTCAGCAGTTGAAAATGATACTGTTAACGGAATAATGAAGGATAGTTTTATTCGCAGTATAAAAAATCAAAAGCAAGCGGAAGCCAAAGATGCAGCTGTACGAGCAGTAAAGACAGAAAAAGAAATAGAGATAAATTCTGTTAACTTTCTGAAATTCGATAAAAAGATTGGTGAAATATTCATTCCGAATTCTGAAGTAGCAGATGTTGAAATGTTAAGTGATAAATCTTTATATTTAAGTGGTATCGCTCCGGGAACAACGTCTTTAGTAGTTCATGACAAAGAAGGAAGGATTCTTTCAGACTATATAGTGAGAGTTACATATCCATTGAAAGATATAAGAAGAGCGATTGGTAAAATTTTTCCTGATTTAGGAATAGATTTAGTATCTGTCGATAACAATTTAATTTTGAAGGGGAGTGTTGCATCCCCAGAAATGGCTCAGGACGTATTGGATATTGTTGGGAGGTTTGTTGATCAAGCAAAAATTATCAATAAAATGTCAATAGAAACAGCTACTCAGGTTATGCTTAAAGTAAAAGTTGCCGAGGTTACCAGAGAGGTAAAGAAATCTTTGGGGGTTAATTGGAGGGCTTTGTCTGCAACGGGCGCGTCATCAGGATTGGTCGGTATGGCCACTGGTGAATCTACTCTCGGTTTGCCTGAATTTTCTGCAGATTTAGATGAAATTAGAACAAATCTTTTGGGGAGTGAAAAAACTTTGACGAATAGTATAGGGGGTGGAAGATGGGTTGTATCTGCAGGCATAAATAATCTTTCAGCGTTAATTGATGCTTTGGCTTCAGAAACTTATGCAACAGTGTTAGCAGAACCGAATCTTGTGGCGTTATCTGGTAAGTCTGCAACATTTAAATCTGGCGGAGAACAAGGGTACACTGTTTCTCAAAATAATAGCGATAGCAAAACTACTGAATTCAAGGATTGGGGGACTTCTATTGAGTTTACTCCTGTGGTGCTTTCTGAGGATCGAATTAACATAAAGGTAAAGGCGGAAGTTAGTACTTTAGGTGCTAAGAATGACGATGGTTCGCCAAACCTAACGAAGAAAGAAGTTGAAACTTTTGTAGAACTAGGAAGTGGACAAAGTTTGGCATTAGCAGGACTTCTTCAAACAAATAGAGATTCAAAAATTACGGAGACACCATTTTTATCGAGTTTTCCGTTGATAGGTTCTTTGTTTAGAAATTCGACAGTAAATTCAAATGAGAATGAGTTGGTTATTATAGTTACTCCTTATATTGTAAAACCATCTTCAAAGAAGTTGAAAGCTCCGACAGATATGGTTCCCAAAATGTTATCTCCTCTGAAGTCCATTACAAAGAGAAGGTTTCACCAGGTGGGACAAGAGGCGGATAGTGCAGGATTTTCGTTGAAGTAAGTGGAGGTAGTTATGAAGAATTTTTTTAGTAGTTTAACGGCAGTTTGTTTGTTGTTAACAGGATGTAGTGAAAAAGAAACAACGGTCGGAAGAGATTTAGAATGGCCAAGTATTAATATAACCGAAAATAAAACTTCTCATTTTTTTAGTGTAAATAATGATTTTCAGATGTCGAATGCCGATAATGAAAGGTTGGTAAAACTGTTGAGAGATTCAAAAGGTGAGGGTATAGAGAATATCGGATTTATGATAATTTCTGATTCTCCCGTATTGAAAGATCAAAAAATAGGTCTGTCAAATCAAGTGAAGTCGAAAATGCTTAGAGCTGGTTTTTTGGAAAGTCGCATTATTGATTCAGGAACTTGCATATATAAGGATGCCAAGAAAGGAGTTCGAGTAGATGTTTTGAAATATGATCTCCAAAAAACAGATGTTGATTTGTGGAATGATTCGATAGGAGATTGCAATTTAGAAAAGCCGTTGCCTAAATATGGAAATGCGATGAATTACAATATGGAAGAAATGATAGCAAATAAGGCTGATTTAATTGCTCCAAGAAAATATAAAGGACAGAGGACGGAGTTGGCGATAAGTGCAATGAATGATATGGGATCGTTTTCAGGTGGTGGTTCATCTTCAAGCAGTAGCTCATTTTCAAGTAAAAGTTCTTCGTCTTCAGGTAATAAATAAAGGGGAGATTTATTATGGCAAAAAATACATCTGATTTACCTCATAACTTAGTTGCTTTTGTAAATGATCCTGTTTCTGAGCAAGTCATCTGGAATGTTATAAGAGAAATGAATATGGCATATGCAGAAGCGAGGATGGGAAGTGTTGCTGATGTTATGGAATTCTTAAAAACGAATAGAACTCCAAAGGTTTTGGTAATTGATGTTTCTAATTCGGAGCTTCCTTTGGGAGATATTGCCAAGATAAAGGAGTTCAGTGCTCCTAATATTTCGATTATCGTAATCGGGTCGAGAAATGAAGTTGGATTGTTTCGAGATTTGAAAGCAGCGGGTGTTGTGGATTACATAGTAAAACCTTTGAGTAATATCTTGTTGAGAAGAGCTATTGAACAGGCTAATGGAATAAAAAACGATGTTCAAAAAGAAGGGAAATTGATTCATGTGATGAGCGCTACTGGCGGAGCGGGTGCTACAACAGTTGTTGCAAACGTTGGGTGGTTGCTTGCAAATAGAAGATTTAAGCGTACGTTGATTGTAGATTTAGATTTTCTATACGGAACAGCGAACTTGCTTCTCGATATTAAGGCTGAAAATGCATATTTGGACATTTTAGAGTCTCCTGATAAAATCGATGACTATTTTACCGAGACAATTTTGAGAAAATGTACTCAACGATTGTATTATTTAGGAGGGTTATGCGATTTAGTTAGGGGGGTGCAGGTTGATATAAAAGCTTTTGAGGCTTTGATTGCATTGCTGAAAAAGCAATTTAACTATGTTTTGGTTGATTCTCAACGAGATGTAAGTGAGACCAACAAGGTTTCTATGAAAAAAGCAGATAGCTTTATAATTATGGTTGAAATGACAATGGCATCAGCTCAAAATGCAGCAAGATTGCTAGAGTTTCTATCTGTTGAATACGGTAGTAGAAAGATTATCATCATTGATAATAAGAACGGACTTTCCAGTTCGGGGGCCATTACAAAAGAATCATTTGAAGAAGTTATAGGCAGAAAAATCGATTATGTCATGCCTTTGGATGAGACTATAACTCTTGCAGCAGCAAATATAGGTCAACCTTTGGTTGTTTCAGAGGGGCCTTTGACTGAAATTTTAGAAGAAATTACTGATGATGTTCTTGGCAAGAATGAGAACCAAGCTATCGCTCAAGCGATAGCCGAAAAGGAAGGGATCAATTTTGAAAAAGTCAAGAACGAAGTTCTCAGCATGATCGGTAAATTTATGAAAAAATAAAGGGAGAAATTAAATGGCTGATGAAACAAAAGATGCGATAATTGAAGAATCTCCTTTACTTACGGTCTTTCGAAAAGAAGCTCACGATACTATGTTGAGCCGAATCAATTTGGCAACGGCTTTCAAATTAACTCCTCAAGAGTTGAGAACAGAAATTGAAAATTTCGTTTTCGAGTTTGCTCAAGAGCGTCGAGCTCAGATTACGAAAAGGGAGCAGGTCGGGATAGCTCGAGAGTTAGTCGATGATATGATTGGTCTAGGGCCTTTGGAGATATTGTTAGACGATGATACGATTTCGGATATTGTTGTTAACGGACCTTTTCAAATATATGTTGAAAAGCGAGGAATTATGCAATTAGTTCCAGTAAAATTCCGAGATGATGCTCACCTTATGCAGATCGCGCAACGTATTGCACATAGAGTTGGTCGTCGTGTTGATACTTCGAGTCCGCTCTGTGATGCTCGTCTTCCTGATGGTAGCCGTGTTAACATAGTTGTTCCCCCTATTGCACTGGATGGTGCGTCTATTTCAATACGTAAATTTTCCAAGAAAGCTATGGATTTGCATAAATTGGCGGGAAATGGAAGTTTGACTGAGGAAATGGTTAGGGTTTTGCAGATAGCATCTACTTGCGGATTAAATATTATCGTTTCTGGGGGTACAGGTTCAGGAAAAACAACAATGTTAAACGCATTATCTCAACTTATTGATCCTCGTGAACGTATTGTAACATGTGAGGACGCGGCAGAGTTAAAATTGCAGCAGCCTCATGTAGTTCGATTGGAAAGTCGTCCACCTAACATAGAAGGAAAAGGAGAAATAACTATTCGAGATTTGGTTAAAAACGCACTTCGTATGAGACCTGATCGAATTGTTATCGGAGAGGTTAGAGGAGAAGAGTGTATCGACATGTTACAGGCGATGAACACCGGTCACGATGGATCTATGTCAACAATTCACGCAAACAGAGCTCGAGAAGCTTTTATTCGTTTGGAAAACATGGTTGCAATGTCTGGATTTGATTTGCCTAGCGAGATAGTGAGAGCACAGATAGCTGGTGCTATTAATATGATTGTTCAGACAGAGCGACTTCATGATGGTACTAGAAAGATCACGGAGATTGTGGAAGTTACAGGTATTAGCGAAAGAGGCGATATTCAGTATCAGCATTTGTTCAAGTTCGTTCCTATAGGAGAATCCGAAGATCATAAGGTTATCGGCAGATTTGAAGCAAAGGTAGAGCAACCAGCTTTTTTGGACAAAGCTATAACTTATGGTCTCGATAAGGAACTGTTGAGTGTAATGCGAGAAGCAATTGAGAAGAATGGGGGAGACTCAAATAATGACAGCGACGCTTATTGATTTTTTATTTTTCTTCCTTTTTGCATTCTTTTGTACATACACAACTTACGTAATGATGTCCAAACCTACTTTGAAAAAGGAAGAAGAGGAGACAGCAGAAGCTAAGATAAGAAGACGTTTAAAAATGCTGTCTAAACAGCAAGATATGCTTTTGGAGTCAGCGGGAGCTGATAAGATTTCTACTTTCGCAAAAAATGACTTTCAAAACGTTGGAGAGTTAAATGATCAGACTCAAAATATCGTGAATAAAATAGGAAAAATAATGAAAAAAGCGGGAATCACAGATATAACGGTTGGTCATTTCGTGATTTTTTGCTTTTTGGGTGGAGTAGGGATGTCTTCAATCATTCTTTACTTTCGATTTTTAAATGCTTTAACAGGAATTCCTATAGGGATGGGTGTAGGAGCTTATTTGGTATACAACTATTTGAAATCCAGAGCTGATAAGAAAAAGATGGAATTTTTAACGTTGTTTCCAGATGCTATAGATATGATGATCCGAGGAGTGAAAGCGGGATTGAACATTGGGCGTATCATGAAACTAGTCAGCATGGAATCCAAAGATCCAGTCGCTGGTGAGTATAGGATAATTAGTCAAAAATTTGATCTGGGTGTCGAGCCTGAAAAGGTTTTGCAGGAAGCGGCTGATAGGATAGATTTAGAGGAATTCAGATTTTTGGTTGTGGCATTGGTTCTTCAAATGGAAAACGGAGGTATGTTAGGAGAAATTTTATCAAACCTCAGTGGTATTGTAAGAAAAAGGCTGGAGCTTGGGCTAAAATTAAAAGCGATGTCAGCAGAGGCTAGAATGTCCGCCATAGTTCTTAGTGCTCTGCCATTTATATTCGCAGGAATCATGGCTTTAATAAATCCAGCTCACTTGAAGACATTTACGGAACCTGGGGCAGGTCAGACTTTGCTTAAGATACTTATTGTTCTGTTTTCCACAGGAACTTTTTTTATGCTGAAGGCTACAAAGATAAAGGTGTGAAATGAGAGAGTCGTTTTTGGATATAATTACTTTGTGTGTTACTTTTGCAGCTTATCTATGGGTAAAGCCTTATGCTGATTTGTGGGCTTACAAAATTGTAAGCAGCATAAGGGTTGCAACGAGAATTAAAAGAGTCGGAGTACAGGCTTCAGAGGTTGAAGGAATTGCGGGAGATGACGAAGATGAAAGCATTGGTTTAAGTGCGAAAGGACCAATGTTTGGTGACAATAAGTTGTTTAATTTTATCGGAGAGAGATATCCTGATTTAATAGATAATATGAAGGTGCTCCTTTTAAAAGCAGGAGTAAGACATGAAGGAGCAATGGAAGAGTTTATGACTGCAAAGTTTACCTCTGGTCTTGCGATTTTTATTATCTTATTGCTTCTTTTGGGGACAAATGATTTCGATATTCCTTTGTCTTTTACGTGCTTGATAGGAGTAATAGGTGGAGTGTTAGGTGGACATAAGTTGACTGATTTTAATTATGAAATGGTAGCGAAGCAAAGAAAGGAATCCATAGATAAAGGAGTACCTGACTTGGTTGATTTATTGGTTATTTGTACTGAATCCGGTTTGGATTTGACAAAATCTATTAGAAGAATAGCTCGAGAAATGAGAACTTCTAATCCAGTTTTGGCTGATGAACTCAGTTTGACGTCAATTGAATTGGAAATGATCCCTGATCATCGACAGGTTTTTACGAACCTGGAAAACAGAACTGATTGTCTTGAAATTAAAACTATATCAAAAACTCTCAGCCAGGCTATTGAATATGGTTCGTCATTGTCTACTTCCTTGAAAGAATTGGCGATTGAGGCTCGAGAAAAAAGAATGCTTACAGCTGAAGGAAAAGCTGCGCAGGCTCCTACATTGTTAACGTTGCCTATGATGTTCTTTATTATGCCGTGTTTGTTCATAGTTATGTTGGGTCCGGTTATCCTTGGAATGATAAATTCTTTTTCGGCAAAATAAAAAGATTGAAATTTATAAGTATATAGACTAACATTGTATGCTTGGTGTTAAGCTGGAGAAGGTTTATGGCTCGTGTAACTGTCGAAGATTGTGAAAAGGTTGTGAAGAATCGTTTTGATTTGGTAGTGCTTGCTGCGCAAAGAACACGTCAAATATTAGCTGGAGATTCGGTTACCATTAGTGCGGATGATGAAAAGAAACCAGTAATCGCTTTGAGAGAGATTGCTGCTCGTACGGTTTCTGTTGATAATTTAAAAGAGGCTGCGATTAACAGCTTTCGATCATTTGTGCCTTCGGATGAGGAGGAAGACGATCTGGATGATATTGCTGAAGAGGATACTTATAATCCGTATGAGGGTATGTCTGCAAAAGCTATCGAGAAAGAAGATGTTCAAGTCGTTGATGAAAGTGAAATCGAAAATTCTATGAATTCATCAGATTTTGAAGATTTAGATGTCTCAGAGGATAGTGAAAATTAGAGAAGAGATTTAAACAGCGGTTGGTTTTTGGTTCAATTATCGCTTGAAAAAAGTTTTAGATTGGACTATAAAGATATCGACTGTGCGGTCGTGGCGGAACTGGTAGACGCGTAGCGTTGAGGTCGCTATGAAAGTTATTTCGTGGAAGTTCAAGTCTTCTCGACCGCACCATTTAATTCCGGGGATACAATGAATACTTTGATAGTTATTCCTGCACGTGTTTCATCTACGCGGTTGCCAGGAAAGGTTCTTGCTGATATTGATGGAAGACCTTTGATCGTTCGTGTATATGAGTGTGCGATGGCGTCGAAGGTAGGAGAGGTGATTGTTGCTTGTGATGATCTCCGTGTAAAAGAAGCTATTGAATGTGTTGGCGGGACAGCATTATTGACTGATCCGGATCTTCCTTCTGGTACAGATCGAGTTTTTGAAGCATGGCAAGAATTTGATAATGAAAAAAAGTACGATTATATAATCAATGTGCAAGGTGATCTTCCGTTTGTTGATGCTGAGTTTATTCAAAAGGCAGCTGCGGTTATGAAAGATTCTGATTATGATATATCTACCCTTGCTACTCCGATTAAAGACAAATCTTATGAATGTTTAAGTGTTGTGAAGCCAGTTATTTCCTTTACTGATTTAGAAAATGGAAAGGCTTTGTATTTTAGTAGGTCTGTGATTCCTTACGGTGGGCCTTACTATAAGCATGTGGGGATTTACTGCTTTCGAGCGGAGTCTTTGGTAAAGTTTGTTAAGCTTCCGCAAAGCACTCTTGAGAAAATAGAGAAGCTTGAGCAATTGCGTGCATTAGAAAATGATATGACTATCGGAATTACGGTTATTGATAAAGATTCTCCTATCAGCATAGATACATATGAAGATTTAGAAAATGCTAGGATCTATGCTCGAGAAAGATTGAAAACTGTTTCGGTGTAAGCCTGTGTTACGCGATCTGGTTGACATTGTTATTGAAATTTGAACACGTCAACGGCATGGGGGGGATGCTTGGTTTTTCGCCAAGTTTTTACGAAATTGAATTCAGTTCAGCGTCAAATTCAAATACCCCAATGTCAGACGATTGCATTTTTCGAAGCCGGTTTAATAGATTTAATGAGTTCGTTTCAGATTTTAAATGCTTTTCAAAAAATCCCATTATGAATTGTTGCATTATATAGTCTTTATCTGCGACTGCAGATTCGTATATCACGGACACCAATCCTGATAGTTCTTGCTCTTGTCTATATATTTCTTCAAAAATGTGAAGAGGGGCTCTCCAGTCTTGACGAGAAACAGGAATAGGTACTAATTTAAACTTAACGCCTCGGTTTTCTATATGGTGAAAAACGTCCATTGCCTTCAAACGATCATCTTCAGATCTTTTGATACACCAATCAGCACAATTAACCAGTCCCATACTTCTTAACGTAGAAGACATAGCCAAAAAATTATACGACGCAGCAAATTCCTTTAGCATGTACCTGCTAATTGCTTCGAAAGCTCTCTTTCCCAACGTTATTGACATATCATATTCCTTATACAGTTATACCGATTATGCCAATAAATAGTTAAAATATTGTTTATTTTGATCTAAAAGTTATACGACCTTTGGTGAAATCGTAAGTTGTCATTTCGACGTTGACTTTATCTCCGACCAGAACGCGAATTCTGTTCTTTTTCATTCTTCCTGAAGTATGAGCCAATATAACATGCCCATTTTCTAACTTCACTCTGAACATGACATTAGGCAAAACTTCGATGACTTCTCCAGTGAACTCAATTAAATCTTCTTTAGCCATAAAATCTCCATAAACTCAACCGATAGTACAATAGGAAGTAAATTTTTACAAGTATAGATGATAATAAAAAATTCGGTCCTATCTATATGATTTTTAAAAGGTTTTTCGGTTTTGGGTATTTTTTTATTGATATCATTTTTCAAAAAAGGTATAAGTAACCATGGCGGAGGAAAGTACGGTGCTTTCCCGATTATTGTTGGTAAGAATATGGCATTATATGAAAACATTTTTATAGGTCGTCAGGATCTTTCTCAGCAGCAGATTGAAGCTCTGGGTGTAGGACTTGGCTTGTACATTTCCCAAAATGGTGGATCAGTTGTTCGTAGTGAATATTGCGGATTGAGAAGATTGGCTTACCCTATCAAAAAAAATCACAAGGGACATTATTACATTATTCAAATGGAAGCAACAGGCGCTATCGTTGCAGAATTAAATCGTAACATGAAAATCAATGAAGACATTATTCGTCATTTGATCGTACGAGTTGATGCTTTTGAAGATAAAGAGAACTTGATTTCTCAGGCGAAAACCTATGGTGATGACATGGGAACAAAAGATAGTGGGTATCGAGCAGCAAACAGCAAAATCGACATGATTAAAGAGGAAAGCAGCGAAGAAAAAGCTGAAACGAAGGAGTAAAGTTATGAGAGAAGAGAAAAAGGATAGAGGTTGGAAGAAAAGCAATCTGAACTACCGAAGGAAGAAGTGTCCTTTTGAAAGTGGTGCAATGAAAATTGATTACAAGGACCCACGTACATTACAGAAATTCATTTCTGAAAGAGGAAAGATTATGCCTTGCAGAATTTCTATGGTGTCTTCCAGAAAACAGAGAGCTTTAGCTCTTGCTGTAAAAAGAGCAAGATACTTGGCATTATTGCCATATGTTTCCGACTAATCGAGTTGATCTGTTTCGGAACTATAAAGCCGTCTTCGGGCGGTTTTTTTTATGTCTCGATTTTTTTCAGTAAAGACTTGATGTTAATGTTAGCTAGATGAATCTTGATCTGATTGACATTTCTCTTTATGGGTCTCCCAAATTTTGCGGCGTGATTCAAGATCGTTGGTTGCTAGTTGTTCAGCTACTGAACGAGGTATCTGAAAATGCATATAGTCAATGGGGCGTCTCCAATTTCCTCCCCAAATGTTAAATCCGTGTTCCTTAAATATTTTTACGATTTTCGGAGTTACCATTCCTTTACGCAAAATTTCTCTGTTTGAAAATCTGTCATCTGAGTCATGGGGTTGTATAACTGTTTTTAATACAGCATCTATTTCATCTTCTTCAATTTTTATTGATCTCAATTCTTGCTTAATTGTTTCTATATCTTGATTTGGATCTTTTTTTCGTGTTGGTATCATCTTTTTTTCGATTGCATCATAATAGGGATTCACTAGATAATTCATGTCAATGGCTGATGCGTACGCGTGTAAAGAAATTTTTTTTCCATTTATTGTTGTCCTTGGAGCATAACAGGATAATGCGTATATAGGGAACTGCATTTCTTTTAATTCCTGAAATATTTGTATAACATCATTTTCCATTACATCTATAACGTGCAGAGGAAAGCTAGTTTCTTTGCCGCTGAAAGACAAACATTTTATTTCGAGACGCTTTATTTTGCTGCGAACAATTGCGTCAGTGTGTGATAAAAGCTTATTTGAAAGTGAAAGATTTGTTTTTTTTTGAAATTTCTTTTTTATGAGATTAAATGAAGACATTCCGGCAAATATTAACAATAACAATGCAAATGTTAACGCTACATTTTTTTTTAATTTCATTCACTCATCTCCTGTAGTTTTTATTTGCTGAATTGACTGTAGCGAGATTAAATGCAACAAAAACACAAAAGCCTCCATACAAAATGCCTTTACATGAATAAAAGCTACTTTTGAGAAACATGGTATAGATAAAATGTTAATAATTTATTAATCGAAAATATGTGAAAACCTATTGGAAGAATATTTTGATTTTATTAATAACAATTATTTTAGATTTTTTTCAACTTCACGAATATGTTCAGCAAGTTTTGCAAGGTCAGGATTAGGACCATGATATTCATGAGATGAAACATATCCTTCATAGTGATCAAAATATTTATTGTAGTCTGTATGAATAGGTTTCCATTCTCCTTTCGTTTTATGTAATGGAAATAATTTTGCGTGTACATGGTTAATTCCGAATCCTTCGTAGATAATCGCAGTGCGTCCAACATCATCGAATGATGCATCCAAAAGTCTGCCAACTATTGCTGATTTTATCGTAAGTTTAGCAAGTTCATCATCTGGCATGTGAAAAGCGTAACTGTCGAAATGCTTTTTCGGAATTACTACTGATGCACCTAATGTATTTGGGTAAATTGATAGAAAAGCTAAATGTTCTCCGTCTTCCCAAATTTTATGAATGGGACTTTCTCCATTAACGATTTTGCAAAATAAGCAGTCTTTCATGATTCCTTCCTTTTTTAAGCCATTACTGTAAATTGTCCTGGGAGATTTATTTTTATTATTCCGCCAAATGCGCAAATAAGCATCGAATTATTCGCTAGGACGGGGCCTGTAATGCTCATTACGTTTGGTTTTGTCGGAATCCAAATACCTGCAGGAGTAGGAATACATGGTCCCGGAGTAAGTACACCAAATGCGGCTGCGGTAAGTGCTGCAGTTGACGGATTTAACAGACTTTTACAAACGCCAAATGGTACGATATTTAAGAATGGAACACAGTCCGTACATGTTGCCATCGGACCAGTCAACCCAAAAAGATTTTTTGGTATAATGTTCAGTGGAGTTGGTACTAGTCCCATAGGACAGCTAAGCAGAGCTCCAGTACAACAACAAAATCCCATTTATGATTCCTTCCTTGAAATTAAGTTTCCGCTTTCGTCGTAAGTTTCTACGTAACCGACAGGTAAACCATTTTCGTGATTTGCAATTTCGAGTACTGCTCCGGAATGATAATATCTTGTGGTAGTTCCATCGAGTTTGTTATTTTTATAAAACGATTTTTCCTGAACAATTCCATCTGGATAGTATAGGTAACAATCTCCTTCCATTTTTCCGTTGACATAAGTTGCTTCTCGAATGATTCTTCCCTGTTGATCGAATGTGGCGAAAATTCCATCGATTACTCCGTTTTTAAACGTTGTTTCGCCGGATTTTATTCCGTTATTAAACAAGGTCGCAGGTCCGTTCAAAACGCCATTTTGAAACTGAGCATACATCAGAGGCACTCCATCCTGATAAAACTCCGCAGGTCCTGATAATTTATTATTTTCATAATTCAATTTTTGGGCGATCTGCTCGTTATCGTCATAAATAATCATAGGACCATTCATTTGATGATTTTTAACAGTATGTGTTTTTATTAATTTCCCATCAGGAGATCTGGTTTCTTCTACTTTAGACTCTTCTGATTTTATTGATTTTGAATTATCCAAAAGAAATCATCCCTCCTCCGATAGTTATCATTGGTCCACGAAAACTAGACACACCTTTTCCGTTTATTTGAACAGCTGCTCCGGTTAGGTTTGTTAATGCCATGCCTTCAGCCATAAGCATTCCCATGGATTTTATATTCATACTCGCGTTAGCTTTTATATTCATGGTCGCGGTGGCTTTTATATTCATGCTTAGAGTAGATTGCATTGTCATAGAAGATGCTGATTTACAAGTAAAACTGCCGGTAGATTGAAATTTGGCTGATGCGTTTGCTTTAACAGTAAGATTGCTTCCCGCGTTGGTTGTCATTGTACTACCTGATTTTAGAGACAATTCTTTGCCGGCTTCTATTGAAATATTTCTGCTTGCTTTGATTTTTAAATTTCCGGAAATTTTTATTGTACAATCTCCGTTTATGTCGATGGTTTGGTCTCCTTTTTGAAGTTTTATGGAACTGTTTCCTTTTTTCAAAGTGATTAAGCTGTTTCCATCATTTAACTGGATAGTACTATTTCCTTTTTTCAGAGTAATCGAACTGTTTCCTTCATCTAACTCAATGGTGCTATTTCCTTTTTTCATTGTATATTTAGAATTACCTTCTTTCAGTAACACCGATTTATCGCCTTTTTCAATTTCAAGCGAATGCATGACCTTTTTTCCAGGTTTTGCGTATAGCTTTGTGGAGTACGATCCATCGATTACATCTACGTTCATATCTTTTTGGGCGTGGATGAAAATTTCTTCTTTTTTCTTTTCGTCATTGAATCGAATTTCGTTAAATCCTTTATCATCTGTAAAGGTTATGGTCTTCATTGTGGATATCATTTCCTCAGAATCAGAGTAGGGCGGCATGAATTGATCGTTGTAGACGCATCCGACAATGAGAGGTCTGTCAGGATCACCCTCTAAAAAAGAAACGACGACTTCTTGTCCGACTCTCGGAATATAAACAGCTCCCCAATTACTGCCAGACAACATTTGTGCAACTCTGATCCAACAAGAGCTATCACTTGTATCTTTTACTTTTCCTTCTTGATCCCAATAAAAATGAACTTTGACGCAGCAGTGTTTGTTTCGATAGATTTCTTTTCCTGAAGGACAGACTACTATAGCCGTTTGATTTCCGTGAATTTTTGGTTTAGGAGTTTTTCTCGGAGCTCTAAATTCGGTGCCGTTGGGAAGTGCCAAAAATCTGTTCCGATAGATAAAACCGTTTTTTTCTGTACGGTCGAACATATGTTCTACTTTGTATATAATATAGGAGTCATTGAAACTTTCCGCATGATGTAATTTCAGATTGAATATTGTGCCAGGAGCAAAATCAGGGATTGTAGAATCTCCTTGCAATAACATATGCTTGCACTCTATTTCCTGTACTCTTAGCTTTGATAATGCATCTCCTTCCGAAGCTTTTGAAAATCCTCCGGGATATTCATAAAAAACGTTTCCTTTCCATTTTGTATCCAATTTACTGAATAATTTTGTTTGGGAGAGTTGATAGTTATAATCCGCCTGAGAATATCCTCCAACGTTCATGTAAGTGTTTTGGCTTGTGTTAAAAACTTTTCCAAGAGGACAGACTTCATGGTTGCTTTTAATAAATTCCGCGTCTTTTTTTAATTTTGGATAACTATTCGAACTGTCTGCAATTACAAGAGTATGCTTATCCTTTTCATGATTGAAATAATAAAAAATTCCTTCGTCTTCCATAAGTCGAGAAATGAAATTAAATGTACTTTCGTTATATTGTACGCAATATTCTCTGGTATTGGTTCCGCACTTCGATGTTTTATCGGAGATGTCTGATATCTTGTTATCCTTTAATACGCTTCTTATTATTTCCATTGCGGATTTGTTTTGAAACATTTTACAATTGTTATCCAACGACAGTAACCAAAGCTTGGGGCGTATGGTAATAAAATATTCAGTGAGATAGATGTCTTCTTTTAAAGAGGTTGTGCCCTGTGAAAACTGGATGATTATTCCATTAATGAATCTTTCATGTTCATCTGATTTTAAGTGCAAAGAAGCATTTGTTCCAAGAAATTTTTCTGCATTGATTTCTTTATCTACAGAGGAAAAACTTACTTGGAATTCAAATAGTTCAGACATAGCTTCCGAACCTCTTATATTGTTGACAATCACATCTCCTTTTATTGCGGGTACGGATAGTTCAACAACTAAATCTTTTTGAGATTGCAGAAAATCAGCCACTTCTTCCTCCTTTGTTAAGATAGCATAAAATTAATTAAAAATATCAATTAATTTTTATAAATCTGTAGTTATTTACTTTTTTCTAACTTTCTTCAGGTTATACTTATTAGAGTTTATGGAGGAAGTGTTGGATAATTTTTCGAATGATTATTCGTCGCGGCGTGCTTTTATTAAAGAACCTGTGCAGGAAGAAACTAGTTACTCATCACAACAGTCTCTTAGCAGAAGTTTATGGAATAACAAATTGATTTCTTTGTGTATATTTATCTCTTTGTTAGTTTTTTTTGGAGTTGTTTTCGGTGAAAAGAATAAAATTTTTTCAAAATTTATTCCCCGATTGAGAGGTGAGATATCTCTTCCTAACAATTACGTTATAACTTCTATAGAAAATAAATTTCCTATTCTGATTAGAAAAAATGATCCACATATTGGAGATCAGTTGCGTTATAGAGGAACTGTTAAATCAATGTTTGATGACGCTGCATTAAACCTTTGTTCTAGAGGAGCAAGTGTGGTAGAGGTAGGGTCTCACTATGGGTACAATTCTATAATGCTCGGACAGATTTTGCGGATGGGCGGAAAATATATTGCGATAGAAGGAAATCCAACGGTTGCAAGATGTTTGTATAAAAATATAGTCTTGAACGATCTATCGAGTACAGTAGAAATTGTAAGAAAGGCTGTTTCTGATCATCAAGGAACTTGTTCGATTCCTGATGTTATTTCAACAGTTCAAGATGAAGAGGGAATAAATCGTGTAATAACTAGAAATGTGAATGTAGAATGCGATTCATTGGATAAAATTCTTAAAGGTCAAGAGGTTTCTTTAATTTTGGTAGATGTTTCTAGTTCTGCATTTGATGTTCTTCGAGGGGCTAACCAAACTATTGATGAATCAAAGAATCTTCAGATATTGATCAGCTTGGATATTGATAAAGTCTCAAAAACAGTTGATGTTCGAAATGAATTAAATTTTTTACGTCAGAGAGGACTTAAATTTTATGAGGTGACTTCGGCAACTGAGATTAGAGAGATTTTTATTGATGAAATAATTAATAAGAAAAAATTGATCGTACTTATGAAAAAAGAGAGATAATTGTGAAAAAATTAGCTTTTGTCGGAATTTCTTTGTTTAGTATTTGTTTTTGCGTTGGTGATTTGTTGGGAGGTCCGATACGCAATTCGAGAAGGCATGCTAGTAACTCTTATGATTTTCCGGCAAATAGAAGGTTCGATACGTCAAGAGAAACATCAAGAGTACATCCAAATAGAAGCGTATCAGATCGTGGAGGAGATGATATAGAAAAAAGATCGAGAAGACAGCGAAACAGATATATGTCAGATTCTGAAAGATATAATGAAAATTTTGACGAGCGAGAAAGAATTTCAAAGAGGCAACAAGACGAAAATGTATCAAGTAATAATAAAAACTCTGAGACAAATAATAACACTTTTTCAGGTTTGAAACTTGAAGAAAACATTTCATCTGCTTTAAAAAGTATTATTGGTTGTGTTTCTGAGAGGGATATCCGAGCTTTGATAAGTAATATGGATTCTCTTTCACGTAGTCTCAAAAGGAGTCAAGAGGAAGACGTAAAAACAGTAATCGGGAAAATGAAAGAGGCTTCGAGCTGTTTAGATGAATTATTACGAGTGAGGTTTAATTTATATCGAGAGTTGTTTAATAAAACTGAGAGAAGAAAAGAGTCTTCTGATAGCGTAGAGCTGGGTGGTGTAATTGAAAAATTGAATCGCATAGATATGAAAAAACTTGGAAAAATAATATCTATATGCGATCAAGAAAGACTGTCGAAGCAAATTATCCAAAATCTAAAAGATTTTTCAGATAAAATAAAGGAATCGAAGAATATTTTGGCAGAAATGAAAAGAAAATTTTCTCCGATAATGCTATCTAGAATCGAAGGAATTCCTGAACTCAAACATTTGGAAGCTACCGATACGATGTCAAATCAAGAGCTTGCAGAACGTCGTAAAAGTTTTGATTCAAATAATAGTTCTGAAAATAATTCAGATGAGAAAAATAATTCCGAATCAGAGGAGGAAGTTAGTAGTCAATCATCCGGTGACTCGCAAAAGAAATCTGAAGAAAAAGAGGATGATTCCGAAAATAATCGGTTGAATCAGGAAAAAAAGCAAACAATTTTCGATCTGTTGAAATCGGGGATTTTTGAAAAAAAGGCAAGTGAAGAAAAAGAAGATTCGAAGGATGAAAAAAATGATAATGTATCAAGTGATAATACTGAAATAAATTCTTCCGATGAGAATAATCAAATAAACTCGTCGCAATCTGAGTCGGAAAATGCTTCAGAACAACAAAAGGATATACAAAAATCTTCTTGGAAAATCTTAAATTGGGGAACCAAACGAAATAGCGAGAAACAATTATCTGGGGAAAACCAAGACGAGAAAAAATCAGAGAAGGAATCAGAAGAGAACAAAAACTCAGAACAGGATTTATCTGAAAATGTAAATTTAGAAGAAGAAAATAATCAGTTCGAAAGCGAGAAAACAAGTTCATCTTCGGGTAAAAAGATAGATGAAGAACAAAATGAAGATCAGGATTCGCAGATTAGTTCAGACGTTTCGGGTGAATCTTCAATAGATTCTAATAAGGCAGAAAGTCCGGAGAAATTTTATGAATTTTTAGGAACGAATATTGAATTATTGGATGAAGCTACTCTTACAAATAAACAGAAGACAGGGCTTGAAAAAATTAAAGGATATTTGAAAGAAACGAAGACCGATCGAAATTTTGAGAAAAAAGTTTCAGACGTGAGGAAGATTATAAGGGCTTACAATTCACTTATTGCACTTAATCCTAAGACAAAAAACGGAAAAAAGTTACGTTCGGTGCCTGGCGATAAGATAAAATCTTTACAAGAAAAGATATATCTAGATATTTTCGATGATTTAACCATACATTTAGAAAAACTGAAATCTAACAAAAAATTCAATGGGCTTGATATACGAGAAGATTTTGATAAAGTTCTGAATCTTAATAATAGTAATAAAGAAAAGTTCCAAAAATCCCAATCAGGAAAAGATAAGAGAAAAATTATGACTAGTTCGGTAGAAGCTTACGATAATTTAATGGAAAAGATCTGGAAATACCCAAATCTGGTGAAAACGAAAAAAGATCGAGAACAGTTTGACAGAATAGGATATACGTTAGATTCAGTAATTTTGTCAATAAACGTCGATTAAAGATAGTAAAATTATCTGAAACCATAACTACAAATATACATCAAATTCAAGGAATAGGAAGGCTGCTGAACGAAGGAGTAATCTGCTTTTTTGATCGAATCTTAGATTATCTGAGATTTGTGAATACAGAGGGCTAAAATTTCTTTCTGCCTTTGTCTATAATTACAGCGTTGCGAATGACGTTTCTGGGAGAAGTATATAACAAAAAGCTTTCTTTGAAAACAAAGATTGTTTTGGATTCTATATGAAGATTACTCAAATGCTGCCGATAAAAATTCTTCAATAGTAATTTGTCCATAAATGACTTGATACGTTTTAGAAAATATTTTTGAAGAACAATGTAAATGAGGAATAAATTTTGCGGCAAAGATTCCCTCTGCCAGAGCACCATTCCAAATTTTCAGACTCCCTCCGTCAGCAAGAAATTTTCCGAAAGTCATATTTCGAGATTGTAAGCTTGTGCAGGTTAAAATAATATCACCTAATGCTCCTACTTTCGAAAAAGTCTCCTTTTTCCCTCCGAGGAATTCAGCAATTTGAGACATTTCCTGGATTCCCTCAACGATAAATCTCGATATTGCGCTTTGTCCCAAATTTTTTCCATGCAAAATTCCGCAACCTATCGCAAGAACGTTCTTCAACGCTCCAGCAACCTGTAGCCCAACAATATCCCCAATCGGTTCTATTTTAAAACTTTTCGAACTCAATTTCTCAGAAAGCTCGACGCATTTTTCAAAATTTTTTCCGGCTAGGTTAACCTTAGCGGGAAGATTTCTCGCGATTTCACCAGCAAACGATGGTCCTGACAATACAAACACTTCGTTTGATAAGTTTTTTTCAATCATATCAGATAACAGGCGTTTATTTTCTAGATCAAATCCTTTTGAACATAGTACCACGGGGACGGAGGAATCTTTTACACATTCACATGCTGATTTCATGAAATTTGCAGGCACCGCGAGAAAAATTATTTCAGCATCAAGCAATAAAGATTCATCGCAAGAATAAATGAGCTTTGGGTTGAGTGGAATACCTGGTAAAGAGACCATATTTTCATGATTTTTATTGACAGAGGAAACTATCTTGGAATTTTTTTCAACGACCACAACCTCTTCAGAAATTCGACTGAAGCATTCTGCCAAAGCGGTTCCATAGCATCCGCCTCCAATGATCCCAATCTTCTTCAAAATTATCCTCCAAATACACTCTGAGTTTCTAGCATTTTTGGAGAAACAGTTCAACCTTGAGATCTCAATATCATACTGTCTTTTGATATTCGTTGATCAAAAAGTAAATTTACGCATTGTAATATACTTGGTTTTCTCATATACTGACAGTCGTTCGTTTTGGAGAGGTGGCCGAGTGGTTGAAGGCGCACGCCTGGAAAGTGTGTATGCGGGGAACCGTATCGGGGGTTCGAATCCCCCTCTCTCCGCCAGTCGAAAACGGAAAGGTGGCCGAGTGGTTGAAGGCGCACCCCTGGAAAGTGTGTATGCGGGGAACCGTATCGAGAGTTCGAATCTCTCTCTTTCCGCCATATTTATCACTGAAATTTGAGTGGTTTATTGGATGGGATTCGTTATGAATTCGATTTGTGTTTGATTAAAATCGTATGCGTGTTGCACCTTGATTATCCCCGTTTCCGTTCTCCAAATTCGCCCTAAATCTTCCATTTTCTCCCAAAATCATTCTCCATTCTCCAAAAAAGTGTACATGGAGATTTGGAAAGTACACTTTCTGTATCGTCTTCGCGCCAGAGGATTGCGTGTCAAAAACTGAATTTTCAGCAAAAAAAGTTTGGAGAAAGTCCTAGTGACGTCAAGAGGGATTCGAACTCTTTGTGTTCTCCGAAAGTACAGAAATTGTCTAATCTCTTGTGGATAGCCAGATTGCTGATGTTTTTTCGATAATCTTGGGTTAAAATATAGGCGCAGGCGTATTAGGGGAATTTTCGATGTTAAAACTGAGGCACATTGCACTGTCGGCGTTTGAAATTATCAATGGCCGCGGCACAATATTGGTCGATCCGTTTGTGTCTTTAAATGCGCAGTACAATTACCGAAATTCCAAAAATATTTCAGATATTTTCGTTACTCACGGCCATTATGATCACGTCGGGCAAACGGTTGAAATAGTGAAAAACACAGGGGCGGATGTTACCACCATTGTCGACGTCGCGGCGTATTTCAAAGCTCAAGGAGTGGAAAAAGTTCATCCCATAGGAATCGGCTCATGGCTGAATTATGATTGGGGACGTTGCGTGTTTTTACCTGCGATACATACTTGTACGCTTCCAAACGGCGCGTCGGGAGGAGTTGCCGCAAGCATTCTTTTTGAGATCGATGGTGTTCGGATTTTTCACGCTGGAGATACCTCTCTGACGATAGAATTTAAGGGAATCAAGGAAGTTTATCATCCTGATGTGGCGTTGCTTCCGATCGGTGGGATTTACGGAATGGATATCGAACACGCAGTAATTGCCGCCAAGTGGCTCGGAGTAAAAACGGTCGTTCCGATGCATTATTATTTACCGCCAGTGATTGATGTAGACCCAAGAGATTTTGCGAAAAAATTCGAAGGAACAGACGTGAAATGCGTGATTTTAGATGGCGAAAACGACGAGTTGTTGCTGAAATAAAACCGAGCGCACGTCAAACATCATAAGATGGTGTCGAATAATCCATGTTTTTAATAGTTATCACTGCCCTAATGCCTTTTCTATGAGAATATACTACAACACTATCGGCGTTTTCGACAAAACAAAGTGATCCTATTAATGCTTCGGACTTAAATATATCGTCAGCAAAGCCTCATTTTCAAAGCATTAGCTGTCGCCAAGATTCCATCTAGTCCGGTTTTTATTTTCGTTGTTCCCTCTGCCGTACAACCGAGTTTCTCGAAATCTGCGAGCCGATCGATCATATCGCAGAAACGGCAGGAAATGGTGAATTTGTTGATACCGTTGGGTTTCAAGGTATTTACAATCGCTTCAACATCATCAGGCCAAATTATATCGTTAAAATCGATAAGGTCTTTTCCGGCTTCCTTACTCTTATGATAGGCTTTGTATACGGTGTAATTTGTTCCTGATTCGCAGTCATTGAATGGCTGTTCGAATTCAGCAATATAAAACGGTGATTCTTGTTCATTTTTTAAGCTTTCTACGTGCATAATTGTCTCCATGTCTAATCGTGTTGTAATATAGCTCTTTTGGTTTGATTATCAAGTTAATTCTTTGTTTTTCTTGAGTTTTTTTATTTTTCTGTAAGTTTTTGATACATCTTCATAAGTTCAGCGACGATTTCAGGTTCGGGAAGATCTTTTTCAAATCCATAGGCTTCTATCACTGCTTGATCATTATGTTGATGAGCGTTGCGTAATTCGATTGGCATGATCATTTCGTCATATAAATCAGCTAAACTGCTGTCAGGGAACAAAGCGCGTGCATCCAAAATTTCTTGAGCGGTTTTTTCAATTTTTGCCTTCTGCTCTTTTGTCGGATCGCACCATGGAAAGTTGTTATAAACAACATCTTTTGAATAACGGTAATCACTCTTCAATCTTCCACAAACTGTTCTCATCCAAGACATATGCACGGAGGAAGTAAGAATACCAAAATGATACATAGTCGCATTCGGAATGATGTGGACGGCATCACTGCATAAACAATCGGGAGTCATAAATCCAATGGGAATATATTTACGTCGTTCTGAAGAAACCCGGGGTATGACAATGTATTCCGAATTCGGCATATTTTCTACATGAAATCTTGTGGGGTTATTTGCGATTTTTCTTGTCCCTTTGCTCTCACTTTTAAGTCTAAATTTTCTAACATTTTCTACTCTTTTAAAACAGTATGGCATTCTTCGGAGTTCTGAAGGCTGAATATCTCCTAGCCATAGACAATAGCGAGGCTTTTGATTGATGAATTCTTTAGAACCGTACCAAGGACGGAAGTATTTTTTGGCAGACGGTTCTTTCAGTAAAAATTCAATCATTTCTTCTTTTGAAAACAAATAATTTCCATCGTCTATAGGTTTATTACCGATGCCAGTTTCTGGAACGGGACATAAAGGCTTCTGCCTGCTTTCAATAAAGACATTTGGAGCAGCATTTAAATAGAAATTGATATTGTCGACTAATTGCATACCTTTTTCGGAAAATAATCCTTTACAATTCTTATTTTGTTCACAATTAAAACCGATAATTACACAAAAAACCTGAGCTGGATTCGTTGATTCACTTTTCCATTTAAAAGTTCTATAAGCAAAATTTATATAAATTCCTTCTTGAAATAAAGGCTTCCATAATATGGGCACTTGTTCTCCTTGAGTGATTGAATTTGTCGAAACAAACGCTGCTTTTATCAGTGTATTTTGGATAAAATCTGCTGCTTTTTTATACCAACACGATACATAATCTAGATTTCCTACATTCTTCCATTTTTCTCCGAAACAATGAATTATATCGGCTTTTTGATTAGATAGTGTCGTCACAAGGTTTATGATATACTAAGAGAAATTGTGATAGGGAAAAAAATGGAAG
>JAZLGP010000054.1:0-3509 GCA_045616365.1 Alphaproteobacteria bacterium | reverse complement strand
AAACACTGCGTTTATAAACCTACGGTTGTCCTTAGCTTGTCCTCCCCAGCTGCCTTCTCTGCCGGGCAACAGTGGCTCCAATTTCTGCCAAAATTCATCTGATATGTCGTGCCTGTGTATGCTTTCGTCTTCCATTTTTTTTCCCTATCACAATTTCTCTTAGTATATCATAAACCTTGTGACGACACTATCTAGCACTCCATTGCTTCCGAATGACCCGCAAAACTCGACTTTTTGATTTCATCGGCGATTGTTTTCAGCGTGGATTCCAGTGACGATTTCGAACTCACTTCATACTTAAAATTCGCACAATCTTCAATGGTTTTATACGTATGACTCTTGATCTCTCCGGCAGGAAACGTCTTATACTGTGACTGCTTTCGGTATTTTATTACATATATTCGCAGATTGGTTCCGTAGTCATTTTCGAGCTTTGAGCAAATATCTTGGCTTGCGCATGTTCAGCATGTTCGGATATTTTTGTACGCGTCTGTATTTTCTCTCGTTCTTCCTATTGTCGGGTTTTGGAACATTTCATGGTGGTCGAGCTCGTAAATTCCTGCTTCTAATTTTGATTCGTTCAATTCGTCGAATTCGCTTCCATCTTGATTGGATAGCAAAGATGTGTTCACATCGATCGCTCTCCACATCGCAAAATGCGGATTCCATGTCGATCCCTCGCTGTAATTTGTTACTCTATAGCGATTTTCATAATAATTAACTTCGTCGTATCCTCCTTTGCCCGTTGGTATTTTCGACAACGACGATGTCACACTTGCCGGCTCTATTTTCAGGGGTTCAAACTTTCCATATTTCCCTTCAACTTGTTTGAAAATGATGGTCGAAAATCACAAATACAGGTTCGATATTTCCGATCTCAGCGGAATTATTAACTCTTTTTGTCGAAATATGCTACAATAATCAAAGATTTTGCTGGTTCATGCTGAAAATCTGTCATAATTAAATCGCCGTTTTGTTGAACTACAAAAAATCTTTACAACTCTTTTAAGATTTCTTCTAACAAAATTCGTAATTTACTTTTTTCATTGTCCGATAATTTAGCTATCGCTTTTTTTTGTACAGCAAATTCTCCTGCTTTAAGAGAAACCCTCATCACAGAAGAAGATCTGTGCGATTTTGTTTCTTTCTTTTCTAGTAATTTCAGCGGATCTTTTGATTTTTGTAAAGCTCTTATTGTATCGCGATCTCGAATATTATGTTGCATAAGATATTTTAAAACGTCTTCAGGCAACTCCAATATCTTCAAAGTTTCGTATCCTGACGTTCGACTAATACCTAAGGCTTTAAACCATTCTTCGGCAGAACGACTCGTTGCCGAAATTAATGACTTGATTGCTCTCGCGAGTTCCACTGGATGAAGATTGGATCTATGAATATTTTCCAAAAGTGCAGCAGCTTCTGCTTCCTTGTAATCCTTTAAAACGATACATGGAACCTTATCTAACCCAGCTATTTCCGCCGCTCTTGCCCTTCTCTCCCCACTTACAATCTCAAATTTATCATCGACAAAAGAACTACGAATTATGGTTAATGGCTGACGAACTCCGTAATGTTTTATAGATTCCGCCAGATCATTAAGATCTTTCTCATCGAAAATTTCTCTAGCCTGATTTTTAAAAGGAATCAGTTTATCTAACTTAATATAAAAAACTTCCTCTATCATATCATTTGTTCCTATGGATTTCCTGGATCCAAAATCTCCCCCTGGAACCGCAATCTTTGCAAATGAATCTGTTACCTCTTTATATTTAATCTTTCCCATGCTTACCTGCCAACCTCTTCACAAGATTTTTCTAATATGTAGTCAATGACTTCAATGATATCTTCAAAAGCGATAGAATTGTTTCTACAAAAGAATGCTAACGGCTTAGACTGTTTACTGGAAATATTAAATTCTTCACTTTTTCTAATCGCAAAATCAGGCATCAAATATTCAGAATAATACCTACTCAAGACCGTCATAGCTTCTGATGAAGTAGCTGATCTATCCTCATATTTATTCGGAAACATTAAAATTTCAGGCATTTTCATCATCATATGAGAAACAAAAGATTGCATATCATTCATTAGCAGTTTAACTCCGTTAAGTGCATAAGCTTGTGTTTCTACGACAATATTTATCACATCGCTACAAGTTATAATATTTCGGTTCAAATAACTAATCGTCGGGTTGGTATCAAAAATAATAAAATCATATTTATCGACAACCTCTTGTATCAATAATTTAACTCGTTCCTCTCTTTTTGGTAATTCATTTAATGTCACTTCAGCCTTTGTTAAGGATAAGTTGGACGGAATACAATCTAATCCTTCATACACATTCTTAATAATCTCTCCAATAGATTTAACTCCACTTATCGCATCATGCAGCGTATAAAACCTATCTGTGTTATCAAATCCCAAAGAAGTTGATAAATGCCCCTGTGGATCGGCATCAATAACTAACACATTGAATCCCATGATAGCCAAATGACTAGCAACCTGAAAACAAACAGTAGTCTTCCCTACTCCGCCCTTAAAATTGTAGAAACATTGTATTTTCTTTTTTACTTTCATTTTGGAAGAGATAAAAGAACTTACAACTTTTCTGGTATCAGAAACAGTGTAACGAACATTGAATTTCGTGGCCTTAGGAATATGTTGAATGCCTCTAGCTGATATAGCTCGACTTATAGAAGACTGGATCATCCCTGTCATTTTTATCATACCGTTTTGAGTAACTCCATCGATGGATTCCATACTACCCTCCCTATGTGCGCGGCCGCGTACTTATATTAATTTTCACTTCCAGAACATGGTAATAGTTTTTTGTTACAATTTCCACCTCTTTATGAAAGAGTATTTTTTTGATTAATTTATAACAGCAAAAATATTATCTTCAAAAACGCATAAAAAGATCTTGCAATAATTTTAACTTTATGTTAACGTCTCAGTTAAAAGAAGCGACTTACGGGAATAAGCCGCCGATTCATAAAATGATCATTCTTACGAATGACGACAACAAATAAAACTTATAAGGATAATACCTTAAAATCTTTGTTGTTGTCAAGTAATTTTGAACATTTTATCTCGAGAGTTTATGTGTTTGGAGGATGTAGATGTTTGAAAGTATCTTGATAAGAAAAACAAAAAAAATTTTAACAGAACCACAGTATAAGTTCTTGAAACAGCTGGCTTATTGGTCGCTGAGCCAGAAAGATTACGGAGTAAAATTAGACGGAAAGACCTGGATTTATAACACTCATCAGCAATGGGCAGAGCAAATAGGCTACGGAATAACCACTGTCCGTGAATCCATCACGTCTTTGGAGCAACTCGGATTCATCAGCAGCGATTTTTTAAATCCTAATAAAAGACGCCGCGTGAAATACTATTCGATAAACTTCGAAAATATCGAAAATTTCTTCGCGGAACAGGCTTCTCGAAAAGCGAAAAAACCATCGGTGCAAAATGCGACAGAAACCGCTTCTGTTTCAACGGTTTCTGAG
>JAZLGP010000053.1:0-3476 GCA_045616365.1 Alphaproteobacteria bacterium | reverse complement strand
CTAGTGCTCTTATGTATAACTTTTGTTACGAAACTTTTTTGATTCTTTCGTTCAGAAGACGGCGCTCCCCCATTGAAAATCCGAAATACCACACCACTCAGTAGAGATACATCTTTGTAGGCTTCTTGGCAGAAAAAATCTAGATTTCCAACGAAAGCAATATTTGTTGAATTCTTGCAAAATCCCTCTTTCTCTAATAAATCCTTCCAATCGTCCTCTTTACCTCCTAAATACAACCTGGTATTTTCGCCTAAGTACTGTCCAAATATCGACATTAAAGAAAAATGATCAGCATGAGGATGTGTGATAAATACAGACTCAACGGTTGTGCCTTCTATTAGGTGAATTGCTTTTTCTGACTGACTTTCTGATACAAACTCTCCACCAGCGTCGAATATAACAACTTTCTCTCCCTTCCTTAGAATGATGCAATTGGCTTGTCCTGTGTTGAATGCTAATAAATACAACATGCTATCATCAAAAACAAATCCAAACTTTTCATCAAACGACTTTTGACGGCTCCATTCTGGATTAATTTTTGTCTCAAGATAACTTCCGATATTATCTGATACAATGACACTATCAATATCAGAAGAGGCATATTCCATTTCAGCTTGAAGAACAGAGTCCATCGCCCAAATCGGCGATAAACAACTAACCACAAAGAACAATATTATCAGTCTATATTTACTCATATCATTGGATTTCTTCTATATACCAATTTGTTTTTATAGAAAAAAAACCAAACATAAGACGAAAGCAAACGGCAATTTTTCCTTGCATATATATAGGCTTGACTCATCTGAGCAACAATACCAACATCCATCTTACTACCTAACTTCTTGAGCTTCTCTCTGGTTTGATTTGAAATAAGACGTTTCTCTAAATTTTCATCCTTCGATTCGTTGAACATTCTCATATACATTTCCGTCAGATTTTCTCCCTCAGAGGAAGAGTCAAAATTGTCGGGATCAATAGATCTCGCTGCTATGCAAACAAGAAAAGCCTTTTGTGACAGATCACTTTTCCACTTTCTAGATCCTTTCCCGCTGTTGCTATTTTTTAGCCTTGCAGACGCCTCCCTCACATATAGCTCTGCCAAACGCGTGTGATATTCTAACAACAACTCAGTTATACAAGCATCATCGTGATATCTCCCGACAAACACCTCCCTTAAAAAATCATTAAATCGGGATGAATCTTTGAACACATCGCCTTTATAACGGTCCCATACATTGCATGCCTTTTTGACGATTTTTTCTTGATTTGCAATTGATACCACTTTGGTAATGTTATCCGTCGTTGAGTCGTTTTCCCGCAACAATGTACCATCCATCCCTTTCAAGGTACCACACACGCATCCGAGAACTACCAACCAACAACACGTATACTTCATCACTATATCCCCCCCGCAAGACTATATTTTTCAAACCAGCATGTACAGGATATCAAGAATTAACTTAAATATCAAATAGTCAAAAATTTATTCACAAGACCATCTTTTGTTTACGGTATAGACGCGTTCGCAACACTTAGACTTTCCTTTGCATTAATATGATATCTATTTACTTATTTTGTTAATATCAAAGAAGTGATTTCGTTATTTGTACCTCTTGGTAGGGCAGTCGACCCTAAAAGTTACCAGAATTTTGTAACACGTTGTAATAAAAGGATTTTTCAAAGTCAAAAAATGGAGAATAGTTTCGTTATTTGTACCTCTTGCTCCGCCAGTCGAAAATGGAAAGGTGGCCGAGTGGCTGAAGGCGTATCCCTTGAAGGGGTGTATATGGGGGATTGTCTCAAAAGTTGGAAAGTACACTTTCTGTAGAGTCTCTGCGCTAAGGGATTGCGTGTAAAACCCTGAATTTTCAGAAAAAAAGTGTGGAAAAAGTCCTGCTGACGTCGAGAGGGATTCGAACTCTTTATCTTCTCCGAAAGTGCAGAAATTATCTAATCTCTTGTGAACAGGCTGATTGCTGATGTTTTTTCGACAATCTTGGGTTAGAATATACGTACAGGCATATAGGGGGGGGGGATTTTCGATGTTAAAACTGAAGCACATTGCGTTATCGGCGTTTGAAATTATCAATGACAGTGGCACGATATTGATCGATCCGTTTGTGTCTTTGAATTCGCAGTACAATTACCGAAATTCCAAAAATATTTCTGATGTTTTCGTTACTCACGGTCATTATGATCACGTCGGGCAAACGGTTGAAATAGCGAAAAACACAGGGGCGGATGTTACCGCCATTGTCGACGTCGCGGCGTATTTCCAAACTCAAGGGGTGAAAAAGGTCCATCCCGTAGGAATCGGCTCGTGGCTGGATTATGATTGGGGACGTTGCGTGTTTTTACCTGCGATACATACTTGTACGCTTCCAAACGGTGCGCCAGGAGGAGTTGCTGCCAGCATTCTTTTTGAGATCGACGATATTCGAATTTTCCATGCTGGAGATACTTCATTGACAATGGAATTTAAGGGAATCAATGAAGTTTATCATCCTGATGTGGCGTTGCTTCCGATCGGCGGAATTTACGGAATGGATATCGAGCACGCGGTAATTGCCGCCAAGTGGCTCGGAGTAAAAACGGTCGTTCCAATGCACTACTATTTACCGCCGGTAATTGATGTGGATCCAAAAGAGTTCGCGAAAAAATTTGAAGGAACAGACGTAAAGTGCGTTATTTTGGATAACGAAAACGATGAGTTGTTGGTGAAATGAAGCCTGGGCTAATTTTTTAATTCAGAAATGTGAATCTATAATCATGCTGACGTTAATAACTCCAATAATGGAATAAAACGCTTGAAACAAGAGGAAGAAAAATGCTAATCGCAAAAAAAACACATGAGCATAGCTACAAAAAGAGATATCACGAGATTATTTTGTTCGGTCGATGATTTTTTGAAAATGTTGAAATACGAGAGAAAAAGTAGCTCGAAGATGGAAAACCGCTGAAAAAACCGATAAGAAATCCCGGATTAAGCGAAATAGCGATAATCGTGCTGATGTTTCAGGAATCTCCGTGCCGGAATTTCAAATATTTTTACAAATAGTATTTGCAACAATACAGTCAGAGTTTCCCAAAATACTGAGTTACAAAAGATTTGTTGAGATGATGCCTCGCATATTGTACTTTTTAACACTGTTATTTTGCTGTACTTTGAGGAAACAAAGCAAGATCGCATACATAGATTCGACGTCTTTGAATGTATGCTATCAGAAAAAATTTTACAGAAACAAAATATTCAAGGAATTAGCGAAATTTGCAATTGCTTGCCTGAGGATTGAAAATCATCATGGACATTAAACGTACAATGAAAAGCATTTTGATATCGTTCGAAGAGAAAATCCTTTTGCATAAGCGCTCTTTCATCGAGATCGTTATAGGTCTTTTATCAACATGCTCATTCACATAATTTCTACGCTAACTGCTTATTAGTTGAAAATACCCCTCCCTGGATCAACTCTTCC
>JAZLGP010000052.1:0-11589 GCA_045616365.1 Alphaproteobacteria bacterium | reverse complement strand
GAAGAAAAACTAAAATTTGCATTCGAAAATCTTCTAAAAAATTCAAAACATCGATTAAATCTCGCCATAAATAAATTGGAATCTTGCTCTTATTTAAATATTTTGCGCAAAGGATTTATTTGGGCGGAAACTTCGAATCATAAACACATAAATTCAGCAGAAGAAGCAAGAACATTGTCGGAATTCACACTGAATTTCTCTGACGGAACGTTACATGTTTACACTCAACAACAGGTTTTGCTATGCGATATGGAGGCTAAATCTTGAGAAATATTTTGAATCCATGGCATGGCTGCAAAAAAATAAGCGAAGGCTGCCAAAACTGCTATATGTATTTTTTGGATAAGCAACGAGGATCTGACGGTGCCAAAATTTATAAAGTAAAAAACAACTTCAACTATCCGCTAAAAAAAGATCGTTTTGGAAATTACAAAATACGAAGCGGAGAATTTTTGCGGGTATGCATGACATCCGATTTCTTTCTCGCTGAAGCAGATCAATGGAGAGCGGATGCATGGGAAATCATGAAAGAGCGTAGCGATGTAGTCTTCATTCTCGTGACCAAAAGACCTCAACAAATTTTGAAAAATCTACCAAAAGATTGGAATGATGGCTGGGAAAATATCTGGCTTAATGTAACGGCAGAAAATCAAAAACGAGCCGATGAAAGAATTCCTATTTTATTGGATCTTCCTTTTAAACATAAAGGCGTTTTAGTAGCCCCGTTCATCGGAGAAATTTCGCTGAAAAAATATCTGGAATCGGGACAGATCGAAAATATATGGTGCGGTGGAGAAAATTATGCAGGAGCACGTCCATTACATCAGTCATGGGTTGCTAAACTTTCGCAGGAATGTCGTGCTAATAATGTAACTTTTTCCTTCTTTGAAACTGGAAATATTTTCATAAAAAACGGTATAAAATCCCAAATTTTCGATAAAACTGAACAAATGTTACGCGCTTTTTCGGAAAATTTAAATTATGAAAGCGAAAAACCTCAAATTTTCAAGATTTCTCAAAATGTTCAACAGCAAGAAAATTTGTTTAATTTAGATATCTCAACCGAAAAATTTTTTAAAAAGCATTGTGATTGTTGTTCGATGAAAAAATTTTGTGGCGGATGCTCCAGTTGCGGAAAATGCAAAAGATAAAATCACGTTATTCAATCATCTTTATCAAACTATTCCCGAAAATCTACCAATTTCAATAATGGATAAACCGTCTAAAATAAGAAAAAAGCTAAGATCAAAAGCATAACCATAAAATGGACATCACAAGATCACATCGACCATTTCTGATGGTGCCCGTGGAGGGACTCGAACCCCCACGCCCGAAAGGACAACAGATTTTAAGTCTGTAGCGTCTACCATTCCGCCACACGGGCAACTCCTGCAATTTAGCACCAAAAAAACAGCATATCAATAGAGCTAGTTACGAAATCCTTTGTTTTATGCAACAATTTGAGCAAAACTCCTTTCAATTCAGCGAATAATCTGGACTTATTTACCTGTCTAATATATATTTACTGTAACTTTAGTAAGTTTTTAATCAGAGGTCAGAATGGAACATATAAAAGTTATTTTGTTACAGAGAGTTTCGAAATTAGGATATATTGGTGATGTCGTTAACGTAAAACCAGGTTATGCCAGAAACTATCTCTTGCCGAAAAAAATCGCTTTAAGAGCAACAAAAGCAAACCTTAAATATTTTGAAGATCAGAAAGAGCAAATTCAGAAAGCAAACGAAGTTGCAAAAGCTGATGCTCAGAAGATCGCAGATCAGATGGGTCAGTTGGCTATTTCTTTGGTACGTCAGGCCAGCGAAAAAGGTCAACTTTACGGATCAGTTACCAGCCGCGATGTTTCAGCAGCTATTAAAGAATTAGGATACAAAGTCAACGCAGGTCAGGTAGATCTCAGTGCTCCGATCAAAACAGTCGGTGTATACGAAATCAGTGTAAATTTGCATCCAGAGATTTCCGTTGTTGTTAAATTAAGCGTTGCAAAATCCGAGGAAGAGGCAAAGCAGCAAATTACAGCTGAAACCCAAACAGAGAACGCTTAGTCATGAAACAGGTATTGACTCCAGAAGACATAAATCTGTTGGAGAAAAGGTTGGAAGATTCAACGAAAGCTCCTTGGAATGTCATCGAAAAGGAGGGAGTCGATACCGTATGGGTTTCTCCAAGTCTGGACGGAAACCCTATTGCCTTGTTCGATTATCATTCCGGTAAACAAAATAAGAATGATGCTCATTTCATGGTAGCAGCACGAGAATACATGGGCGTTATGTTGAAGGAAATAAAAGAATTGCGTGGTCGAGTTCTCGAGTTAATCCAATCGAATAACTTGGAATTTCAAAAACGTATGGATCTTCAAACAGAAGTTAATGAGCTCAAAAAAGTTTTAAATAAGACTTATGAAGATAAGTAGTTTCATATTCGGAAATCCTTTAAAAACAGAAAATTTAGTCCTCGAGAGACTAGACAAAGTGAAGGCTCTCGCAGTTTTTTCCTCGGACATTCTCTCGTCAGTAGCATACGCAACAGAGGCTGTTTTAGCATCGCTAGGTATAATTCTGTCACTAACCTTTCCCATTCCAATTGCTTTGACAATTTCGGGATTACTTTTCTTAATTATATGTTCCTATTGGCAGACTTTGAGGGCTTATCCCAATGGAGGTGGAGCTTTTGCCGTCGCAAAAAACAACCTTGGGGAATTTTTCGGATTGATTACAGCTGCATCTTTATCTGTAGATTATATTTTAACGGTTGCTGTAAGTTTATCCGCAGGAACTTTCGCAATAGTCTCCGCATTTCCGAGTTTATCTAATCATGTTGTCGGAATTTGCATAACAGTATTAAGTATAATCGCAATAGCAAATTTGCGTGGTACTCGTTCAGCAGCAGGAGTTTTAGCGCTACCTACCTACGGCTTTATTAGTATAATATTTTTGATGATAATTATCGGATTTTTTATGCCAGAAGGAACTTCAAAATTCGTAATTTCCGATGAACAACAATCAATGACCGAAAACGTAACCGTTCTTTTGGTATTGCGAGCATTTGCATCCGGATGTGCTGCTCTTACTGGAATTGAATCCATTGCGGGAGGTGTTGCATCATTCAAGAAACCTCAATATAAAAATGCAAGAATTACGTTAGTTTGCATGGGACTAATTTTGTCATCTATGTTTGTAGGGATTACTTATCTAGCTCATAAATTTTATATAGTGCCAAACTACTCAGAAACAGTATTATCTCAAATCGCAAAAACAGTATTTGGAAATAATATTCTGTACTATATCGTACAATTTCTAACCGCGGGAATTTTATTTATGGCAGTGAATACTTCGTTTGCTGGATTTCCCAGACTAGCCGGAGTACTTGCAAAAGAAAAATATATTCCAACAAGGTTTGCCCACCTCGGAGATCGACTTGCTTATTCCAATGGAATTATTGCTTTAGCGTTCGTCGCGTTCTTGCTGATAGTATTTTTCAAGGGACAAACTCAATCGCTTTTGCCTCTGTATGCACTGGGAGTATTTACCTCTTTTACTTTATCTCAAGCAGGAATGGTCAAGTATCTATGCAAAGAAAAAGGAGATCACTGGAAAATTAAAGCAGCGATCAGTGCCTTCGGATCTGTTACTACGTTCATTACTCTGTTGATCATTATTGAAAGCAAATTTTTAGATGGAGCTTGGATGGTTCTGATTTTGATTCCAACTCTGTTTTTCACTTTTCGAAAAATCAACAGAAGATACAATTCGACAAATAAAGAACTCGACTTAAAAAGCGGAGGCTTAAGCCAACTGTTGACACAAAAAGAAAATTTTCATCCGAAAGTCGTAGTTCCTGTATCAAGATTACATAAAGGAACACTTAAGGCTTTGAAATTTGCTCAATCATTATCCGAAGATGTAACTGCGGTGATCGTAAATGTTGATTCTGCCGAAACCGAAAGACTGAAACTCGTTTGGCGATCAATGAATTTTTCTGTTCCTCTCGTAATTTTGGGATCTCCATATAGATCAGTCGTAAATCCATTCTTGGATTTTCTTTTCGAACAAGATGAAAGAGATCCTGAGAAAGGAAAAACCGTAGTTGTAATGTCGAGTTTCGTTCCAGGAGCCTTTTGGCAAAACATTCTTCATAACCAAACCGCAACAATATTTAAGAATGGAATGTTATATCGAAAGCAAGAAAGCGAACAAACTCGCGTCATTGTAGATATTCCTTATCAGATGAAATTGGATCAGTAAATCGAAAAATATGGACAAATTTTTCTAAAGTCTTTCGATCAAGCCAATTATCAAAGGACAAATAAAGGAATTATTCCTATTCTTGATTTTCGCTTTCAACTTCCCTAGAATTTCTGAGGGTTATGTTAAGGTAAGTTAATTGGCAAAGCGTAAAAAATTACAGAAAGAAGGTATCGTTGCCGTTGTCGCATTGATGGCGTTCTCGGCAGTGTTTTGGTGTCGAAATGAAAATAATGACAAATTAGACGATTCTCGGTTAAAGATTCAGCTTGAGGATGTTATCGGTCGTGGATTAGAAGCCTTTGCCTCAAATGATTTATATAATGCTGAGATCATTTTTTCCTCGTTTTTTGATAAAACAGGCAACGAAATAAATGCATTCAAAAAGATCAATTATTATCAGATGCTGCTGACCCGTTCTTTATACGGAAACATTCTTTTTCACAAAAAAGATTTTCAGAAAGCAGAAATAATTTGGCGACCGATATTTAAAAACATCTCAACTATGAACAATTTTATTTCATCTAAAACGCCACAAAAAGATGTCTTACTTTCTTACGTTACTATTTTAAAAGCCCAAGAAAATATTCAGGAAATATCAAAAATTTTCGATCTTTGCTATCACGAAAATGGAGAAGCAACAGAAATTCTACAAAAATTTGGAGATTCTCCTTTGTTGCGCACGACAATCGGAGAATTTTTCTTTCACCAGAACGAATACGGAAAAGTTGTTTGTATATTACAAACGCTTTTCAAAAATCCGGAGTTGCTGAATAAATTGAGTTATGAGCAGCAAGCATTAGCTCGATGGTATTATGGATATTCTCTGATTTGCGAAAACAAAGAAGAGCAAGCTGAAATCGAGTTAGCGACATTCTTTGACGATAATATGCAAGCGATAAAATCGTTTGAAACACTAAGTACTGAATATCAGATTTCTTGTCGAGTTCAATATGCCAGATTGCTATTAAAAGAAAATAATTCTGAAAAAATTGTAAAATTATTGGGAGTGCTTTTTGATAAAAATGATGAATTGATTTCATCAGTAAAAGATTCTCATTTTCGAGACATACTCACCAGTATTTACGGATATGTTTTGTACGAACAAGGCAAATATTTGAATGCAAAAAAAGTTTTGAATCGATTTTTGAACGCGAAAAATAAACTGTTTATAAAAAATTTCAGCACAGATGAAATTGACTTATTGACTTCGTTATGCTCAAATATTAATCACATGAGCGTTAGGCAATGGTAGAAGAGTTTGTTGGGTATCTGGATAAATTAAAGTCAGAAAGTTTGTTCCGAAGATTGAGTCAATTTCACGGGATAGATTTTTCGTCGAATGATTATCTATCTCTGTCAAAAAATTCAGAGTCGTTGGAAGCAGGTGTCAGAGCTGCGAAAAAATTCGGAACAGGAAGCACGGGATCAAGGCTATTATCAGGAAATAAAGCAATTTTTGAGTCATTTGAAAAGCAAATTGCTTTGGATAAAAAGTTTCAAAATGCTTTAATTTTTAATTCTGGATACGTAGCCAATTCCTCTGTGATTTCAGCCTTTGCATCGATGGGATACTTGTTGATTTTCGATAAACTAAATCATGCTAGCATGTATCAATATGACTTAAAAAATACAAACTTCAGGAAAAACAGTTTTTCGTCAGAATTTAATTTTGAATTAAAAAGGTTTCCTCACCTAAACTACGAAAAGTTAGAAGAAATTTTAGAAAAATACAAAAATTGTCCGAAAAAATTGATCGCTTCCGAAACAGTTTTCGGAATGGACGGAGATAAAGCTGATATTAAAATCTTATCAGAACTCGCAAAAAAATACGATGCGATTTTATACCTGGATGAAGCACATGCCACAGGATTATATGGTGAAAAAGGATATGGATTATCAACGAATTTCGAATTAGATCCTCTCTCGACAATTGTTATGGGAACTTTCAGCAAAGCCTTGGCATCGAACGGAGCATATGTCGCTTGTTCTGACCTTTTCAAAGATTTCTTAATTCAGGTCAGTAAAGGGTTTATTTATTCCACTGCATTATCTCCGTTCTGTATTGGCGTTGCTCAACACAATTGGAAAATGGTTTCGAGCTTAGACAATATTCGACGCGAAATTTTCGTCAAATCTGATTACTTCCGAAACGGACTTGAATCTGCAGGTTTAGAATACATCGGACACAATACTAATATTATTTCTGTCGTTTTCGATTCGACTGAAATAATGCTCGAAACTCATAAAAATCTGTTAAACAAAAAAATCATAACTTCAGCAGTACGAAAACCGACTTCTCCCACTCCTCGTCTGAGAATTGCGATTAATGCACATCATAGTTATGAAGATATTGATTTACTTTTGGAGAATTTAAAATGACCTATTTGTTATGCCATGGATTCGGATTTACTCACGAATACTGGAGGAATTTTGTTCCGTTGCTGGAAAAAGATGACGTCGAGTTTTTCGATGAAAATTTCGTTCCTGATGAAAAAAAAATTTATGTAGGTGTCGGACATTCTCTCGGTTTTTTAATGCTGAATAATTCTGGTATAAAATTTCATGCGTTGATTGGTCTGCAAGGATTTTTAAATTTTTGCGGAAGCGATCCTGAGAAAAATAATATGCTCAAAACAAATTTAGATCGGATGATTCTTTCATTCAAACAAGACCTAAAACGTTCGTTAGAGTTTTTTTATAATTTTTGCGGATATGGCGGATCCATACCGAAAAATCTTTCGCTGGAACAATTAATCAAAGAATTAGAAATGATGAAATCGTCTTTTGAACATTGCAAAGCCCCAACTTTGATTATCGGAAGTTATGACGATCCCGTTGTTGAAAAAGATATTTTGATCGATAATTTTCAAAACAAAGATTTAATCACCTTGAAATTTTTAGACAAAGCAGTCCACTCTCTGGGATATCAACAACCGAGAGAAGTATTCAATTTAATTCAGACTTTTCTAGCGGAAATAAATGAGTGAAAAAAGCTTAGTAAAAAACAGTTTTAGCGCTGCTGCTGAGACTTACGATTCAGTCGCCAAGATTCAGGTTTTATCATCGCATGAGTTGGTAAAACTAATTGATTTCACTGACGTTTTAACGGTAATCGATATAGGTTGCGGAACAGGAAATACATCTTTGGAATTATACAAAAAATTTCCAAAAGCCAATTATACTTTATGCGATATTTCTCCGAAAATGTTGAACGTCGCATCACAAAAATTTCCGAAAAAATCTGAAGTACTTTGCTGCGATGCTGAACTTTTTTTGTTTGAAAAAAATTACGATTTAGCAATTTCAAATCTTTGCATACAATGGTTTGAAGATCTTCCGAAATTTGTAAAAAAAATAAAAAATCACTGCGAAAATTTTGCTTTTTCTACTTTGTTAAATACATCGTTCGAGCGCTACAAAGTTTGCTTCGATCATGCGCCAACTTTCGATTATCCATCCGAAGAAATATTGCTAAATGAAATAGGAACAGTGAAAAAATATAAAACTGTTCGATATACTTTAAAGTTCGAAAATTTTTTTGCAGTTGCGAGATATTTCAAAAAACTCGGAGCATGTTTAAAATCAAATGAAGAAAAACATCCTATACTGATCACTGACAAAAACCCGATAATTTTGGACTATGATGTTTTTTTCGCGCTAGTTTAAAATCTATTCACTCTGTCGACTTTTTTCAAAATTACCCAGCACGCGCATTTATATACAAAGGAGTGACTCTCGACTCAAATTCAGTCAGATCAAGAAAATTTCTGGCGTTCCTGTAATCTTTAATCTCAAAAAATCCCCGAGAAATATTCGGTAAAACCTCATCTATTCTATCTCCAACCAACGGAAGATTTTTCGGTAATTGTTCGTATGGACAGACTCCGAAATTTCCTGTAGAAAAATCATAAAAATACGACTGATTCTTTGCACTTTTGATAATCGCAACAAAATCTTTTTCTTGTCCGAACATATTTTTTATGACTTGAAAATAATCAGTGCAAACAGCGGGGATTTTCAAAGCAAGAGATAATCCTTTCACAAAACTTTGAGCAGTACGAATCCCCGTAAAAGATCCTGGACCGGAAGTTGTTATAATTCTGTCGATTTTCATCAGATCAATTCGATTTTTCTCACAAAAATCCTGAGCTAATTTCACTAAATAAGTTGAAGCATCCAGATCTTCGTTAACTTCAAATATTTGTCCATTCAATTTGCAAGCAATAGAGCATCTTTTCAGCTCCGCAGTAATCGCCAAAACATTAATCATATAAAAACACTCTTTTATCTTTGATACCCAACTTTATTTTTCCATTCACAAGATCAAATGCGGAATTTCCGAAAATCTCTCTACGCCATCCATATAAAAATTTTACGTTCTGATCTCCGCTAACAAATTTCAAAAGGTCTTTTACGGAAGCAATCATGATCGGCGCAACTTCATGCTGATGTGATTTTATATCCAACAAAGTTTTGAGCAAATCGACTATAGGGTTCCTTTCTGACGAAGTCTTATTCGGAGAAAAATCATCAGCAACTTCTTCTGCATAATCCAAAAATTCTCGATCATCTACCAAATTACGCGAATTTTTCAAATTTCTGATATATTCAATTCCCTTTCTGCAAATCGACTTAATCAGACGATCACTTGCAATTAATTCCGGAGCTACTTTTTTTTCTTTCGATTTTTCTTCCCGCCAACCAAGCAATTTATACAAAAGAGGATAACTCGCTTCGTTCAACGAATCCTCCAACGAATTTCTACTCGGCAACTGCGAAATTTCTTCATCAAGCCAATGCTCTCTGCGTAACTGTTTTAATTTGAAAATTTGCTTTTGATAAACTCTTCGCAAATAAGTAACATCTTCTGAAGCGTATAATAATTGCTTTTGGATGAGAGGTCTTTTAGTCCAATCGCTCATCCCGAAATTTTTCTTTAATTTCTTGCCCGTATAATTCAAAACAATCGACTGATAGCTGATATTTTCCTTCGTACCCAAAATCATCTCATAAAGTTGAGTATCATAGAAATTACTGATCTTGAAATCGTAGTTTTGCAAAATTTCCACATCTTGTTTGGCATCGTGAAAAACTTTTTTCAATTTCGAATCTGCAAAAAATGGTTTCAAAAAATTCAGATCAACAGTCATTGCATCAATAACATAACTTTCCGATTTTGTCGCAATCTGTACCAAACAGAGCAGCGGAATTTTATTAACCTCTCGAATGAACTCAGTATCAACAGTAATAAACTCATGTTGATCGCTGAGATCACTTATCAACTTCTGTGTTGCATCTTCCGAATCAATAAAAATCATTTTCAGAAACAACTTCGTTATAAAGTTCTGAAAGTTTCACAAGAAATTCCCGCAAATCTTCAGATTCTATTGTCGGTCCACACCATATTCTTATATGGGGTTCGACCAGTGCGTGACCGAGAAAATCATATCCGCATTGTTTTTCAGTAGCTAAATCCAAAATCTGATGCAAAAATTTCCACTTCTCATCTTTTGACATTCGCTGATAGTTTTCATTATCAATATCCAAACAAGCGATGTGATGAGCTCGATATTTTTCCTCAACCAAAAATTTAAAAATCTTTTGTGACTTAATCCACTCACAAACTATCCGATAATTTTCTTCAACTTTTTTCTGAAAAAACGGTAAACCGCCCGATTGATCTGCCCAAATCAGAGTTTCATAGACATCTTGAAAGCACATCAGTGACGGAGTATTAATAGTCGCTCCACTAAAAAAAGCCATATTAATTTTGCCGTCACTAACGATTCTGAAAATACGAGGAAGCGCTCTATTCGGACGAAAATTTTTCAGTCTTTCAACAGCTCTCGGACTTAACACTACAACTCCGAATCCACCCTCTCCGCCTAAAGCCTTCTGCCAAGAAAAAGCAACAGCATCTAATTTCTTCCAATCGATATCTATAATAAAAGCACCCGATGACGCATCGCAAATGGTAAGACCATCTCTATCCGCAGGAATCCAATCTGTATCATGAAAAGATACTCCAGAAGTCGTTGAACTTAAGCAAAAAACAACGTCATGAGAAAAATCAACTTTCGACACATCTGCCATTCTCGGAAACTTTTCTTTAATCAAAGTTGTATTTGGAATTTTTAACTCTTCAACGATATCATAAGCCCAGTGGTTACTGAACACGCAGTACGCAAGAACATCAACAGGTTTCGCTCCTAGCAAATTCCACATCAACAATTCCATTCCACCAGTACATGATGCGGCACAAATTCCAACTAAATAATCATCAGGAATGCCCAAAATTTTTCGTTGCAAATTAACCGTTTTTTGAATCAATGCCATCCCCTCTTTTGATCGATGAGATCTTCCTGCAAGAGAATAATTAGGAAAACTCCAGCCCCTGTGTTTAGCACAAGGACCAGATCCAAAACATTTGTTTTTCATAAACAATTACCTGAAAATTACTTAATGGTGTTCGATAAGCGAGCGAAATAATTTCTCAACGAATTGAACTGCTTTTTGTTAGAAACCCGTTTCGGCTTCTCTTCCATCATTTTTACTCTCAACGGATTAAGCCTGACGCTGTTGCGCGCTAACTCCAAGTGCAAATGCGGACCGGTAGCAACTCCAGACGCCCCCGAAAACGCAATCAACTGTCCTTTTTTCACTTTCGCTCCTGGACGAACGGTGAATCTGCTCAAGTGCCCATATCGACTAGAATATCCATTTTTGTGTTTGATGTCGACACATCTACCATATCCAGAATACCTTGAAGCCCGAGTTACAACTCCATCATAAATTGCATAGACCGGGGTTCCGTGTTTTGCAACTAAATCAACCCCAGAATGTCTTTTGTATTTTTTCGTAACCGGATGAATTCTCAATCCGAACGGCGAAGTAACCCTCAGCCCACCTTTAATCGGAGGAGCGAAAGACCCACTGGAGGCACCACCACCAACTTTCTCTCCATTCTCAAAGAAATACCCTTTTCCGAATTTATACACAGAAGCCTGATTCCGTCTCGTTTTTATTTTAGAATAAACAAGATCATTCTTTGCGTTAAAAGCAATTTCAAACTGATCGCCTCTTCTCAATGAACGCCTAAAATCGATTTTCGATGATAAACTATGAATAACTTTGTCAATAACTCTAACAGGAACAGATAATTTTCTTGCATCTACATAAAAACTTGAACGAATCGTACCTTTTATTAATCGCCCACCTTTGTATGGTCCCGATTCAATATTTTTAAATTTTAACGGTTCTGCAGGCTGAGATTTTGCAGACTTTTCCGTATTTGAAGTCGGATCGTAGCCATGTCGTTCTGTG
>JAZLGP010000051.1:0-17573 GCA_045616365.1 Alphaproteobacteria bacterium | reverse complement strand
AAAAATCATTCAGAACAAGTTTTGGTGTTAGCTGAAAAAAAGTTAGCGAATGCCATGGAAGTATACAAGAAAAACAAAGAAAAAATACCGAAAAAATTAGGAGCAAAATTTCAAAAAATTCTCAACGCCTGCTTCGAATTTTTGAAAGAGTTTAAGAGCATTTTGAACTAAGGAGAAAAAATCTATGAATAAAATTACAAACAATTTATCAAATCGAACTATCTTAAATGATATTGATCCAAATGACATTTATTCAGAAGAAAATCTGTCAGACGAAAGTCTTGCAGATTGCCTGGAATTTTTAATTCGAACAACCCCAACTACAATGCCTGAATGGATGAATTAAAAATCAACAGAAAAGGAGATCAACAATGAATGAAATTATTTTAGGAATAGCCGGATTACCACAAGAACGAGCAAGAAATTGTGTGCAAGAATTATTACCAATAGCCAACGGCAATTTTAAAAAATCTGTTAACGGAAATTTATTATTCGTAGAAACTTCAAAACGACAAAAATATAGAAGTGTGATTTCCTGTAGCGATTCACTGTCACCAATTATCGACAAAATTTGGATAGGATCACAAATCAACGTCGGGTGCATCCAAAATTTGTGGCAAATAATTCGACCGGGCGAAACTATATTAGATCTAATCCGTCCGGCAGTTTCCGAATCAATTCATGTAGTAAACAATTTGGGACAAACCGTCCCCTATTCCGTTTCAGGGAAAAGAATTCTTTTAAAAAAATCAAGCGATCAAAAAACTTTTGTAAGCTTCCGACCTTGGCTGACCATGTTGGTTACAAATTTTTCCATGAAAACTAACGAATGGGAAATGGAAAGTGGTTGGAAATTAGAATCTGAAGAAATCTAAATTGATTTAGTAAAATAATTCGGAGAAAATTTATGAAACTAACAAAGGAAAAACTTCATTCAAATGTGATAGCGAATCATATAAAACCGAATTTAAGATTTTTCTTTTTTCCTTTTAAGATTTTCACTGTATCCCAAGTAGAGTGTGCATGGAATCAAAATCAGCGCGCCAGCGTAGACATTTTTTCCGGGAATTTCAAGGAAAAATATAAATGCAAAAAAAGCACTGACAAGCAATTCCAAATAACGATACGGAGCAACCGCAGAAACGTCTATCAAACTAAAAGCCTTAAAAATAAAGTACTGAATAAGGTTACCGCCAAGTCCCAAAAGGAACAACATCCCCAACTCAAATGGAGTTGGAGTCAACCAAACCTCACAGGCTGCCGGAAAAGAAACAATACTTGTGATAAGAGCAAAATAAAACAACATAGTGACGCGATTTTCTTCTGCAGTCACCATCTTCTTTATAAGGATATCCTGCAAAGCGAAAAGAAACGCTGCGCCGATCGGAATACAATACAGCATATTAAACCGGAAATCATTGTCAGAATTCCATGTCGTAATAATCGTCAATCCAATGAAACCGATCAGCGTTACAACCCAACGAAAACCTGTAACATTTTCTTTGAGAAAAATTCTGGCCAGTATCAACGAAAACAATGGAATTGTCCAAAGGATGATAACAACTTCAGCCAACGGCAATTTGATAACGGCGTAAATATAAAGAAAAAAACTCAAGGCTCCGAAAATTCCTCTGACAACATTCAAAAGCAGCTGATTTGTTTTAAATGCCGATTTGTCATGAGCAATAACAAAGGGAAGCAAAGTAATCAATCCGAAAAAAAATCTGAAAAAAGTTACCTCGAAAGCATTCAGCCTTTGTCCCATAAATTTCGAAATAATATCATTCGCACAGCTGATAAACATTTGACAGAAAAAAAACAAGATTCCCTGCCAATATCTATTCGAGGTCATAAATTCTCCGACGCTAAAAGTAAATTATTTATAACATTTATGGTGAAAAATGAAAATATTTTTTAATTGGTGTGACCGTTTCTACAACGACTCTGAATGGAGCAATGACGAAGAAATTTTCTCGTTAAACATCATTCAACATGAAGGAAGTTTCGCAACAGCAAGAGTCTCTATCAAATCAAAGAAACTAGAACACAAATTTGCACGAATCGGAATAGAAAAAAATGGTCAAATCAAAACAATTTTTCGCGGAAAAATAATTTCTTTTCCGCTAAGCTGCGAAAATTCGATCATGACCATCGAAATTTTATCCGAGCCAAGTGATTATCAAAATCAACTGCAAGATTTTATAAAGAAAAATCAAAAACTATATAAAGAAAAAAATTCTGAAATCATTTTTGATGATTTATTTTTTTCAGAAAATGATAATCCCACAATTTTTTTGGAAGGATCGAGTAAGATTTTTTATTGGGATATGTCGACAGGAAAACTATCGTTGTCGGATATAAATTACGGAGCAAAAACTTTCAAAATTTCCAAACAAGATATTTTGAAAAATTCAACACAAGTGAAATTATCGCGAGAACCTTACGGAAAAATTACTTTAAACCTTTCGGCTAGTTGGATTCAAAAAGTTTATGGATACATCGACCTAATGCCAATGATTTCTCAACAATTTCAATTCAATCGAATCAATTCTTTTTCGAATCTTTCTCCATGTTTTCGCAACAATTTCCAGAATGGATATTCTTTGATTTATAACAACGTAAAAGCTGTTACTCCAAACAGCAGCGGAATTTTGAATAGATTTCCAGAAGTTTCAAATCCTATAAAAATCCAAAACGGATCGCGAGAAAAATCTATAAAATTTCGTCGTTTTTATTTCACGGGAAAATTCGTTTTGGGGTGGGAATATCATCAAAAACGAACAGAAAATATTTCTGTTGCGATTTGTGATAAAAACCATTCACGACAAAAAGATATTTCCGTAAAATTGGGAGCAATTCAGCTATCGAAAAATTATCCTAGATGGTACGCCTTTAAAAATTATCTGTGTGCTGACCGAATAATTCACGATGGTTGGATTTTCGAATGTGATATCCCTCATTGCTCAAACGAAAATTTTGATGAAAAAAAATGGAGACGCATAAAAAAAGTTCCCGATGCATTGAAAAACGATCAACTCAATTCGTTTTTTGCAACAGAGCGAGGAAAATCAGCTATCAGATATGCATTATATAAAATCGCAGCACTTATGAATTTTTCTCGGCGTTATGTAACGATAAATTTCTGTTTGGATGCGAATAAATTTTCGGAAATTTCTGTGAACGATTCGATAAAATTTTCTGATCTTTATTCTCATCCAATCACCGCAAAAGTAATTCAAACAAAATTGATTTTGAACGAAAAAACACGATTACTAAATCTTTCCGTTGGATATATTCCTGATAATAAGATAAACATTTTTAACCTTGTTAAAAATTACAATTTTGAGATTGAACCTGATGAAGATAAAATTGAAATTTCAGACATTGCAAAAAATATTTCAGTTGAAAATGATCCCGAATATCAAGAAAATTTGTTGACTTCACGAACTTTTTCTTCGGAATCTGAAGCGATAAATTTTCTGAAAAAATATCCCACGAAAATTCACGTTGACTTACATCCGATCAGCCAAAAACGAGAAATCATCCGAGACATAAATTTAAAAAATTTAGAAATTTAAAGGAATTTAAAAATGATAATAAGAAGCATAAGAAACTTTGGAAAAACATATGAACGTGCCGCCAATATCATTGCCGACACAGAAGAATTAATTCGAAATAGATCTGAAATATTTTTTGAAAACAATGACTGTGAAGTTGAATTATCAACTGATTTACCAGAGGAATTTTTTCTTCGATCCTCTTTGAATCCAGTTGCAATAAAAGAAACAACAAAATTAATTCGAACCGATTCGGGTATAAATTTTGTGATCGAAAATATATACGATCCAAATTTTTTTCACTCAGAATCTGAAGTAAAAAATCATTTTTGCAAATCGGTTTTAATAAAATATGAAGGCACTGGCTATTACACAAAAAATAATCAGTATTATGATTTTTCCGACAAGCATTTTGAAGATTTTGATTTGGATTTTGATGACGAATTATTCCGCATGGACTTTCAAATTTGCGACGAAAAATACTTATACGAAAAAGTTGAAAATTTAAAAATCGCACTAAACCAAAACGAAAAATATTCCTCCATTTTTTACCCTTACGGCGGATTTTATTTTTACGGATGCCATCCGAAACACATCGAACCATGCTTTTGTCGAGCACAATTTGAACAAAAAAAATTACGAATAAAATCATATACTTATTCATCTTTAACAAACCAAAATATCGATGTCATGAAATGTAGAGATCGTAATAATAAATCGAAATTCGATAAGTCTCCGCATATCGGATTGTATGAAAAAATCAAAAATGGAGAAATAAAAATCAAAGTTAAAAATCGCGATGAAATAGTTTTTAAAAGTACTGCTGTCTTTTCTTTATCTAATACAAACTTAATCACGATAAAATTTATAAAGGAATCCAAATGAATGATGATTTAAAAATTTTAGCAAAAACGATTTACGGAGAAGCCAGAGGCGAACTAAACAATTTCGGACTAGCCCCATTAATCGCCGTCGGCAATGTTATACTAAATCGATTTCAAAAAAAATTCGCTAATTCTATCACCGAAGTATGCCTTGCACCTTATCAATTTTCATGTTGGAATCGCACAGATCCGAACTTCGAAAAATTGAAAAATCTTGATGTATCATCTTCGATTTTCAAAGTATGTTTAAATGTAGCAGAAAATTTAATCGAAAAAAATTGGCCCGATTTAACAGATGGATGTGATCATTATCACACGAAATGGATCAAACCATATTGGGCTGGACAACTAACTCCAAAACGAATTTTCGGAAATCATTTATTTTATAGTTTAAAAAATTTATTACATAAAAAAGGAAAAGAAAAATGAAAGAAAATTTAAAACCAAAAAGCATTTTTGAACCACTAAGAAAATTAAAAAATCAGCACAAAATCCAAAAAAATTTCGATCGAGAAAAAAGACGAAGAATGATGATTATTGGAGCAAGTATCGGACTGATTTTATGCTTAACAAGCCTCATGATTTTCAAAAAAGATATGTCGGAAGAGATCGTCGGAATCCTCTATATGATCACTGGCGTTTTCGGCGCATGCTTAATGGAAGCATATAATTTCGAATTTCGATTGTTCAAAAAGAATCCTCGAAAAAAACACAAAATAACGAAAGACTAAAGCCGAATAGAAGACCATGGAAAAAATGTCTCTTTTAAATTACAATGAATCAGATGACCTGAGGATGAATGATGGATTTCGAAAATTTATTGTGGACGATTCCTTTTTTGGGAATAATTTTTTCCATGTCTTTTCTCCCACTAATTGCTCCAAATTTTTGGAAAAAACACGGCGGAGCAATTCCATTTGGATGGTCGGTCATTTATTTGGCATGCGTCGCTTGGTTTTTCGGCCCCCATGAATTACTTCCTGCAACTTTTGAACCGCTACTTAGCGATTACGTTTCGTTCATCATTCAAATCGCAACTTTATACATAGTTGCGGGTGGAATTTTTATCGATTTTCCCAACGGGAAAGGTCCTCTTTTCAACACCATGTTCTTATTTTTCGGATCAATATTAGCAGGATGGATCGGCACAACAGGAGCTGCAATGCTTTTGATTCGACCGTTTTTACGAGCAAACACAAAAAGAAGATACAAAGTCCATCTAATGGTGTTTTTTATCTTTTTAATAGCAAATATCGGCGGTGCGGCAACTCCTCTCGGAGATCCTCCTTTGTTTATCGGATTTTTGAAAGGCGTGGATTTTTTCTGGTTTATTCAGAATTTGTATTCCCCCTTATTCGGAACAATTTTTGTTCTTTGTGGAGTTTTTTATATCATCGATGCGATTTTGTTCAAAAAAGAAACAGGGCATTTCGAAATGGACCGCGATAATGCATCATTTTCGATAAAAGGAACCCGAAACTTGTTTCTGCTAATCTTGATTTTACTTACCGTAATTTTGTGTCAGTTTGAAGGATCATTTAAATTTGCAGGAGAAACTTACAACTACTCTTCGGTTGTAAGAAATGTAATTTTGGCGTCGATCGCGATGCTTTCTTTAAAAATCACTCATAAAAATATTCGAGAAGAAAATGGATTTACATTAGCTCCAATTCGAGAAGTCGCTGAATTTTTCATAGCGATCTTCATAACGGTCGCGCCAATCCTTTTGATTCTATCAAAAGGAGAAAACGGAGCACTGTCGATGATTTTCAACTGGATCGCGCCGGGCGGAGAATTCATTCCGAGCAAATGTTTTTGGGCAAGCGGACTCCTTTCTTCAATATTAGACAACGCTCCGACATTTTTGATTTTCTTCCATCTTTCTTCGGGAAATGCAATAGAATTAATGACAACGAAAGCGTCTATTTTGACATCTATTTCGATCTCAACTGTTTTTATGGGAGCACTGACTTATATCGGAAATGCACCAAATTTAATGGTTCGCTCAATCGCTGAACATCACGGAGTGAAAGCCCCGACTTTCATCGGCTATCTCGGCTGGTCAATCAGTATTTTAGGTCCGATATTTTTGTTGATTTCTTGGTTGCTGTAGTAACAACTTAGCTAGGTGGTAGTACTTCTTCTGTAAATAGACCTGGTTTTGGTGTAAAAATTACAGAAGAATGAAAACATGCAAGGCCGTTTTGTTTATTAGGTTTTAGGAACCAAAATAGCCTTGTCGTATCAGGTACCAACAAATACGTATGTATTAAAATTTTTTCTTCTCCTGGATTAATTTTTAAACTAGGATGTATTTGGCTGGGATTCACCTCAGAATCGTTAGATACTCGTATTTTGGAATATGCATGGCAACAACAACCTGCATAATCGGAATAATTGCCATCTGTGGTTGAAGGCGTACAGTAGAAATAATATTTGATTACTGCTTTACCATTATCCAATCCTTTGATATAGTATCCCATTGATCGTGGATAGTGCTGCCGAGCGCTGGAAAACATGCTCTTTCCAGGATATATAGTTTGCCATGCTAAAGCTGAAATATTCCAGAAATCTTTTTGTGTTATTTTTAACTTTGTTGAATCTTTCTCGCTTTTCTTTTGCGAAATCTTTTGAATCATATTTGCAATTTGTTGTACTACAAACTCAGTTTGAGAATAATACCTTTTTATTTTTACCAAATCATTTATATAAAACAGCAAAATAATCAAAATCGGCATACAAACAGCAAACTCAATTAGAACCGATCCTCGTGAATTTAAAAATTTTGCTTCACGCCGCAGCGTTAAAAATCTCTCTGACTTTTGAAAAAAAGTCTTTAGATTACGATAAAAAGTTTTTTTTATAAATTTTTGGATGAAATATTTCGATATTTTTGAAGTTTGGAAGAGACAACCATTTGATTTTGATTGATTTTCACAATTACCCCCCCCCGTCAAACGCCTTTTTGGCAAACCATTTCACTTCGCTCTCCTAATACAAAAACTCGATGAACATATTCTTGCAGGAATTGGTTAATAATTTGTAAAAAAACACGGAAACCTTGAAAGGAGATAGGCTTCCGTGCCGCTGATTTAGAAAAACAACTCCACAAAGGAATTTACATCATAATCCCAACAGCTGCCAACCGGGATTTTCCACATAATTTTTAATATTACTCAAAAATTCGGCAGAAAGTTTGGTATCAGCTATTCGATGATCATATGACAGTGAAACATACAACATTGGTCGGATTTCCACGCCTTCATCTGTCGAAACAGGTCGATTATGCATTTTGTGAACACTTAATGTTGCAACCTGAGGAGGTGTCAGAATATCTGTTCCCATAAGAGATCCGTAAACTCCAGCATTCACTACGGTAAAAGTTCCGTTTGAAACCTCTTCTATGGATAAAGTTCCTTCAATCGCTCGACGAGACAAAGTAATCATCTTTCTTTCGATTTCCGCAAAATTCAATTTATCTACCTGACGTATAACTGGCGCAGAAATTCCATCATTTCCACAAGTAATCACTGAAATATCAAAGTGATTCTTATAGATAATTTCATTTTCATGGATATGAGCGTTGAACACTTTATATTGCTTCAATGCGGCAACAGCTGCCAAGATAAAAAATGGAGTAAATCCGAGACGAGTATCATATTTTTTTGAAAATGCATCGCCGAATGTCTTCTCCAAAGATAAAATCGCAGACATATCCACCTCATTAGAAACAGTTGCAATTACTGAAGAATCATATGTATTTTTCGTTCTTTCAGAAATTCTCTGCCTGAGAAAATCTATATCTTCTCTACTATCATCAGGTGAATAGAAAAATTTCGGCTTTTTCCAATTGTCGGCATACATTTCTGGAGCACCACCGTTACCTTCTTCGACGTGCAACAGTTTTTCTACGATGGCATCTTCTTTTTCTTTTAAATTTTCTTCTAAAATTAATTCATTTCTTTTTTTTTCTTGAAAGTCTTGCAATTCCTGCAATTTTTTTTCAGTATTTTGTAATTTCTCGGTAATTTCATCCTGTTTGAAGTTAATCTTCTCCTCAATAATTTCATCTGCAATATCGCGAACCAGACAAGAATTTTTGATTTCTTGAATTTTGAGGTCTGTCTCAATTAGAATCTCTTCCTTTATTTCCGAAAAAGTTTCTTGAGTATGCTTTGAAAAATCCTCTTGTATTTTATCGAAATACACCTTCATTTCTTCTAGAATTTCATTTTTGAGAACTACAGTTTGATCAATATTCTCTACCATTCTTTCTGAAAATTTTTCTTTATTACTAATTATTTGATCGATAGCAAACATCATCTCTTTTGCAAACTCTTCCTTAGCTTTAATCATTTGATCAAGGTTATTTCGTACTTCTTCCGCCAGTTTTTCTTTCACCTGGATAGCTTGCTCGATGCTTTCCTTAACACTATTCAACAATTTTTCTTTTGATGCGTTAATTTCTTCGACGACTTTTTCTTTTGCATCCATCATTTGATCAATGCTGTTTTTAGTTTCCTCCGATAATTTTTCTTTTGATGCGTTAATTTCTTCGACGACTTTTTCTTTTGTATCCATCATCTGATCAATGCTGTTTTTAGTTTCCTCCGATAATTTTTCTTTTGATGCGTTAATTTCTTCGACAACTTTTTCTTTTGTCTCCATCATCTGATCAATGCTGTTTTTAGTTTCCTCTGATAATTTTTCTTTTGATGCGTTAACTTCTTCGACGACTTTTTCTTTTGTCTCCATCATCTGATCAATGCTGTTTTTAGTTTCTTCCGATAATTTTTCTTTTGATGCGTTAACTTCTTCGACGACTTTTTCTTTTGTCTCCATCATCTGATCAATGCTGTTTTTAGTTTCCTCCGATAATTTTTCTTTTGATGCGTTAACTTCTTCGACAACTTTTTCTTTTGCTTCTTTCATTTGATCAATGCTGTTTTTGGTTTCCTCTGATAATTTTTCTTTTGAAATATTTACTTCTTTCAAACGATCTTTTATCTCTTTTTCCAATTTCTCTTCCGTACTAATAGCTCTGTTGATGCCTTCCTCTATATCCTTTATTACTTGGTCTTTTTGCTCGGTCATTTCTTTCAACGCATTTTCACGATTTTGATTCAGTTCGTCTGTAATTTTGTTTTTCGTACTCAACGCTTGATCGATACTTTCTTTTATGCTTTCAGAAATTTTTGCTTTAACATCAGCTGACCTATCTATCTCTTGTTGACTATCAGCGGTTATTGTTTTCATTAAATTATCCATAACCTCTTTGACGTTGGCTTTGGTTTTGTTAATGACTTCTTCTTTCATCTCATCAGCACTTTGCTTCGTTTCAATAATAGCCGAAGAGATAATTTCTTCAGTCTTGAGTTGAGCCTGTTTCCGAGCATGTCGAAGTTCATCTCTCAAAAGCTGTTCAGATTCTTTTTTGGCCTGTCTGCCCGCCGACTTGATAATGTCTTTTTTGATTTCATTTGCTTCATGTTTAGACTCTGAAATCGCTTTTTCGATAATCTGCTTGGAAATTTTATCCGCCTCTTCTTTCGCTTGTTTTTCAGCGTTGTGCAAAGAATTTTGTTTTATGAGCTCAGCTTCCTTTTCAGCAGATTCTTGAGCTTCTTCCTTTATTTTCGCCTTGAGAGCTTCAGCTTCTTTAATTGCTTCTGCCTTGGTCTCTTCAATTAATTTTGCTCTGGTATTCTGAGCTTCTGAAATTGAGCCCTGAACGATTTTTTTGTGCATTTCACTTGCATCTTTTGCCGCTTTATCCTCGTATTCTTTAAGAATTTTCGCTTTCATTAATTCACTTTCGGCCAATGCTGAAATTTTAGCTTCTTCAATAATTTTTTCACGCAGTTTTTCGGCTTCTTTTTGTGCTTGCGATTCAGCATCTTTCAAAATATTTTTAAATGTCTTTTCTGCTTGCTCTGCAAATCCTCCAACTATACTCCTTTTTATTTCTTCGGAATTCTTCATTTCTTCCTCTATAAACTCTTCTTGTCCTGCGATTACTGCTTCTTTTTCCCAAATTTCATCTTCATAAAGATCTTTATGCGTCAATTCATCTTCCTCATCCGAAACGTTCTCTGCTATTTTCGCGACCAAATCATCAGAAACGTTACTTGTCGAAATTGATAATGTATATTCATCTTCAGATTTTTCGGAGGATTCTTCTTTTTTTAATTCACTGTGAACAGCTTTTTCGATGCTTTGTAATACTTCTCGACGAGCTAATCTTCTTTCTATTTCTTCTGGACTTATTTTTCCATCTTCCATATCTTTAAGAGCTTGGCGACGTTCAGCACGAGATGCTGCTGCAGTTTTTTTATCGAGATCAGTCGAAATTGAATCTTTTGTCCCTATTGATGTCTTATTTTGAGTAGGATTACTTTCAGCCGCCTTTTCTGCTTCTGGAGAAACATGGATATTCTTCAATTCTTCTTCTGCGACTTCTCGAATACTTTCTTTTGACACAATACTATTACCGTCTTGTTTTTCTGCATCTACTTCTATGACAGCAACCTTTGCTCCCTGTGGAACAGTTTCTCCTTCTTTTACGATTATCTTTGAAAGGATACAATCGTACCCGGATGTTATTCCACAAGCGATTGTTGAAGTTTCAGCATCTGCAATCACTTCTCCGTTAGAAATTTTATCCCCGACTTTTTTGTACCAAGTCGAAATTAAAACATCTTCACCACTTTCATCAAAATTCGGTATTATTACGTCAACGTACATTTTTGTCATCCTACTAATCTAATAATAGTTAACCACAAAAATCTTTTTTTTAAGTTAATTTCTAAGGAAGAATTGATGAAAAATTACAGAAACCAAACAAAAATCCCAAAAATTATGCGATATAAAATAATTGGTGCAAATGTCTGTTTTTGTAAAAATTGATTTACAAAATATATAGACAAAATTCCGAAAGCGAAAGCAGAAATGATACCCACAATCACATCGATAGAAAAAAACTCTGCTGAGTTTTTTACAAACATCTTTAATAACTTTAAAAAACAAGCTCCTGCAACAGGAAAAATTGAAAGCAACATCGAAAATTTAAAACTTTTTCGACGATCATATCCCAAATATCTACACATTGATAAGCAAATTCCTAAACGGCTAACTCCTGGAAAAAATGATAGAAGTTGCGCAATTCCGACTTTTAATCCATCATTCAATGAAAATACTTTTTTATTGGTAGGCTTTCTGTCGCAGAGATATAACACAATGCCAAAACCAATCAAATTTATCGCAGATAATTTCGCTGAAGAAAAGCTTACCTCCATAAATTCTAAAATCCCGAATATAATAATTGTTGGAAGATTTGCGAGCAAAATTATCAAAAAGAAATCTCGCTCTTTGGATTTTTTGTTAAGTATAAAATCAAAACCACCGAAAAAAAGCCTTAAGCTGTCGCGATAAAAATAAATTACAAGAGCGAGCAATGTCCCAAGATTCAAAATAATATCGAAACTTTTCCCAAAAGAATGCAGTGAAAACAATTTTTCACACAACGCAGTATGAGCCGTCGAACTTACCGGCAAAAACTCCGTAATCCCCTGAATCGCTCCTAAAATGATCGAATCAATTAAATGCACTTACTTTCTCAAATATCCTCTACGAAAATCGCGACCTAACATAGGCTTTTTACCTTCCGGCTGAACAAGTTTCGCGACCCAAGCTCCATCCGAAGATTCAAAAACTAAATCGTCTTTGAAATCTTCTCTATTTTCTACCAAAGACGCATCTAAAACCTTAAGACGTTTTCCATCTAACTCGGTCCATGCCCCCGGAATCGGTGAAAATGCTTTCACTTTTCTTACTATTGCTGTTGCATCATCTGACAAATTAAATTTCGTTTCTTTCTTATCGATTTTCTGAGCGTAGCAAGCACCCTTCTCCGACTGTTTAATCGCAGCATTCAAAGACTCTTCCAAACTAAGTAAAGTCTCTTCAATCATTTCTGCTCCCAAATCAGCCATGATTTCTGAAAGCTTTCCGCTATTCATTTCTGCATCGATTTTAATCGCTTTCATAGAAATCACATCACCAGTGTCTAATCCTGCATTCATTTTCATAATCGAAATGCCAGTTTCAGCATCACCCGAAAGAATCGCTCGCTGAATCGGAGCTGCCCCACGCCATCTAGGAAGCAATGATCCGTGAATATTTATAAAAGGAGCCATATCTAAAAGAACCTGAGGAATTATCAATCCATACGCTGATACTACAACAACATCCACACGAAGATTCTCAAAAATTTTGACTTGCTCTTCATCCCTGAAAGTTTTCGGTGTAAAAACAGGAATATTTTTCGACTCCGCAAATTCGTGAACTATTGTTTTCGTCAGTTTATAATGCCGCCCCGTCGGTTTCGGCTCTCTAGTATAAACCGCAACAACATTGAATCCATCCTCACACAATTTTTTCAGAGACGCCAATGAAAATTCCGTAGATCCCATAAAAACAAGACGCTTATTTTTCATTTTGATCCGCCTCTTCTGCTTTTTCTCTTTGCAATTTTCTGAATTTCGAAACAAACCTACTTTTTTTCAAACGACTAAGATGATCAATGTATAATTTTCCGCTGAGATGATCAATTTCGTGCTGCAAACAACAAGCTAAAAAGCCCTCTCCTTCTATAGTCACCTTCTCAAAATTCTCATCGAAATATTCAACTCTAACTTTTTCATGACGCACAACTGTTTCCCTTAAACCCGGAAGAGATAAACAGCCCTCTTTAGACTCGACCAAATCTTCGGACTTCCAAACTATTTTCGGATTGATCATTTTATATAATGTCGCAGGCTCATCTCGGATATCTATTACAACTAATTTTTTCAAAACTCCGATTTGAGGTGCTGCCAACCCAGCGCCCTCCCATTCATAAAGCTTTTTACTCATCTCATCAAGAATCGAAAGAACACTCGTATCTCCGATCTCAACATCTTCGCACTTTTTCGCTAAAACAGGATCAGGAAAAATCTTCAATTCCATAGCAATTCTCCTAACTATTTATAGTATATAATCACTTTTTCTTGATAAAACAATAAAAAGGAACACTTATCAAGAATATCAAAAAGCAAAGAAATACCAACTCTTTACCAGCACCGACTATTGAAATAAATGTATATAAAAACGCAACTAATCCTATAATCGGCATGAAAAACTTTTCCATACTCGATAATTCATCTCTCTTCATTACCGCTAAATATCCGTATGCGATAACCGAATAGAAATACGGAAGCAACATCGCCAACACTGAAATATCAATAAGCAAACGCAGATGATCAACTAAAGTTTCCTGATAACTCAACAAAAACATTACCGACATCAAAATACTGCCGATCACTACTCCGTAAGGAACACCATTTTTATTCTTTTTCAAAAATATCGAAGGGAATAATCCTTCTTTAGCTGCAGAATAAGGGACTTGCCCCTGAATTAAAATCCATCCGTTCAACGATCCTGCCAATCCGATAATTCCTGTAATTATCATGAACAAATATCCAGAATTTCCGAAAATTTTCGCAGCAGAATCCACATACGGAGCTGCAGAATTAATTAACTCTGATTGAGGTAACACCCCAGTAATAACAATTGCTCCTAAAATATAGACTGACGCAGTAATCAGTACACCCGCAATAGTCGCTACTGGAATAGTTTTTTTCGGTGTACGAACGTCTTCCGACGGAATAGTTGCGGATTCTAATCCTATAAATGCCCACAGCAACACTGTCGACATACTTCCAAGTGAAGACCAATCGCACTTATCAAAAGTGAAAACCCTGGAAAAATCTGCAAAAAAAATTCCAACAAAAGCAATAAGCAACAAAGGCACAACTTTAATCAAGAATACAATAATACCGACAAAAGTCGTCTCCTTTAGCCCTCGAATATTAAAATATGTAAACAGCCAAATCATACTTAGCCCGAAAATCATCGAGTAGGTAGTATTTGATACAAATTCTGGAGCAAAGACCGATATATATTGCAATGTTCCAACTAAAAGGGAAACACTTCCGCACCAAGAACTAATCCAATACCCCCAAGCCATTTGAAATCCGACAAAATCTCCGAATACATGCTTAACATAAGTGTAAGGTCCTCCAGAATTCGGAATCCAAATCGCCAATTTCGAAAAAATTAACGCCAAAGCTAAAGCTCCAATCGTGGTTAAAATCCAACCGATCAAAGACATCTGCCCGTAAGGAGCCAGTAACGCCGGAGCCACCAAAATACCAGATCCAATCATATTACCGGCTACCAAAGCGGTCGCGCGAAATGGTCCGATCTTAAATTTGTCCATATCTTTATCCAATAAACTCAATTATGAGACACCATCGCGTAATTTAATCACGAGACACAAATAAAATCAAGAAATCTTCGTATGTTAACGAAATTTAAACTTGTATTTCTTATGATAACCATAAAAGTTAGTATGGATGTGTGAAATGAAAAAAGTATGTAGTGTGTTGTTCAGTATCGTGTTCTTATCCGCAAGTCACGATGTTCTCGCTCAGAATGAAGATTCATCAAAAAAAAACAAGGAAGAAATAAAAATCGAAAAAAAAGACATTCCGACGTTTGCTGATATTAATTCGATCTACGAAAACGAAAATGTGCAAGATGAAGTCAGAGAATTACAGTATAGAATACTACAATTATTGAGAACTATAGGAAAATCAAATCCTAACGAAAAAAAAGATGCTGATCAAATAAAAGGAAACAAACATGATATAGATCAAGCAAAAAGAAGAGTTGATTATTTAGCCTCTCTTGAATCAAATCTTGAAAAAGCCAATACATTAGACAGAGTCAAAAATCTTTTGAGTCTGAATTCCTCTGGAAAAGAAGAAGTACAAAAAGCAAAGGATCTTATCGAAGCCGTAGAAGATGCTGATGCATTTGAAAAAGTTCGAGCAATTCCTCGTATAAATAAAAAAATAAACAACGTAATTGATAAATACGAAACTTTGGAAAAAATCATAGAAACAACTGATTCCGTAGATAAAATAAAAAACATTCCGGGAATCGATCCAAAATCTTTGGAAGAAATTCAATTATTGGAAAAACGAGTAGAAGATATTAATAGTCTTAGCGATATTCAAAATGTCATTAACAGCTCAGCTCTGAACAAAAAACTAAAAGACCAAGTCGCAAAACTTATGAATTTAGAAACAGACGTTCAAAATGCAGATAATTTTGAGAAATTAAAGAAACTTCCAGGTGTAAATGAACAGATTATTGCATACATCAATTCTCAAATTGAAGAAAATGAACAATTAAAACAACAACTAAAGAAATTGGAGAAAGAGAAAAACGAAACAAACGATAATCTGAATGAATCTATCGAAAATAGCGAAAAAGAAAGAAGGTTTTCAACTCGATTAATTGGGGTAATCTTGAGAGCATTGATCGGCTTCGATTATCGTAGTAAAAGATATGACTTTACAAAAAATAAAGATCTCAAAATTGCAGATAAATCAGTGCTTGTCGCGGCATACAAAAACAGCTTCTCATATCTGGGCGGAACAGAAAAAGATCTGTGTACAATAACAAACGGATTGCAATACATTTTGCAGGTATTGATTTCCGAGAAAAATTGGATCAAAAAAGCGGCACCAATCAAAGATAAGTTAGAAAAAATCAATATTCTTTGTAAAAAGCTTAATAGTGATGCCGAGATGATAAAATTAAACGTAGATCACGCTCTGACCCTCATATCAAACCTATTAGATGGAGCAAAGCGTCCTCTACGAGACAATGTAAAAAATTTCGATCAAACTGAATTGCAGAGTGCGAAAAATCAGTAATCGATAAAAATTCCTCTCATTAAATCTTTTCCCTTGGGATTTTTACTTGTTAAAAATCCCTTTCCTTTCTTGGAATTCTTAACAAACATAATGAAGAAATTAATAAAAAACCATTAAACCGATTGAAAAGAAGAATGAAAAAATATGGACAATTGAATTTTATGATAAAAATAAGTTATTCGGGTGAATGCAACCATTAAAATATCTAAGAATTTATCTTTTGATTAATTATTTTAGGATAAATTTAAACATAGGATAGTTTGTTTGGTTTAACTATTTATAAATTTTTAGTTTAAGGAAAAAGGAAAGAAAAATGATCAAATTTTTGTTGATAAGCTCAGTTGCGGCAGTACTATACGGAAACGACGTTTTCGCAGTGATTAACAGATCCAACACTAAATCGAGTGAAAGAAAATTAAAAATCAGCAATAAAGACCAAGTAAAAGAACTATTTCAAAAAATCAATAAAAAAGATTGGAAAGGTGTTATCAACGCAATAGAAGATGACGCTGATGTTGTTAACTATGTAGATCGTCCGTCAGGAGACTATCCATTGCATTCCGTCGTCTCGTATAAAAATTTGGAAATTACTAAATTTTTAATTGAACACCAAGCAGATATTAATGCCAAAAACAAATCAGGAAAAACACCTCTACACATTGCAATTGAAAAAAAAGCTTTAGAAATTATTGAATATTTAGTTGACAATGGAGCTGATATTAGTGCAAAAGACAACCAAGGAGTTTCTCCTTTACAACTTGCTAAAAATAAGGTACAAACTATCGTTTTTGAAAATCAAATGAAGTGGGATTATCAAGATATAGTGGAGTATTTAGAAAAAACAGAAGATCAACGACAGAAAATAGAAAACGATCCACAACAAAAAACAATAGAAGACCAAGTTGTCGATGCAAAAAGTCAACAACAAAAAAAATCTCGCAAAAGAAAAAGACGAGCGCAAACAAATAAAAGAATGAGAGTTTAAACAAGGAAAATTAAAAATCGATTAAATCATCTATGCTTGAAGTAACATGTTGCTTAATAAGCTGAAAAAACAAATTACTTCAGGCATCTGACTTTAAATAATAAATCAACTAAAAAGCAAAGGAGCGAAGTAGTTTTTACAACAGCCCCGCAAAACCAAAAAAGCCCCTCACAAATTGGGCGAGGGGCAGATGGAGTAAGATATAATGAAGAAAAAAATAAACTGATTTTATTAAGCCTGGCAGTGTGTTACTTTCCCATGCCTTAAGACATAGTATCATCACCGCTGAGGACTTTCGCTTTCCAGTTCGGGATGGGATGGA
>JAZLGP010000050.1:0-36463 GCA_045616365.1 Alphaproteobacteria bacterium | reverse complement strand
CTGAAAATACATATTTTCTCCTTCTTTATTTTTATGAAGCATTTTCCTAAAGTATTGATTTTTGAATTTAAGATGCCTGTCAGAATTTTTTCATCGACAGAGTAGGGGTATTTTTTCATTCCGATATTCCAGATAAGTCTTTTAAGGACTTCAATTTGAACTTTAGATGAGTGATTTAGAAATTTTGCTTTATCAATTTCCGCGAATCCGAAATCGGAAATTATACAACTGGATTTCAAAAATTTAACAGCGACATTTTCAATGTTGTATCGCGTTTTTCCGTAATCAAAAATTTTTTTTGAAATCTCTTTGATTTTTTCACGAGAATATTGGTTGATTTTTTTTCTGACAATAACTCGTTGGAATGTATCCTGAAAATTCATCGGATCGATTTTCCATTTAATATTCTGAGTTTTTAAAAAATCTTCCAAAAATTTTTTGGAAAAATGGAGTAAAGGACGAATTATTTTTAAATCTTTCGCTATAGTTTTTATTTGACTCATTCCTGCAAGACCAAATTCCGAACTGCCTGCATTTTTTCGAAGTTCATAAGTTTCAATTTGATCATTCCAAGTATGTCCAGTTGCGACAAAGGGAATATTTTTGGTTTCGCAAAATTTTCGAATTAAATCATAACGGGCTTCTCGGGCAAGATTTTCTAATTTTCCTTCGTCTAATATTTGATTATGTTTCCAATGCAAAATTGAGTGATCAATTTCTAAATTTTCGCAAATATTTTTTACAAATAAAGCTTCATCGCGAGATTCTTTTCTTAGTCCGTGATCAACTGTGCAACAGAATAATTTACAATTTTTTTGTCTGCTCCATTTTTCGAGGAGAAATAGCAGGGATAAGCTGTCAGATCCTCCAGAAACTGCAGCACATATTTTGGGATTATCAATGACTGAATATGTTTTTTCAAAAAACGAAAACAAACTATCCATTTCACGAAAAAAAGAAATTTCAGTTTGCTTTATGCTTTCGAATTGAAAATACATGCTTTAAATTTATTTTAGATTGTTAAGTTCTGCCGTTGCTTTTTTTGCATATTTTGTTCCAGGAAATGATGTTGTTATTTTTTTCAACGTCGTTTTCATTTGGTCATTTTTTCCTAATTTCATGAAACATTCTGCTAATTTGTATAGAGCTTTAGCTGTCTTTTTTCCTTTTGGATTTGTTTCGAAACTTTCCATAAAAGCTTTGGCTGCGTCTTGATACTTTTTTTCTTCAAGGAAGCTTTTTCCTATGTAAAAGTGCATTGTTCCACAGTAAGTACTTTTCTGATTATTTTTTATAAATTCAGTTAATAAAATGCGTGCATTTTGATATCTATCATGTTTGATAAAGTCTTTTGCAATTTTGATAATATCTTCAGGAGATTTTCCTTTTATATTTTCGACCGCCTGTTCCTGTGTTACAGTGTCGTTATGAGATATTCCTAGATTGTTTTCAATTTGTTCGATACGATGAGTAAGTTCTTCGATTTTTCCGTTGTGATTGCGAACCAGTTCTTCGAGATCCGAATTGCTTATTTCTGCTTCAACAAAAAAGAAACTGAATAAAAACCAAACACTGCAAAATCCCTTTTTCATTTTTTCCTCTGCTAATTTCCAAGAAGAAACTATATCATACTTATGCACAACACGCGAGTTTTAAGGTGTTATGCATTAAATAAGATGTGGTCATTGGTGCGACTCCGTTAGGAACTGGGGTAACTGCTCCGGCCACTTCCTGTACATCATCAAAATCTATATCTCCAACGATTTGAGGAATACCTTTTTCATCAGTTATATAATTAATTCCAACATCGATTACAGTGGCTCCATTTTTTACAAAATTTCGCGTGACAAATCTCGGATTTCCCATTGCGCTTACCAAAATGTCTGCTGTTTTACAAACACGCTCAATGTCCTTCGAGTAGGAATGTAGAGAAGTTACAGTGCAATTTGCATTTAGTAATAGTTGAGTTAATGGGCGTCCCACAGATGAAGATCTTCCTAGCACAACTGCATGCATCCCTGTTATTTCTCCATGAATTGTTCGTAACAAATGCAGAACAGCAAGGGGGGCACAAGGAATCATTCCTGGTTCTCCTAAAAACAGCCGACCTTGATTAAGTGTAGTTGCACCGTCGACATCTTTTTCTGAAGAAATTAGGTTGATAGCATCTCTGCGACTTATAAATTTAGACACAGAGGATTGAAAGAAAATTGCATGCACTGATTTGTCATTGTTTAATTTTTGGATGAATTCTCTTAATTCAGATGGTTTTGTTTGGGCATTGAAGTAATAGTTTTGAGTTTCAATTTCGGTAAACTTTGCCAGCTCGTCTCTTTTGGCTGAAAACAAGATCCTTTTTGGTGTTTCTTCCAGTGAAACAGTTACTAATTTCGGTGTAACTCCGCTCTTTTTCAATTCTCTTACACGGTCACGTATCGCTATGTTAAATTCGCTTGATATTTTCAGACCATCAATAATTTTTGCCATGCAATTGCCTTAAGCTAATTTCATAATAATTCTGGTAACAACATTTTCTAAAAAGGTTAGAGCTAAAATTAATATAATGGGAGACAAATCCAGAGATCCTACCAAACAAGGAAGGTTCTTTCTAATAGGATTCAACATTGCATTAGTTAATCGTTCCAATGTGCTTGTAAGCGTAATTAAAAACCGATTATTTGCGTTAAAAATGTTCGCAATAAACATCCAATTTATGAGAACATCAATAATCACAGCCCAAACGGCGAGATGTAAAATTGTTTTTATCAAGAAAAGAAACGGTACTAACAATACGTCTATCATCGCGCTACCTCTTAGTTTTCCATTATACTAACAGGTTCATTTTTATTTGGCGATATTTTATTTAATTTTAATTGGATATTTTCCAAAATTTTTTTACAATGATTTTGTAACTGAATTCCTCTCGTGTACAAATCAGAGGCTTCCTTTAGAGATAAACTTCCTTCTCCTAAGATAGATACAATCTCTTCTAATTCAACAATAGATTCTTCAAATTCCATTTTTTCTATTTTTTTCTTCATTAATAATTTCCTACAAACTAAAACATCAAAGAAGCGTTGTTAACCATTCTATTTGAAAATCCCCACTCATTGTCATACCAAGACACAATGTTCACAAAATTATCATCAATCACTTTTAACAAAGGCAGATCTATCAATGAACTGTATTGCGAATGATTGAAATCGGATGATACAAAATTTTCATTTGTGTACCCCAAAACATTCGGTTTTAACCTTGAATCTGCCCATTCGACGATTTTCTTTTTCAACTCTTCAGCAGATGTGTTTTTTTGCAATATAAAATTGCATTCGAGAAGAGAGACATTTGGAGTAGGGACGCGATACGCCACTCCCGATAATTTTCCTTTAAGCTCAGGAAATATTTTCTCTATTGCTTTTGCTGCACCAGTTGTTGTCGGGATGATGTTTATTGCTGCAGCTCTAGCTCTTCGTAAGTCTTTATGAGATGTATCGATTATCTTTTGGTCGCCAGTATATGAATGTATTGTAGATGCGAACCCTTTAACTATTCCGAATTCCGAATGTAATAATTTCACTATAGGAGCGAGGCAGTTAGTTGTGCAAGATCCGCATGAAATTATTTTGTCATTTTCTTTATCTAAAATTTCGTCATTGATTCCGTAAATAATCGTTTTATCCAAATCATTTCCAGGACACGATAATAATACTTTTTTTGCACCAGCTTCCAAATGTAAAGAACATGCTTCCTTTGTTTTAAAAATTCCCGTGCATTCCAAAACTATGTCGATGTCTAAATCTTTCCAAGGTAAATTTCTCGGATTTTTTTCTGAAAAATAATTTATAATTTTTTCTCCGATTAAAATTTTATTTTCAGAAATTTTTTCTATCTCGTTTTCGAAGCGTCCATGAACAGAATCGTGTTTTAATAAATGAATTGATGTGTCGATACTTGTTAGGTCGTTAATTGCGACAACCTCTAAATTTTTTTCTTTGTGATTTTCAAAAATCGCACGCAGAACCAATCTTCCGATTCTTCCGAAACCGTTTATGGCTAGTTTCATACTACTCCTTTATTCTAATACTGACTGAAAATATCACATCTCAGTCAGGACTAAAACAGGTTTGTAATTTTATCGAAAATATCTTTTGATGTGAGTCCAAAATATTTGAACACTTCTTTTCCTGGACAAGAAACTCCGAATGAATTTGCTCCGAAAAACAACCCATCAGCTCCGAGATATTTCTCCCATCCGAAACCGTTGGATGCTTCAATTCCGATTCTGATTCCATGATCTAAAACGTAATTTTTGTACTCGTCTGATTGCTGATCAAATAGCTCCCAACACGGAATGCTTACAACATTAGCACAAATATCTTTATCATTGAGCATTTTTTTCAATTCCAGAGCAATTCCGACTTCGGATCCTGATGCGATAAGCGTAAATTTTACATCATTAGTTGAATCATCATTCAGTAAATAAGCTCCATTTGCACAAAGATTCTGTCGGTCACTGAATCTCATACTTAAGACTTCTTGGCGGGTTAAAATTATCGCTGAAGGATGATTGCTGTTTAACGCGAGGTCCCAACATTCTACGACTTCGATAGCGTCTGCTGGACGGAATACGTACAGATTAGGAATGGATCTTAACATAGCCAATTGTTCGATCGGTTGATGGGTTGGACCGTCTTCTCCGACGCCAATTGAATCATGCGAAAAAATGAAAATGGTTGGTATATCCATTAATGCGCTCATGCGAATAGCTGGCTTCATGTAATCGCTGAATGAAAAGAAAGTTCCTCCGCAACACTTTAGCCTTTTGTTTGCACTTATTCCATTCATGATGGCACCCATCGCATGTTCTCGAATTCCATAATGAATGTAATTACCCGAAAAGTCGTTTGTCGAGACTATTTTCATATTACTGCTTTTGCATCCTGTTGATGATCCTAAATCACAAGCCCCGGAAATAAGAAATGGATTAATTTCAGAAATTTTTTCCAAAACAGCTTTTGATAAACTTCTTGTCGCGGCAAAAGGTCTTGAAACAAAATATTCCTTCTTTAAGGCTCTGAAAGCTTTTTGTATTTCAGCGTTCACATTGAAGTCAAAATTTAAATATCTTTTCTCTTGATTTTTGTACCAATCTTTACAAATTTCATGACTCTTTTTCCCTATGGATCTCCAGGCTTTTTCGATATATTCTGGAATTTCAAATGGGGCGTACTCCCAATCGAAATATTTGCATGCAAATTCTCTTTCGGATGGAGTTAATGCACCGCCATGAGCTTTTGGCTGATTTTCTCTGGGGGTTCCATATCCGATTTTTGTATTACATATAACAATAGATGGCTTCGGAGAAATTTTTGCTTTTTGGATTGCTTTAGTAATTTGATCTTCATCATACCCGGCGGTTTCTTGAATATCCCAATTGTATGATTCAAAACGTTTTACGACATCGTCACTATAGGTAATACTTGTATCGCCATCAATCGTGATATTGTTTTTATCGAAAAGAACAATTATATGACCAAGTGATAGATTTCCTGCCAAAGTACAAGCTTCGTGGGAAATTCCTTCCATCAGATCACCTTCGCCAACGACTACATATGTGTAGTAATCAATACAAGTGTCTCCAAGACGAGAATTTAAAAGTCGCTCTTCTATCGCCATTCCGACTGCATTGGCGATTCCTTGCCCCAAAGGTCCAGTTGTAATTTCGATTCCCGATGATGGACAATATTCTGGATGTCCGCTTGTTTTTGATCCGAGTTTTCTGAAATTTTTTAATTCTTTCATCGAGAAATCTTTATATCCGGTGAGATGCAACAAAGAATAAAGAGCTGCAGATCCATGACCACCTGATAAAACGAAACGATCTCGGTTCGGCCAAGTAGGATTTTCTGGATCAAATTTCATAACGTTCTTGAATAAAGCAGTTAAGCAATCAGACATTCCTAGAGGCATTCCGAGATGACCACTATTGGCAGCTGAAACTTGATCTATAGAAAGAAACCGAACTGCATTTGCTAGACTTTTAAACATTACTTCACCATTAATCCTTCTTACAAACCATTTATAATTTTTTCTTTATAGTTTACCCGCTAATCTATCACTATAAAAACTACCGATCATTATACTTTATATATATTTTTAATAAATACTTTTAGATTGTTGAGGCGAACTTTTCTTCAATAAATCTTTTATCAAAGATTGCATTCGAGGTCTTTTTCTTTTTGCCGCTGAATGATCGATGGACATTTTTTCTAGAGGAGCTTCTAATCCGAAAGCGGACATCATGAAATGTCTCCAGACGATTGCGGGAATTTTTCCTCCAGTCATCGATCTGTTCATAGGACTGTTGTCGTCGTTTCCAATCCAGACTCCAGTAACTAATGGAGATGAAAATCCTATAAAGCTTGCATCTCGACTGTCGTTACTTGTTCCTGTTTTCCCATAGCATGGTATCGGCATTTTTGCTCGTTTTCCGGTTCCGTTTTCGACGATTTCCTTTAGCATAACTTTCATCTTTTCACAGTTTTCCTCGGAAATAACTTTTTTAGGTGATTTTCTTGTTGCTTTATATAAAACTTTTCCTTTCTGGGTTTTTATGCTGATAATTCCGAAAGGCATAATTCTTTCACCGTTGGTCATGGTCGCTCCATAAGCTGCGGTCATTTCCAATAAATTCGTTCCGCTACCTCCTAATGCGGTAGCAAAATTATTATTTAATTTCGAAGTAATTCCCAAATCGTGCGCTTTTTGGATAATTTTAGGCATGCCAACTTTTTGAGCTAAACGAATAGAACAAGTGTTTACGGATTGAGCAAAGGCCTGCATCATTGTTATGTGTCCGATACTTTTGTATTTATAGTTTTTCGGAGACCAATTTCCGATGCGGAGAGGCATGTCGCTTACCATGTCATAAATGCTTGAGCCGTGCTCCAATGCAGTAAGATATACAAAATATTTAAAAGCAGATCCAAAAGATCGAGTCGCAAGAGTTCGATTGAATTGGCTTTCACTATAAGTATGTCCTCCAACCATTGCACGTATGGCTCCTATTTTATCGATTGCAACCAGCGCCATTTGATTTGCATTATTTTTAAATCCTTCTTCGTTTAGTGCCTTTCGAATTATATAAATTGCATTTTTTTGAAGGTTGGAATCTAAAGTTGTGCGAATGATCAAATCTTCATCATCTATTTTTATAAACTCTTCCAGATGTTCCATGAGCCAGTCGGTAAAATATCTGTTTTCATCCATAGATGCGGCAATGGTATGTGTTTTTTCGATTTCCTGAAGAGCTTCCAGTTCGGCTTCTTCTGAAATAAATTTTTCATCTTTCATACAGGAGAGAACTAGTGCAGTTCTTTTGTTTGATTGCTCTTTGTTGTAAAAAGGTGAATATTTCGTTGGCGATTTCAGAATACCGGCTAATTTGGCGGATTCAAATAAAGATAAATTCTTTGCTCGTTTTCCGAAAAATCGATAGGCTGCTGCATCTATACCGTATGCTCCAGATCCGAAATACACTCTGTTCAAATAAATCGACAAAATCTGTTTTTTGGTGAATTTTTTTTCTAACCAAAAAGCTAAAACTACTTCTTGGATTTTTCTTTTTATTGATTTATTCGGGGATAAAAATAGGTTCTTTGCTAATTGTTGAGTTAATGTAGAACCACCCTGGACTATTCTTCCTGATGCGAAATTTTTGAATAACGCTCTCGAGATTCCTAAAAAATCAACGCCACCGTGTTTGTAAAAACGATGATCTTCAATTGCAACAACAGCATCGCTTACATATTTGGGAAGTCCATCGACAGTTACTACTTCCTTGAAAAGATCTCCGTAGGTTGCAATGTTTTTTCCATCGTACGATTCAAAAATTATGCTAGCACGGCGCCCTTTAGATTCCAGATTATCTAAATCTGGCATATCATGGATAAAAAATAAAAAAGTGAAAAATCCAAAAAGAAAAGAAAAAATCACCGCCGAGAGAGCAAAGTGTTTCAACTTCTTTCGGCGGAAAATTTTTCTTGCCATTTAAGCGTCCAAGTTTACAACGCTTAATGCATTCTCTTGAATGAAATTACGACGAGGTTCAACTACTTCTCCCATCAGAGTTGAGAAGACATCATCCAATCCGTCTAAATGAGACATTTTTACCTGCATCAGTACACGGGCATTGGGGTCAATGGTTGTTTCCCAAAGTTGCTCTGCATTCATTTCTCCCAACCCTTTGTATCGGTTGATAGTAATTCCTTTTCTTGCTTGAATCATGAATTTCTCAAAGAAATCTATCGGAGATTTTACGCTGATAGAAAATTCTTTCATCGTCATTATCGCAGGACCGCCAATGAAGGCAGAAAATAATTCCAACTGATTAGATAACTTCATTATTTCCGAACAAGTCAGTAAGCTCTTCAATACCTCAAAATGCTCAACAACCTCTCGATATTCTTTACTAAATACATACTTATCCTCAGTTTCGGAAACACTCCAATTTCCTTTATCGATTTTTCCAAGGTAGTTGCAAATTTCTTCATTTGAAATTTCTTTGCGTCCTAATCCTAAAAGAACTAAAGCCTCCATCAATTGAGAATTGTTCACTTTATTATTGATGTGGCTTATTGCTACTTTTAATTTTTCAGCCTGTTCAACAAAATGACGAATATCGTTCGAAGCAATAGTTTCTCCCGAAGATAACTTTAAGCAGGAAATCGGTACTGCGGAATCCAATAAATAATCCTCTAACGCTTTTTCATCTCGAATGAAGACCTGAGAATTTCCTTTTTTGATCCTGTAGAGAGGAGGGCGTGCAATGTAAAGATATCCTTTCTCAATTATTGGACGCATTTGTCTGAAAAAGAATGTCAGCAACAGAGTTCTGATGTGGCTTCCGTCGACATCAGCATCTGTCATAATGATGATTTTGTGATATCTGATCTTGTCTATGTTGAAGTCATCACCGATTCCTGTACCAAACGCAGAAATCATTGTTCCGATTTCCGCGGAGGTAAGCATTTTATCCAAACGGGCCCTTTCAACATTCAAGATCTTACCGCGCAACGGGAGTATTGCCTGAGTTCTTCTGTCTCGTCCCTGTTTTGCTGTTCCTCCTGCGCTGTCTCCCTCGACGAGGAAGACTTCACTCAAGGCCGGATCTTTTTCCTGACAATCAGCTAATTTTCCTGGAAGAGTTGAGATTTCCAAAGAATTTTTTCGACGAGTTAATTCTCTTGCTTTCCTCGCAGCTTCTCTAGCTGCAGCAGCTTCGACAATTTTCAAGGTGACTTTTTTCCCTTCTACAGGATTTTCCTCAAACCAAGTAGAAAGGACTTCATTTACAACGCCTTCGACGACTCCACGAACCTCGGAAGATACTAATTTATCTTTTGTTTGCGAAGAAAATTTTGGATTCGGAACTTTAACCGATAAAATACAAGATAACCCCTCACGGGCATCGTCTCCTGAAGGAGCTGCTTTCTCTTTTTTCATATTTTGAGCAAGGTAGGAATTGACAGTTCGTGTCAGTGCATTTCTGAATCCAGCTAAGTGAGTTCCTCCATCTGATTGGGGAATATTATTTGTGTAACAAAACATTGTTTCATTATAACTGTCGGTCCATTCCATGACCAATTCAACTCCAATTCCATCTTTCTCAGTCGAAACATAAATTGGTTTGGAAATTAAAGGAGTCTTGCTTTTATCCACATTTTTTATAAATTCTTTCAATCCACCTTCATATTTCATATCGGAGATACGTGGTTCATCTTCAGGTCTTTCGTCAATGAGAGTAATGTGAACCCCGGAATTTAAATAAGCCAACTCCTTTAGACGATGCTCTAAAGTATTAAAATTGAATGTAGTAATTTTGAATGTTGTTGCAGAAGGCCAGAATCTTACGAGAGTTCCACTGACTGAACTGTCACAAGGGCCAATTTCCCTCAAAGGAGCATCGGCAACACCGTCGTGAAACTGCATGAAATATTCTTTTCCGCCTCTTTTGATAGATAAATCTAACCTGTCGGAAAGTGCATTAACAACAGAAACTCCAACACCGTGAAGACCTCCGGAAATTTTGTAGGAATTTTGATCAAATTTTCCCCCAGCATGCAAATGGGTCATAATAACCTCTGCGGCAGAAACTCCTTCTTCTGGATGGATGTCAACAGGGATGCCTCGTCCATCATCCATTACGGATACAGAACCATCCTTGTGAATAGTTACCTTTATCAGATCACAGTAACCTGCCAATGACTCATCGATTGCATTATCTACTACCTCGAAAACCATATGATGTAATCCAGTACCGTCATCAGTGTCTCCGATATACATTCCTGGACGTTTTTTTACGGCTTCTAATCCGCGCAAAACGGTAATCGATTCAGCGTTATAACCTTTTTTCTTTTCTGTCATCACAAATTTCCTGAACTCAAAACACAATCATTATACAAAATTCTACCCTAAACCTGAAGCTATATTTTTCCAGATCAATCGGACAAAAATCAAACTCCACGAGTCACACAAAACCTCATCATAGAAAAGATGCTATCCAATCTTGATTCTAATTTAGATCAAATGATTTACGCAGCTTGCAGCGCGTTTTCCAGAATGCCTAGGGCTTTGTCCTCGGTTACTTCTTCAACTATTGCAAATTCTTTCGATAAACGGGAAAGAGCTTCCTTGTAAATTTGTCTTTCACTGTAAGAATGCTCCGGCTGATTCGGGGTTCTGTGTAAATCTCTGATAACCTGAGCTATCGAGACAGGGTCTCCGGAATTAATTTTACTTTCGTATTCTTGCGCTCGGCGGCTCCATATCATTTTTTTTGATTTTGCTGGGGTCTTTAAGCAATCCAAAGCCTCTTGCATAACATTCTTAGAACTTAAACTACGAACTTTTGTGAGAATTGACTTGTTCACTGGTAATCTTACGACCATCTTGTCCTTAGAGAATGATATAACTAAGACCTGAACTTTTGTTCCCGCGATCTCTTGAGATTCGATACCTTTGATGATACCAACACCATGTGCAGGATAAACAACATATTGTCCTTCAAAAAATTCAGTCATAACTTTCTCTCAACGATAACTGAGTTCAATATAATATTTTTTTTATTATTTTTAAAGAAAAAAGAGAGAATTTCTCAATTCTCCCTCTTTATTTCTTTCAAAGATTGTTATATTTTTCTCAGTTTATCAATTATCCAACACGGTGGCATCGTCTGTAACTTTTTCGGTAACTTCTGAGACCAAATCAGAATTATTGCGGATTTTTTTCTCAATTTTTTCTGCAATTTCTGGATGGGTTTTTAAGTAATTGCGTGAAGCCTCTTTTCCTTGACCGATTTTTTCTCCGTTAAAAGAATACCAAGCGCCAGATTTTTCGACCGCACCAATCTTTACTCCCATATCGAGAAGTTCGCCTGTTTTTGAAATGCCTTCTCCATAGATGATATCGAAATCTACAACTTTAAATGGAGGTGCAACCTTGTTTTTTACGACTTTAACTCGAACTTGGTTTCCGACGACCTCATCCTTGTCCTTTAATGATCCAACTCGGCGAATATCTAACCGAACCGAAGAATAAAATTTCAGAGCGTTCCCTCCTGTAGTAGTTTCTGGATTGCCGAAGAAAACACCAATTTTCATTCGAATCTGGTTGATAAAAATCATGATACAGTTTGACTTCGCAACTGTTGCTGTCAGTTTACGTAAAGCCTGGCTCATTAAACGAGCTTGCAACCCCATGTGAGAATCGCCCATATCTCCTTCAATTTCAGCTTTTGGTACAAGAGCTGCAACACTGTCGACAACCAAAATATCTATTGCTCCGGAACGTACTAAAGTATCAGCAATTTCCAAGGCTTGTTCCCCGGTGTCCGGCTGCGACAGAATCAATTCGTCAACTTTTACTCCTAAGTTGCGAGCATATACCGGATCTAAAGCATGTTCTGCGTCAACATAAGCACACTTTCCTCCAACTTTTTGAGCTTCAGCAACTGCGTGCAAAGCTAAAGTTGTCTTTCCCGAACTTTCTGGTCCGAAAACTTCGATGATTCTTCCCTTTGGAAATCCGCCAACTCCGAGAGCCATGTCTAATCCAATCGACCCGGTAGATATTGATTCGATATCGATAACACCTCCGTGCTGTCCTAACTTCATTACCGAACCTTTACCAAAAGCTTTCTCTATCTGAGAGAGAGCAGCTTCAAGAGCTTTTTCTTTATCCATATTCATTCCTTATACCCAACACGAGCATGATATATTGTCGAGGGTGATTTATCAAGTAACCTTGGTGAAGGGGAAAATTTTTGGGTGGATTGATTTTTAGTGTTCAGGTATACTAGAAAATGGAATCGGATCAGGAGCAGAGATGACAGAGGAAGTTTTAGCGAAGATTAACGAAGTTGTGGATAAATATATCAGACCGGCTTTGCAGGCAGATGGTGGTGATATAGAAATCGTCGATTTCAGGGACAATGTGTTGTCAGTAAGGTTACAGGGGGCGTGTTCTTGCTGTCCTCATGCGCGGATGACTCTGGAAAATGCCGTTGGAAACACTATCCGACAAGCGGTTTCTTCAGATATTACTATCGAGGCGTTGTAGTTTTTATTGTAAATTAACGCCAATTTAACAAATTATCTCTATATTGTTCATTGTTGAATTATTTCAGCGAGTTTGCTCAGGGAGCGGATAGTTAGGAGTAAGATTTGAGCAATACAGTAAGAGTGTTTTTGTGGTGTAGTGTTTTTATTTTTTATGGGTTGTGGGCAGATGTGACACAATGTGCGGATAATTCTAGACTGTCGTTGCTGCAGTCCGCGGTTAGTTCAGGAAAAGATCCTGCTGAAATATTGAAAGCTGATATTTTAGATGCCAATAATTTGTTGTTATCTGCTGGAAACAAAGAGGTTTCAGTTACGTCTTCGTCCCAACAATCTGTACAAGCAGATCCTAAAAAAAATGTTCCTAAATCGGAAAGTTTAGGATTGTCTGCGTCAACTCTTCCTAACAATGCGGGTACATTAAACGAAAAGGACAAATATTTTGGTCAACACGAACTTTGTGAAAGAGAAATAGTTAAAGCTGAGCAAAAATACGGAATACCGAGTCGTTTGTTAATGGCGATATCAACAGTGGAATCAGGACGTGCTGTTGGTAAATCTAAAAGGCCATGGCCTTGGACTATTTGTGCTAATGGAAGAGGATATTACTGTTCAACAAAAAGTGCGGCGATTGCTACGACTAAGAGATTGATGGCACGAGGAATTCGTAATATTGATGTCGGCTGTATGCAAGTAAATCTTCTTCATCACAGTACAGCGTTTAAAAATTTAGAGGAAGCTTTTACTCCAAGGGCGAACGTAAATTACGCTGCGAAATTTTTTCTGGGATTAAAGAATACTTACAGCTCATGGACACATGCTGTCGGATATTATCACTCCAAAGCGGCAAAACATTATAAACCTTATTGTTCATTGGTTTACAATACCTGGAATAAAGTTAGAAACTTCCAAGTTCGTGATACACCTGTAATTGCTAAAGCTGCCAGTGAAATAAAGTCAAACATATCTTTCTTACCATCCTATTATTCGTTGGTGGATAACAATATTTCTGCTAAACTTCATCAGTTGGGTCGGAAAACATTAGTGCGCTCTGCTCCGAAGTTCTTTATGAAGAAAGGAAAGTAGGTTTATAAAGATATGAAATTTTTGATGGTTGGGGATGTCGTTGGGCGTTCTGGAAGGGATGTTACAAAGAAATACATAGAAAAATACAGAAAAGAAGTCGATTTTATTGTTGTAAATGTAGATAATGCAGCTCACGGATTTGGTGTGACTCCAAATATCGCAAATAGTTTTTTTGAAAGCGGTGCAGATGTGCTTACTGGCGGGAATCATCTGGTAGATCAAAAAGAAATTTTTTCGATGTTGTCTTCAGATAAGCGATTGCTAAAGCCTGCGAATACTTCGGATAAGCTTCCGGGACGAGGTATCGGAGAATACACTTTGTACAATGGACATAAAATAGTTGTGGTGCATCTGTTAGGGCAAAAGGATATGCAGATGATAGGAGATAATCCTTTTGTGTTCATGGAGAAATTTTTTCTCAAATATCAGTTGGGTGTTAATGTTTCAGCGATTATTGTAGATTTTCACGCTGAAGTGTCTTCCGAAAAGCTGGCAATGGGACATTTTTTGGACGGAAAGGTCTCGGTAGTATTCGGAACACATATTCATATACCTACTGCTGATTACAGAATTTTAGAGCATGGTACAGCTTATCAGACTGATCTCGGTATGTGCGGAGATTATAATTCGGTGTTGGGATTTCAAAAATCAGTGAGTATCGAAAGATTTTTAAAGGGGTTCGGATCTGGGCGATTAATTCCCGCAAATGGAGAAGGAACTTTTTCTGGACTTCTTGCTGAAGTGGATGATACAACTGGGTTGGCTACGAGTGTGAAATACATTTTTCAAAAGTAATCTGCAAAGGAAAATATTTCGAAGAATTGGTATGTTATAAAATTTTTCACAAATTACGCTTTTTGTGATAACATTGTGCGTTTTTTGTAATAAGGAAAGTGTATGTTTCAAAAAGTAAGTTTATTGGTTGTCGGTTGTTTTGTGACAAGTTCATTGTTAGCTCAGGAAAATTCAGAGGAGAGTTTTTTTGAAGGAAGTTTTCTTAATGTAAAAGCATCTCACAACAGAGGAGATAATACTTATCCTTTTGGACCTAAGAATACTTCAATGGTCTGCTTTAACCCTGTTTTAGCCTTGGGTAATTTCGTGATTGACGCTGATTTTTCATACGGACGTTCGACAAAGTACGCTGGATATTTGAAAAGTGCCAAAGGAATGAGCAAGATTACGGGAAATTTGCCAGATTTTTTTAATAATTATTACACTAGTGGGATCAGCAAGCAGGTTCAAAGAGGCTTTAAAAAAACCACTGATGAAGCTCATTTTTACAGAAGTTACACCAGAGCGCTTTACAATGACAGAGCTCATAATTTTCAAGTTGTTGTTGGTGATGTGGCAACCAGAAACACAATTGGATTCCAACAGCCGTTTTCTGGAGGTGGTATTAATATCGCGCGTCAGGGCGGAAACGGAAATGTCATAAATCCTGGATTACCTATTGTTGTTACAAAAATGAGCAAGGCGGAGGTTCGTCTGGGAAATGAGATTTTGAGAGTTGTTATTCTTTCACCAGGAACCTACACTGTGGATGACTTAGGAGAAGAAGCAAGATTGCCAGGAGTATCCATAAAGTTGTCGGATCAGGTTAGTAGATCTGAAACTCTTAAGGTAGACTACTTCAGCGGATATGATATGCCTGATTTAGGAACAGATGATTTTGATTTAACGATAGCATTTACTCATCACTGGGATGTTGATGATCCTTACAAAATCAGGTACCGTAACAAGCCACGTTTCAGTGGAAATTATAGATTTACTCCGATTGAAAATGTAACTTTTGCGTTTGGTGCTCAAGGATATAACAATTCTTACGGATTAGACTTTAACGTAATTTTCATGACTCCGTTTGGAAAGATTTCTCCGAATATCGGATTTACTGATACCTACAAAGGCAAGAAAGCTGCTGGAGCCGGAATATACTATGCTTTGCCAGAAAATTCTTACGGAATTCATTTAGAGGCTGCGCTTAGTGCAAAGGGAAGAGGATACGGTGATCTTGGAATTTCTGACGAAAAATCGGAGGATTATGACCGTTACATGGAGAAATATTTCTCACCAGATGATTTTAATTTGTTTAAGAATGGATCTTCTGGTTTTGAAAATTCAAGATCTGCGATGGTTCGAGTTTACACGGATCCAATTTGTGGATTTATTCCCGGCTTTACATTCAGAGGTGATTGGGCGAACAGTCATGAGAAAAATACCAACAATTTCAGAGATTATTCGGTTAGCTTGACGAAATCTCCATTTAAAGGTTGCTTGGTAACTGCAGTTGCAGGGTTGACTTACGATGAACCAACAAAAGGAAGAAATCAACAGTCTCCAGACAGAAGATTGACTCTTGCTTGCAGCATCGATTTGAATTCTGAAATATCTGTGAAAGGGACTTACTCTCACTTGGATCAGGAAAGAATGAAAAAGTATGGTTCTATTACGTACACTCCTGAAGCAATTAAAGGACTTGAGCTTCAGGCAGAGTACAGCAGAATGCCGGGCAGAAGTAATCCAGTATTCTCTGTTAAATATGACAATGAATACTTTGGTGTGAAGTTTGAAGAAAATATTGCATCTTCTTATGCAAACAAGAAAGCTGCAACAAAAGACGGACACAAAAATAATCAGATGTTTATGTTTGGTACAAGCTTGACCTCAAAAGGGTTTAGAGCAATGAAAAAGAATAACTTCAATGTTATTCGGACAACGGAAGATTTTAAGAAATAATTCTGATTTTCATTCTTCAGAAGCTCCTTGGTTCGGCAGGGAGCTTCTTTTTTTTTATCGTCCTTTTTGATATCATCACAATTGAGCTAATGGAGGTTTTTATGTCCACGAAAAATCCTTGGAGTGACGACAATAATTCTTGGAGAGGGGAGGCTTCACAAGAATTCGTTGAGGATGTTAAGAAAAAGTTCGGAAAAGTTTTTAGTAAAGATCCGTTTAATGGAGGTCTAAAGGGATTTTGTTCTGTATTTTTAGTTATGTATCTTATTTCTGGATTTTTTCAGGTTCAACATGATGAACGTGGAGTAGTTTTGCGATTCGGGGAATGGGTTAGAACCGTTGGGCCGGGATTAAGTTACGCAATACCTTATCCTTTTGAGAGAGTGATTTTAAAAAGAGTTACAAAAGTAAATCAGATTGATATTTCGAGCGGAAATCAGCAAGAGGAAAGTTTAATGCTTACGGGTGACTCGAATTTGGCGAATATTTCTTTCAGTGTTCTTTGGAAAATCAAAGATAATGGCGTAGAAGATTATCTGTTTAATGCTAAAAGACCTGAACTTACTGTGAGAGCTGTTGCTGAAAGTGTAATGAGAGATATTGTCGGACAAACTCCGTTCACTTATGTGCAAACTGAAGGTCGTGGTGACATACAAAACAAAGCCAAAAAGGGTTTGCAGTCCATTATGGATGAATACAAAATGGGTATAGAGATTATCCGAGTTGAGTTGCAAAAAGTTGAACCACCTGCGTCTGTGATTGATTCTTTCCGAGATGTTGAAAGGGCACAAGCCGAACAACAAAGTGAGAAAAACAGAGCGGAAGCCTACGATAGAGATACCAGAGCGAGGACTAGAGGTCTTATAGCTGAAAAGATTAATGATGGAGAAGCTCAAAAGAGGACTATTATAGAAAAAGCTAAGGGTAATGTTGCGAGATTTCTTTCTGCTTATTCTCAATATAAATTATCTCCTGATATCGTAACCAAGCGCTTATATCTCGAGACAATGAGTGACATTTATAAAGGTGCAAAAAAGATCGTAGTCGATAGTGATTTAAAGGCGATTCCTTACTTGCCACTTACAGAGCTGAGTAAAAACAAGATGGAGAATTAAAATGAAAAAAGTAGTATTAGCGACAGCGGTGGCTTTTTTTGTTCTGGTTGATGGGGTATTTACAGTCAGTCAGGTTGAAAATGCAGTTGTAACTCGGTTGGGTGAGCCTGTTAGAGTCGTAAAAAATCCAGGACTTCACTTTAAGGTTCCATTTGTGGAGACAATAGCTTTTTTTGATAAAAGATTGATGAGTGTCGAACTTTCTGCTCTTGAGGTAACTCTTGGAGACAAAAGGCGTATTATGGTCGATGCTTTTGGGCGATACAGAATTACCGACCCATTGAAATTTTATCAGGCGGTAGGGAGCGAATACGGTGTTTTAAACAGATTACATCCTGTTGTGCTAGGAAGTCTCAGTAGTGTGTTAGGTGGAGTCAGTTTGTCTTCATTGTTATCTGATACAAGAATTTCAGCGATGAATAAAATTCGTGATGAAGTGAATGGAGCAGTCAAAGGGTTTGGTATCGATGTAGTCGATGTTCGTATTAGAAAAACAGATTTACCTTCGCAAAACAGTGAGGCTATTTGCAAGAGAATGATCAGTGAGCGAGAGAGAGAGGCAAAAGAATTAAGAGCAAAAGGTGTCGAGTTATCCAAAATAATAAAGTCTACTGCAGATAAGGAAAATCATATCGCAATAGCTGAAGCGGATGCAAAAGTGCAGTCATTGATCGCGGAAGGGGAACTTGAGGCAAATAAAATTTACGCAGAAGCTTTTTCAAAGAATAAGAAGTTTTTTGAATTTTTCCAAACGCTTGAAACTTACAAAAGTTCATTTGCGCCAGACAATACTTCATTTGTTATTGCTACAGATGGATCGTTTTTTAATGTAATGAAGGGAAAGAATTAATCATGCGTAGTCTGTTCGTAATTGTTTTTAGTCTTTGTTTTTTCATCAGTGATGCCGGTGTGTTTGGTGTAAAAATTGAGGGTGGTGTTCAGCGTTTAATGGATACTGTGGTCGACGTGATAGTTGCGGACAAAAATAGTGAAAATTCAGATAACAAAACTTCAAATGGTACGGGATTTATAATTTATGAAGACGGATACATTGTCACTAACTGGCATGTTATAGAATCCAGTGACAAAATAAAAGTTGTAACTTCGGATGGCAATGAGTATAGCGCAAAAGTTATCGGAAAAGATGAGCATTATGACGTTGCTTTGTTAAAGATAGAAAAAGATCCAAATGTAAAATTATCGGCGGTAAAATTTGCTGATTCAGATAAAATAGAAGTTAGTGATCCTGTAATTACGATAGGTAATCCTTTCGGTCTTGGAAAAACAGTAACGGCGGGTATCATCTCGTATAAAGGAAGAAATTTATCAGGACAGATTTCCGAATTGGGTGAAAATGGTCATTTGGTTTCTTATATTCAGACTGATGCTGCAGTTAATTACGGAAATTCTGGAGGACCTTTGTTTTCTGATAAAGGTGAGGTTATCGGTATGATTACGGTCTTCGTTTCAGATGGGTTGCGTAGCACTGGTATAAATTTTGCGATACCGTCCAATACTTTACTGAAGGTTATCAGTCAGTTAAAGACTTTCGGGAAAATGCAAAGGAGTTGGTTAGGACTTTCTACTAGCAGGATGTCGAAAGAGGCGGCGAAGTTATTGATGGGAAGTAACGTTGGATATTATGTGACGAATGTCAGCGAAAAATCTCCGGCGATGTTAACAGGGATTAAAATAGGAGACATCATTTTATCCATTAACAAAGAAGTTATTTCTGAAAATACGAACGTAGAATATCTTTTGAACAATTTACCGATCGGTGAGGTTATTCCTATCCAGATTATGCGAGACGGAAATAAAAGGATGCTTAGCATTACGGTTAAGGCTTACAATGATGAAGATATTTCTTTTATGGAAGAAGACGATAACAGTGGAAAAGATATTCCTTACGAAAAAATAGAAGGTCTGGATTTAGGTCTGACGAATCTTACAAAAGAATTGCGAGAGATTTTCAAAATACCTTCGCATGAAAGCGGAGTTTTAGTGTCGTTTGTTGGTCCTTCTCTGCTCGAGGATTTGAGTATAAATGTCGGAAATCTTATAAAGAAAGTAAACAAGTTCGAGATCAGGAATCTGTCTGAGTTGAAGACCTCTTTGATAACTACACTGAAAGAAAATAACCTTGTAAATAAAGTTGTTCTGTATGTAAAAGATCCTTTGATAAAGAAATCCTCTTATGTCGTTGTAAAATGCGAAAGAAACAAAATCTTGAAGAACGACAAGGGGATGAAAAAAAAACAGTCTGCTGTTCAAAGAGATAACAAGTTGAAAAAATAGGGTCATCGGTGAATCAGAAGGGCGGGACTCTTCCCGTATTTGTTGTTGCAGGTCCGACCGCTTCAGGTAAGACGGGTTTTTCGATCAAATTGGCTGAAACTTTGCGAAGTAAGGGAATTTTTTGCGAGGTTGTAAATGCTGACAGTATTCAGCTATATAATGAATTAAAAATTCTGACGGCTTTTCCGAGTTCTGATGAAATGAGTCGAGTGACTCATCATTTGTTTGGAATAAATGCTCCTTTTGAGACATGTTCTGTCGGGAAATGGAAGCAATTGGCTGAGTTTAAAATAGATGAATTGCATCGGCAGGAAAAATTTCCGATTCTTTGTGGCGGAACGGGGTTTTATCTTAATTCCGTTATTCATGGAATTGCGAAAATTCCGGATATTCCAGAAAGTTATCGACAAGAGGTTTTTGAAAAATTCCAGAAGATTGGGCGAACGAAATTCATGGAGGAGCTGTTAAAACTCGATCCTGGGAATAAGCTAAACGAAAATAATACGCAACGAATTTTGAGAGCTTACGAAGTTGCATCATTCACGGGAAAACCTCTTTCTCATTGGTGGAATCAGGGCAGTAGTTCTAAATACCGCAATATAAAAACACTGGTGCTATTACCGCCGAAGGAGAAATTGAGAGAAAATATTCAGAAAAGAGCTGTTCAGATGATAGATAACGGAGCGATTGAAGAAGTTCAAGAGTTTTGTTCTCGATATCCAAATTACGAAGGTCCTTTGGATAGAGTTATCGGGTTTGCGGAAGTTCAGAAATACATAAATTATGAAATTTCGAAAGAAAATCTGATCGAACAAATGTTTATCAAAACGAGACAGTATGCCAAACGACAATCGACCTGGTTTCGACATCAAATGCAAGATGCGATGTTTGTAGAAACAGGATCGGAGCAAGTTATTTCTGAGTTTTTTCGATATATTTCTTAATTCGCAAAATCTGATTTGAAATATTGGTAACTCAAATTTCAGACCAATCAATTTGGGCCGGATGTTTTTAAGATTATTTCTTTGGGGGTAAAATCATCTTCTGTGGTTAGGCCTTGATAATATTTTCCCTGAAGTTCGATGACTTTTTTATCTAGTTCGATTCTTTGAATTTTTTTCGTTTTTTGACTAATATATTGCAAAATCAAATCTTCATTAATTGGCTCAAGGGATTCTATAACAATGGTGTTTTGCGGAGATGAGAGAGATTTTTGTTGAAAATAAAATTTTAGATTTTTCAGATTACTTCGATTGTTGATTTGGATTGGTTTTCCCGTTCGTAAGACGGCGTAATCGTATTTGACGGGAATGTGATTTAGTTCATTTACTCCGTTCCATGTTGCTTCCATACCATAGGGGATAAATTCGAACATAAAACTGATTCTATATCTTCTGAGAATTTGGCTTATGTAGTGTTGAGGAATGTCGACGGTGATATGATGATCCCCTTTTTTTTCTATCATGTACTTTATATGATCGATACGAATAGCATCTTGAACCATTATTGATTGATGACCCGTGTATAGTATTGCGAAAAACTTAACAAATAACCATAGTATCCAGACTACGATTGCAGTGAAAATTAGTTTCAAAATTTTTGGTTGAAATATTTCAGGATCTAAAAGAAAAGAAGATGAAAGTAAGAGAAAGCATAACGTCGGATTTAGTGATCGATCGGGAAAGTAGGGAGAAGATATCATCACGAAATGAGACACTAAAGCGGTTGAAAAGAATAGCAATGACCACGCCAATTCTCTTTTGTTTCTCTCTAATGAAATTACAATTTCTTTTCGATTTTTTCTCCACGAAATTGTTGCCATTATCAAAAATGAAGCGAAAACTTTCCAAGCTTCACCTGTTCGAGGAAGATTTTGCTGAGAGCGATCAATAAATTCGAAAAATTTTTCGGTAAGAGATAGTTCGCACCATTTTCGATAAGTTTCACTTTGAATTCTTTCGAAATTTCCGGGGGCTAGCAATAAAATCAAGGCTCCAATAATGAACAAAGCAAAGCAGATCAGGAAGAATTTTTTGTTTAGATCAATATCGACGGAGGCAGAATTTATCTTTTCGGAACGTGAAATTAGAAGCAAAACGGACATTGTATAAATTATAGCTAGGCAAGTGTTTTCGTTAGAACATCCCGCGATTATGGAAAGAATGATCATCCACCATGAAAAACGATTTTTCAGGAGAAAATATAGAAATAACAATACGAAAAATGATGTAATAATATAATTACATGCTCCAACTACCCAGAATGTAGTCTCTTCTATTTGTGGATTGGCAACCCAATATAGAGTTGCAATAACAATAAATTTCCACCAGTAAATTTTTGTGCTCGGATTTATAACCGACGGAATTTTTGCGATTAAATAGCAAGTTCCCGTGGAGAAAAGGGCGATAATAGCTGAGATTATAGTATGGCTTGGAATCTGCAGTATCGCGCATGCAAAATAATCGGCAACGATTCTTCCGGACCAAGTTAAATAATGACGGATATGATCTTCTAGCTTTAATCCGATTCGCGCATACCAGAAATCATCGCACTGCATCGGAGTCAGGTAAGTAATGCAAAAGAAACTTCCAAATATCAGAAAAATAGAAACTAAACTTAAAAAATCATTGTGAGAGTATTTTTTCATTTGTCTTAATCCTTCTTCAATTAATTTTATTAAAAAATTAAAGCAAAAACAATTTTTTTTAATAATCTTCTGAGTACTTAATTTTTGGCATTAAGTATTATTATGTTTGAAAACAGTCTACTTGGGTTATATGCGTTCATAATGCTTTATTTTCTATATATTGTTCATTTTTCATGAGGGTATTACTATAAAAGGAAAGAGCTGAATTTTTGATAGACGCAATTATAAAATCAAAAACCGTTGTACTTCTAAAACTACAACAAATACAACGGCAAAAACAAATTCTTAAAAAACATCTAAAAATTTCAACAAAGAATGCTTGACATCTGAATTTTTTAATGTTAAAAGATGCAAGGTTTGGGCGCCTAGCTCAGTTGGTAGAGCAGCTGACTCTTAATCAGCGGGTCGTAGGTTCGAGTCCTACGGCGCCCACCATTCGAACGGTTGTTTTAATCGATGCCCAAAAGTGCTACAATCATGGTTAATACAAGCAAGAGCATTCTTTTTAGCCATTCTTCGTTATTTTTTTCTAATGCTTTTTCAACTTCTGTGTTTTCCATATCGTTATCCTTCTTCTGAGACTTAGAGGCTACTTTTTTCGATTTAGCTTCGTTCATTATTACCACCATGTTTTACTAAATATAGTTATGTCATATAAAAGTTAATTTTTTATAAAGATTTTGAGGAATTTTTATGTTTTTTGAAGAAATTGCGAAAGAGATAATCGAGATCAATTTTGCATTTTAAGACAGGAGCGACGGATAAATTCCGACGACTCTGTTGTATGTTATTAGGAAGGAATATGAAATGAAAATTTTAGATAAAGTTATAATATTGGCGAGTCTGCCTGAAATATTGAAATTAGTGGGATCATCGTTTGAAGAAATACTGAAAATTTTTGGTATTGATGTCGGAGGTGATCTGTAATGAGAAATTTATTTGATACTCTTATGAAAAAGTCGGATCTGCTGAAACGGTCTGATTTAGTTAAGTTATTGAAAATGTCAATGACAGTGAATTCTATGTTGAATAAAGTTATCAGTAAACAGGAAAAAGGGGTGCTTTCAAGCATTCCTTCTGATATTTCAGAAAAAGATGAAAATCAAAAAGAAGAAATCCATCGCTTTGATTCGGAAATAGAGTTGCAACAGACGAATTTTCAACAGACAGACCTTTCTTCGGAAAATAGTTCAAATATAGAGAAGAACTTAAAGAGTAATGAAAATCAAAAAAAAACATCGTTAAATCCCGAGGATAGCAATCTGCAATCAAACGATAATGATTCTCCGAGTTGGGAGCAGATAGCCAGGGAAAATCAGCTGATGCCCAAAGGAGATTGGCGTATTTGGATGTTGCTTGCAGGTCGAGGTTTTGGTAAGACACGTGCTGCAGCAGAGGCTGTTCGTAAACTTGCGTTGTCAGGTAAGTATAAACGTATTGCTCTGATTTCTAATACGATTGAGGAGGCAAAGCAAGTGATGATTGAGGGGGTTAGCGGTTTGCAAAATATTTCGAAAGATGAGGATGGACTGACATATATCCCCTCTAAGAGAGAGCTTCGCTGGAAAAATGGTACTATTGCAATTCTGTATGGAGCAGAAAATTATCAGCAGTTACGTGGTCCGCAGTTCGACTTGGCATGGGTTGATGAATTTGCGAAATTTCTTTATCCGAGAGAGACTTTTGAGCAATTGTCATTTGCTTTGCGAATGGGGGATGATCCAAAGCTGATCTTAACGACAACTCCAAGACCAATTCCTTTTATAAAGGAGTTGATTGCTCGCGATGATGTTATTACTGTAAGAGGTTCATCTCTGGAAAATGAACAAAATCTTTCGCCGGCTTTTCTCAAACAGTTGGAATATCTAAAGGGAACAAGAATGGAAGCTCAGGAAATTTTTGCCGAGATTGTGGAAGACAATCCGAATGCTTTGTGGTCATGGCGTGATATCGAAAATTGTTACAAGGATCCACCTCATTTTATGGAAAATATTGTGATAGGAGTCGATCCTGCGATGACAAGTGGTGATAATAGTGATGAGACGGGAATAATTGTTGTCGGTAAAGATTGCAACGACAGGGCTTTTGTGTTGGAAGATGCAACTATGCGTGCTGTTCCAGGTGTTTGGGCGAAAAAGGTTGCAGATCTTTACAAAAGATATCGTGCTTGCAAAGTTGTGGTTGAGACCAATGCTGGAGGGGATTTATTAGAACAAGTTTTGTTACAAAATGATTCAACAATGAATATCAAAAAAGTAAGAGCGGGAGAATCTAAGGTTTGCAGAGCTCAGCCTATCGTTTTGCTGTATCAAAAAAATTTGGTGTTTCATTCGAAACAGTTTCGAGAGTTGGAAATGCAAATGGCAACATATGAGCCGGGGCAAAAATCTCCAGATCGTATGGATGCGTTGGTTTGGGCATTATCTGATTTGTTTGAAATTGAAAAGAATAACTATGTGCCAAGAGCATTTTTAATATAGTTGATGAATTAAGATTGTTGGAGATTGGTTTGTTTTTCAGAGATTAGGTTGCCAAAACAATTTTATTAAAATTATTGTAAGAGCCGATAAAATGATTTTAAAATTATCGAAAAAAGGAGGAAGATATGAGGTTTCTTTATGCCACAATATTATTATTCTTTGGGATAGTGTTTAAGCTTGACGCAATGAAAATAGATGATCAAGAGTTTGTTGCTGTAAGCATTTACAAGAGGGCTTGCGAAATCGGATTGGTATCACAAAAGGAGATGAATGTTGTAAATAATATGGGGCGATGGAGTAACAAAACTGGAAAATCTTCAGATTCTCGGAAATTAAATGGTCGTCCAAAAGAAAATTATGTGCGGATAGATTTAATTTATCTGTTTACAAAAGCAGTCATCGAGTCTTGGAAGAAATCTTTCATGAATCAGTGTCCGAACAATAATCAATACATGGATTTTTTGTTGGAAAACAAAATGCCGTTATATGATATTGTTGCTCTTCAGCAAATTTTGAATAATTCGATCTATGAAAAGAGCAATTCAGGTGAATTTCTTTCATGCCTCAAGAAGTCAGAGAATTTTCTCGTATTTGAGGAGATGTTTTTTGAAAATTTAAAATTACTAGGATTGGTGAAAGGATTTTATTGGGTTTCAAAAAAAAAATATGACCGAATTATTGGAATGGGTGAAAAACTTGTTTTTGAGAAAAATATGACGATAGAAGAATATCAAAAAGCAAAAATATATGAGCCTATTTGGAGAGATCCGAAAAAGTTTGTTGTTGGAGAAGATTGGATATCTGATTTGTATTGTGATGCCGTAAAATATGGGATTGTTTCAGTTGAAAAAAGAAAAGGGATATCTCTGTTGGGAGAAAAAATAGGAATAAACCCAGTCGATGTATTAATATCGGCAATGTTTCAATTTGTTGCTTTTGATTCAAAAATTTGTGATTTTTTGATGAAATACGGAATTAGTGCCATTAGCATTTTGAGAATAACTCCTCTTATTCAGTATTTTTTTTATCCAGATAATAAAATAGTTCAATCTTTTGAAAACGGAAGCAGAGTTACTGAAATAGTCCTTCCGAGTTTGAGTGGAATGCAATACATACTACACAATGTAACAAAAGATTTAGCTGAGATTGGAATATATAACGGTATTTATTATTTTTCAAAAGATAAGATCATTCCAAATCAGTGATCAAGAACTCTTTCTGGATTTTTATGCTGCGGTATGGTAATTTTGACTGTAAAATTTGGTGTTTTATTATGAAAAGTTTTCAAGATATAATCTTTGTCCTTCACAAGTACTGGGGGGATTATGGTTGTGCGGTACTTCAGCCGTATGATATGGAGGTGGGAGCGGGAACTTTCAGTCCTAATACATTTTTAAAGGCTTTAGGTCCTGATAGTTGGCAAGCAGCGTACGTTCAGCCATCTAGAAGGCCGGCAGATGGTCGATACGGAGAAAATCCTAACAGAGTTCAAAAACATCATCAATTTCAGGTGGTGATAAAGCCTTCTCCGGCAGATATTCAAGATATATATCTCAAAAGTTTGGAAGTTGTCGGAATTGATTACAAGTTACATGATATTCGTTTTGTCGAGGATGATTGGGAAAGTCCGACTCTTGGAGCTGCAGGTCTTGGTTGGGAAGTCTGGTGTGATGGAATGGAAATCACTCAGTTCACGTATTTTCAGCAAGTCGGAGGTATCAGTTGCAATCCGGTGATGGTTGAGTTGACCTATGGTCTTGAAAGACTCGCGATGTTTTTGCAATCAGTGGACAATGTCTACGATCTTAACTGGAACGGAAAAGAAGGATCGGAAAAAATTTCATATGGTGATGTTTGTATGCAACAAGAAGTTGAGTTTTCGAAATATTCCTTTGAATGTGCCGATGTCGAGCAGTTAAATCAGCATTTTATCGATGCCGAAAAAGAATGTCAGAAATTAGCAAGTCAAGGTTTGGCCTTGCCAGCTTACGATCAGTGTATGAAAGCGAGCCATTTGTTTAATTTATTGGATGCAAGGGGAAGTTTGAGCGTCGCTGAAAGAGTCGATAGGATTGCCAGAGTGAGAGCGTTGGCAAAGGCATGTTGTGAAGCACAGGTGAGACATGAGTAATTTTTTATTGGAAGTTTTAGTTGAGGAAATTCCTGCGAGATTTCAAGCGGGAGCTATTGCTGAATTTCAAAAATTAATGACAGAGGAATTCGATAAGCAAAAAATTTCGTATTCTGATGTAAAGAGTTTTATTTCTCCGAGAAGGATAGTCTTTTCTGCGAATTTAAATGAGAAAACTCAAGATTTTCAAGAGGAAAAGAAGGGGCCACAAGTTACTGCTCCAGCAGAGGTAATTGAGAAGTTTTTGAAAGCCAATGGTGTGACTCGAGAAAATTGTTTTGAGAAGATAATTGATAAGAAAACATTCTTATTTTTGGCGATTCATCATGTAGCGAAAAATACCACAGATTGTTTGGCAGATATTATAAAAAAATCCATAATGTCTCTGTCTTGGAAGAAGTCAATGCATTGGGGAGATCACCAAATGCACTTTGTTCGTCCAATCAGAAATATTTTAGCAGTGTTTTGTGGAAAGGTTGTGGATTTCGAGTTTAACGAGATCGGATTGAAATCAACGAATCAGACTGTCGGTCACAGATTTCTATCTCCGACGGCTTTCGCTGTTCATAGTTTAGAAGATTATCTCAGCAAGCTGAAAGAAAGTTTCGTAGTGGTTGATCGTGAACAACGTCGACAGATTGTGATAGATGAAATAAAATCTATTGAGAAGAAATACGGGATTTCTGTTGTTGTCTCTGAGGATTTGATGAACGAGGTTATCGGGTTAGTCGAATATCCTGTTGTGTTGATGGGAAAAGTTCCGAGCAAATTTATGAAATTGCCAGAGGAAGCTATTATTACTCCGATGAAGGTCCATCAAAGATATTTCCCAACTCGAGATAAAGATGGAAAACTTGCGCCGTACTTCGTTTTTGTTGCAAATAATTCAACTATCGATAACGGAAAAACTATTATTTCCGGGAATGAGCGAGTTCTTAACGCTCGTTTAGCGGACGCTCTTTTCTTTTTTGAGACGGATTTGCAAAAGCCTTTGGACAGTCATTTGGATTCTCTCAAAAAGATTACTTTCAATGTAAAATTGGGATCTGTTTTTGATCGAATTCAGCGTGTAACAAATTTGTGTCGATTTGCTGCGGCAGAGATGAAGTTGCAAAATTCTTTCATTAACGAAAAAACCGAAGATTTGTTGGTTCGTATAGCTACTCTCGCAAAATGTGATTTATCAACAAGCATGGTCTACGAATTTACGGAACTTCAAGGAATCATGGGTGCTCATTATGCAAGGATTCAGGGGGAAGATTCGGAAGTTTGTACGGCGATCCGCGAACAATATTTACAAGGAGATGAGTTAACTTCGCAAATTAGCGCATTGTTCTCGTTGGTGGATAAAATCGAGTTAATTACTAGTTTCTTTGCGATAGGAAAAGAGCCTACTGGGTCGAAAGATCCGTTTGCTTTGCGTCGAGCGGCTATCAGTATTTTGAAAATAATCAAAAAATATGATGTCAAGGTTGATCTTGAGGCGTTGATCAGAAAGGCATTCGAGCAATTGCCGGGAAGTGATCTTAATCCGAATACATTAGAACGTGTTATTTGTTTTATCATGGAAAGATTTAAGGTGTTGCTGAAGGATAGCGGTATTGATCACGACATTGTGTTGTCTTTGATTAACAGCAGTCGCGATGTGCTTTTGATTTGTCAAAAATCAGCAATTCTCAATGAAATTGTGAAAACGTCAAAGGGCGAAAAACTGATGTCTGGCTATAAAAGGGCTAAGAATATCATTGGAGAAAATACTTCGATTGAGGTTAGCAAGTTGCTTTTGTCCGAGAAAGAGGAAATGGCGTTATTTGATGAAATCAACAAGCTGGAAACTAAGTTTTTGGAGATCGAGCACCAGGAGACTGATATTTGTGCGAGATTCGAGAAAGAAGTTGAAGCTTGCATTGGTGTGGAAGAAAGTATTTCGGCTTTCTTCGATAAAGTTTTGGTAAATACAGAAGACGTCGTGGTAAAACAAAACCGATTGAATATGCTGACGAAGTTAGTATTGTTATTTTCTAAGGTAGTTCCATAACAGCTATTTTAATAACATATCAACTGGGCCTCATTTGTATAGGATGAGGCTCAAATTTTTTAGAGAATTGAGAAAATCAGTAATTTTCGGCTTTTTGTTCAAAATAAGATTTTGGATGGTTGCAAACAGGGCATAATTCGGGAGGTTCTGTTCCTTCGTAGACATGTCCGCAATTTGTGCAAATCCAGAATATTTTTTCCTCTTTTTTAAAGACGGAATCGTTTTGGATATTCTCCAGAAGTTTGCGGTAGCGCGCTTCGTGCTTTTTTTCAATTTCTCCGACCAGACGAAAGAGTTTTGCGATGTCGGAAAATCCTTCAGAATCAGCATCTTTCGCGAAATCTTCGTACATTTCAGTCCACTCGTAATTTTCTCCTTCAGCAGCGGCTTTCAAATTGCTGGCGGTGTCGGAAATTTTTCCGCCGTTCAGTAATTTAAACCAGATTTTTGCATGTTCTTTTTCGTTTCCGGCAGTTTCTTCGAAAATTTTGCTGATCTGAACATACCCGTCCTTTTTCGCTTGTGATGCAAAGTATGTATACTTGTTTCGTGCTTGAGACTCTCCGGCGAAGGCAGTCCAAAGATTCTTTTCAGTTTTCGTTCCTTTTAATTCCATGATAAATACTCTCATTAACTGTTATTAACAGAGTATTATTAATTGAGGAAGAAATAAAGGGAGAATATAGCGACTGAAGTGTGTTGAAAAAGGAAATTTTCTTTATGATGGAGGATTTTCTAGGTCAAATAATCCAGTTTTGGGAGAGAAAATGATTACGGAGTGAGAGAACCATAACCATCCATTCTTTTTGAATTTTGGATCTGCTAAATAATCAATACAGGCATGCAAACTGCGAATTCAATAAGGACGGATCCTCGAGAATTCGACAGCTTGCTGCGTTTTTTGCTTGAAGGATTTTCTATGCAAAGTGCGGTTACGAGGCGTTTTTCGAAATTAATGGTTTCAAAAATTTCTTTGGCGAACTTTTTGATGAAGTTCATTAAGCTTTCTCCTTGCAAACCCACACAAATATATTGTTGCAGAAAAAAGTTAAAAAAACATAAAAAATCAGAATGTATTAACTGTATTTTGTTACGAATTTCATAACGTTAACTAATTCTTAATTGACTTTTAAATAATGGTGCGAGAAAATCAATCATTTATTGTAGTGTATGGAGAGTAAGAGGCGATGAAAAGGTGTATTTGTTTAGTTGGATTTGCTGGAGTTCTTTTATTTTGGAGTGGGTGTGAAGAGAAAAAGCCTGTTCGAATGGCGGCTCCTGTTGTTGGGGTGTCGAAAGTTTCAAAACAAAATATTCCTTTAGATATTGAGGTGCCGGCAAAGATTACGGGATCGCTCGAAATTCAGGTGAGAGCTCAGGTTGGTGGGATTTTGAAATCCAGAAATTATAAGGAAGGTGAATTTGTTCATCAGGGATCGAAATTGTTCGAAATAGATGAAGCTCCTTATCGTGCTGCTTTAACTCGAGCTCAAGGAAATTTGGCTCAAGCGGAGTCGGAACTGCGTCGAACTACTCGTGACTACAAACGTATGGAAAAATTACAAAAAGCAAAGGCGGTCAGCCAGAAGGAGTATGACGATTCGCTTTCTGCTTACGAAAGAGCTCAGGCAAACATGAAGGTAGCTGAAGGCGCACTGCACGAAGCAGAAATTAATCTGGGATACACCGAGGTAAAAGCTCCTATTTCGGGAATTGTTCGGAGAGAAGAACAATCAGTCGGAAACTTGATATCTCCAAATGGTGAAAGCAGCCTATTAACTTCTATGGTTCAAATTTGTCCGTTGCATGCAAAGTTTTCAATTTCAGGTGCAACTTGGAGCAATATAGCAAAAGGATATCACAATGGAACAGTTCATTTAGCAAAAATGGATGATGTGAAAGTTCAGGTAATTATGTCTGATGGAACGGTTTATCCTCAAGAAGGAAAGATCATTTTTGTCGATAGCAGTGAGGACAATCAAACCTCGAGCATTTCGGCAAAGGCTGAGATTCCAAGCAATGCCGCTCAAAGGATGCTTCTTCCAGGACAATTTGTTAGAGTTCGTATTGTTGGACACGAATATAAGGATGCATTAGTAGTTCCTGCGACTGCTTTGATTTCAACTCAGGCTGGTTTTATGGTTTATGTTGTAAAAGAAGACAAAACAGTTGAGGTTCGTCCTGTCAATGCTGAGGTTATCGGAAATGATGCAGTGATAAGCAGTGGATTGCAGGAAAATGAATCAGTGATCTATGAGGGAATTATAAAAGCGCGTCCAGGACAGCCTGTTACTCCAATGTTTAATGAATCCAAATCTGCGGAGGCGTAAATGATCTCTCGTTTCTTTATTGATCGTCCGATTTTTGCGACGGTAGTTTCTTTGATAATAGTTTTAGCCGGTTTTGTGTCTATGAATAACCTGCCGGTTGAGCAATATCCGAATTTAACTCCGCCTACGATTATGGTCAGAGCTCAGTATCCTGGTGCGAGTGCTGAAACTCAGGCGGAAACCGTTGTTTCACCGATTGAGGAAAAGATTAACGGTGTTGACGGTATGATTTACATGAACTCGACTTCTTCCGGAAACAATGGTGAGTCGAGTATTAATGTATATTTTAAGGTCGGTACTGATCCTGATATGGCAATGGTTAATGTTAATAACCGAGTGCAACAAGCGACAACGACTCTTCCTGAAGAGTGCAGAAAATATGGTGTAACTGTTTTGAAAAGAAGTCCGTCTATTCTTCAGGTGATGGCTTTTTTCTGTAATAACGGCAGATACAGTAACACCTATGTCGGGAACTATGTATTGCTGAATATTGTCGATGAATTGAAGAGAATCGAAGGTGTCGGTGAAGCGAATGCAATGGCAGGAAACACCTATTGTATGAGAATTTGGTTGCAACCTGATAAACTATCCAAGTTAAACTTAAGTGCTTCAGAGGTTGTGGCAGCAATTCAGTTGCAGAATGCTCAAAGGGCGGCGGGGGCTGTCGGAAAAGAACCTATGTCTTTGAAAGTTGATAGGAATTACTTGATAACTGCCGAAGGAAGATATACTACCGAAAAGCAATTTGAGGATATCATAATAAGAGCTTTACCTGACGGAAGAACTTTACGTTTGAAGGATATAGCAAAAATTCAGTTGGGTGCGCAGAGTTATGACTCCGTTGCTAAAACAGTTGATGGATTCGATGCAACTCCGATTATGATTTCGTTAGCGCCAGGAGCGAATGCTTTGGCAACTGCGGAAAGAATTGCGAAAAAAATGAGCGAGTTAGAAAAGAGTTTTCCAGAGGGTATTACATACAAGACGATTGTAGATACGACAGGATTCGTAAAAAATTCGATTTCGGAAGTTTCTAATACGCTTTTTGAGGCAGTGTTGTTGGTTGTTTTCGTTATTTTCGTGTTTTTGAAGAGATTCAGAGCTACTTTGATTCCATGTTTGGCTGTGCCAGTTTCTATTATTGGTGCTTTTGCGGGAATGTTGGTGGCAGGGTTCTCTATTAATACTTTAACTTTGTTCGGATTGGTTTTGGCTATCGGAATCGTTGTTGATGACGCTATTGTTGTCATTGAAAACGTCGAGCGTATTATGACGACAGAAGGGTTGTCTGTCAGAGACGCTACGATCAAAGCGATGGATGAGGTAACAGGTGCTCTTATTGCGATCGTTTTAGTCCTTTGTTCTGTGTTCGTTCCTGTTGGATTTATGGGAGGATTGGCGGGGACTATGTATAAGCAGTTTGCGATTACGATTGCGGTTTCTGTTGTAATTTCAGGTATTTGTGCTTTAACGTTGACTCCTGCTTTATGTGTTATTTTTCTAGAAAATAAAAAGGAAGGAAAAAAAGGTTCAAAGTTTAAAGAAAACAAATTTTTCGGATGGTTTGATGATGCCTTTGCGAGGCTTACTGATAAATATGTGGCGACGGTTTCATTTTTCACTAAGCATGCTAAATCTTCTTGTTTGACGATTGGCTCTGTTATTGTTGCGACGGCGCTTTTGTTTAAGTTTACACCAGGAGGATTAGTTCCGGATGAGGATCAGGGGACTTTTATAACAGCAGTTATGATGGATCCTGCTTCGACAATCAAAACGACGGAGGTGGCATCCAGAACGATGGCGAAGGCAATAGCTTCTGATCCTAATGTTAAAGATTGTTTGTACGCTGCAGGATACGATATCTTGAGTGGCTCGGCTTCTACTAGTTCTGGTACTTTGTTTTCGATGTTGAACGATTGGAGTACTCGTACTAGAGCGGATCAATCTGTTTCGGCTGTAACAAGAAAAGTTATGGGTATGGGATATCAGCTGGTTCGAGGCGGTTCTGTTTTCTCTTTCGGATTGCCTGCGATTGTAGGTATGAGTATGACCGGAGGTGTTGAAGGATATCTTCAGAAAATAGGAGATACAGACAGTAAGGCTCTTGAGGAAAAAGCAAGAGAGTTTGTCGCTGCAGCGTCTAAGCGTCCGGAATTGACAAGTGTTCAGACGACATTTAATGCAAGTACTCCGCAGTTGAAAATGATTGTTGATGAGTTGAAGGCGATGTCATTGGGAGTTTCTGTGAACGATATCTACACGACAATCGGAACGACATTTAATACATTTTATGTTAATGATTTTTCTAAGGCAGGTCGTGGATTTAAGGTTATGGTTCAGGCCGAAGATAAATATCGTGCATATCCAGATCAGTTAAATGATTCTTACGTAAAATCAAATACGGGAGCAATGATTCCTTTGTCAGCTTTTGTGAAGTTCATTCCGACTGTTGGTCCGACAATGATTGAGCGTTATAATATGTTCTTTGCTGCAAAAATTATGGCAACGCCTGCTCCTGGATATTCTTCAGGACAAGCCATTCAGGCTATGGAAGAAGTTGCTCGTGAAGTTGGCGGTTCTGAATACTCATTCTCTTGGACTGGATCGGCTTATCAGGAAAAAGAGAACGGTGGGTCATCTTATGATGCTTTGCTGTTGGGAATTGTGATAGTCTTCTTAATTTTGGCGGCGCTTTATGAGCGATGGACTTTGCCAATATCTGTTTTGTTAGCGGTTCCTTTTGCTATGTTTGGAGCTATTTTATCAGTGTATTTACGAGGACTGAGTAATGACATATATTTCCAAGTGGCTTTGATTACTTTAGTTGGATTATCTGCGAAAAATGCAATTTTGATTGTCGAATTCGCAGTCATGTTCAAAAGACAGGGAATGAATTTATTTGATTCCGCAATAAAGGCCGCGAGGTTAAGATTTAGACCGATTATTATGACGTCATTTGCTTTCATTTTGGGATGTGTTCCGCTGGCTATTAGTAGCGGAGCGGGAAGTGCAAGCCGTCATGCTATTGGAACAAGTGTTATCGGAGGAATGCTAGGTGCAACTATTTTAGCACCGATGTTTGTTCCTTTGTTTTTCGTGCTAGTGACGAAAATGAGCGAGCGTGTTAGAGGAGGAAGGAAAAATGCGTAAACTATTATTAACTGTCTCAGCAATGATGTTGGCTGGGTGCGAGGTCGGACCTGATTACGAACCGCCTAATCTGGATATGCCGAAGCTAAGTGATCACGAAGAAATGTCTATTTTTAAGAGTCGGCAGTGGTGGACTGTGTTCAATATTAAGACTCTTAACAAGTTGGAAGAGCAGGCATTGAAGCATAATGCGGATTTGAAAATGGCTATTGCGAATATCGATGCCGCAATGGCTGCAGCAGGAATTGCTCAAGGTGATTTGTTGCCTCAAATAGCTGCATCGGGCGAAGGTACTAAAGCTTATATATCTTCAAAAGGAAAGAATTACATACCAGGGCTGACTGCAAAGAGAAATTCTACGGATTATCTTGGTGCAGTCGGAATGTCTTATGAGTTGGATTTCTTCGGAAAATACAGAAGAGCAAACGAAGCGGCACGTGCTCAATTGTTAGCGACTCGAGCGGCAAAAGATGCGATATTGTTGTCGATTACATCTCAGGTAGCGAAGAATTACTTTTTGATTCGTGCTTTGGATGCAAAATTGGCGATTGCACGTAGAACTTTAGCAAGTCGTAAGCAGACGTATAACGTTTATAAGAGTCGGTTCCGCAGTGGGTATTGTACCGAGTTGGATTACTTGCGTATCGAGTCTGAAATGGCGTCGGTTAAAACTACTGTAATCAGTTTGGAAGAGTCTTTGTCGAAGGCAGAGACTTCGATGAGTGTGTTACTTGGATGTAGTCCGAGATTATTTATGGATCGCAAGACGTCTCCAGATCAAGCGATTGAACGATTGAGAATTCTAAATAAAGTTCCGAAAGGTATTCCATCTGATATTTTAAGTCGTCGTCCTGATTTGTTGCAGGCTGAAGGCATGTTGATTGCTGCGAATGCAAAGATAGGGGAGGCGAAAGCGGCTTTCTTCCCGTCGATTTCCCTGACAGGTGCGCTGGGAGTGGAGAGCAAGACATTAGGTAAATTATTCAGCACAGGAAGCGATATGTGGAGTTTTAGTGGCGGAATTAATTTGCCGATATTTACGGGTGGAAAGTTATCATCCATGAGTGATGCAGCTCAAGCAAATTATCGTGCAGCTTTGGCTTCTTATGAGAAAACGGTGCAAGTTGCTTTCAAAGAAGCGCTTGATGCGTTGGTTTCTAACAGGAAAAGTCGTGAAATTGTTTTGTCAAGGACTCGTCAGGTCAATGCCTTAAAACGAAGCTATGATATCGCAAAGAAACAGAAAAACGCAGGATTAATCGGATTAATCGATTTGTTAGATGTTGAAAGAGGTTTACTTTCCTGTGAAATGGATCTCACTACAGCGTTACAAAATCAGTTAAACGCGGTCGTCGATCTTTGTAAAGCTCTCGGAGGTGGCTGGGTTAGAAAGTAATTACCAACCGAAAACTTTATCATTAGTATAGAAGAAAAGCCCGAAGTTTCGGGCTTTGTGGTTTTGGTTTTCCTTCAGATAAGCAGTGTACGGATCAGTTGGTTTTGGCAATTTTTTGTCATCCATTTTGTTTTTGCCAGCTAGAGAGAGATCGACTGTGTTTTTCTCTAACACCTTATTATCTAAAGAGGTTTATGCATTTTTCAGAAAATCTTTTGCTAATTTCCCGTTTGTTTTTGGCTCTTTCAAAGAATTTATCGTCCACAGGAAATCAGGGGTTTTCGTGAGCGGATTATTATTAATATGCAATTCTTTTAATCTTCCTTCCATCAAGTATACTCCAAAGGGGATTGAACTATTCGCTTAAATCGAGAGGTGAGACATTTGAAAAAATTTTAAATTAGAAAAACATGTCCAGCACTCGAATTATATTTTATCTCTA
>JAZLGP010000049.1:0-5703 GCA_045616365.1 Alphaproteobacteria bacterium | reverse complement strand
GATGGTGCCGAAAAGAGGAGTCGAACCTCCGACCTACTGATTACGAATCAGTTGCTCTACCAACTGAGCTATTTCGGCAAAAAAAGAGGAAGGGATCCTTCCTCAAAAAACAAATTATCTTGAATAGTACTCGATAACAATATTTGGTTCCATAACGACAGGATAAGGAACATCCTCTAACTTCGGAATATTCACAAAAGTCCCTCTTAACGCTTTCAAATCAACGTCAATGTAAGTCGGAACATCTCGCTCTGCAGACTGAGTCGCTTCCAAAATTACAACATTCTGCTTTGACTTTTCTCTGATCTCAATAACATCACCTTCGCTCACAAGATACGAAGCTACGTTCACAATCTTACCATTTACAACGACATGGCAGTGATTTATCAGCTGACGCGCGGCAAAAACCGTGCTTGCAAACTTCATACGATAAACAACCGCATCCAATCTACGTTCCAGCAGAGCAATAATATTCTGGCTAGTATCACCTTTCATCTGGGATGCTTTCTGGTATACACGTCTAAACTGACGCTCCGTAAGATTTCCATAATATCCCTTTAATTTCTGCTTAGCCAACAACTGAATTCCGTAGTCCGTAGGCCTCTTTTTGTTGTTTCCATGCTGCCCAGGAGCGTAATTTCTCTCATTTACAGGGCTTTTGGAAACTCCCCACAAATTCACCCCGAGCCTTCTATCAATTTTATGCTTTGCAGCAATACGCTTGCTCATTAAACATACCTTTTTCATATAACCCATTAAAGGGTAATAGATATTAAGAAAAAGTCAATCATTTATCTGATTTTTTTGTGAAAATAAAACCAAAAAATCCTCTATTTACAAAGATATCGCAATATTAACTAAAATTAAATAAACATATGAAATAATGTCGCTGTAGAATTGGTTGAATTATGAACGAAATTCGGTTGTTAATGTATTTGTTATGTTGTTTCGTTGCATTGGGCGACAACGCTATTGCTATGACTAATACAGATGAAGAAAATATCAAAAATTCAACATCAGATAAAAACTCATCTGCCAATAAAAAACCGACAAATAGTTGGAGAAACTTTCTTTGGGGCTTCCGAAAATCTAAAAAAAAGACAACAGACAACAAAGAATCTGCCCAAGCTGATAATAACAATGAATTCATTAATACTAAATATCCAGAACCTAATAGTGAAACAGATAAAAATAACGAAAACAACAGCGATAAGTCCTTAAAATCGCCCCTTGATAAAGAAATTGTAAAAATCAGGCTTTTCGAATCTGGTGATAAAAAAACAAACAGCAGTCACCAAAATTTAAACACAAACAAAAATAATACTGATGACGAAAGAGGCACTTTTTATAAAGAAGAAAATGTTTCAGATCTTCATGAAGGTACAAATTTTCAAAACAACGAAGGTTCTGATACCAAAAGAAACGAAAAAAATATTGATAATGAAAAAGACTCCTCTGAAAAAGAACATTTCGACAACAAAAACCCGAATTTAAAACAAGATAGCCAGGCCAATCGCAAAAAAACGAAAAAAAATATTGATATAAAATTCAACATCGATTTATCTAAATTTTCAAATAATCTTAAAAGCAATACAAATAAAAACAAAATCAATAGAAGAAAAAACTTTCGAGATTTATCTGATACCCTTTACGACAATTCCGATTACGAAAATGATCTAAGAAGTGAAAATCAATCATATAACAGAAGGAGAAACTCTAGAAACTTAGATGAATACTATGATGATCAATCATATAACGGAAGGAGAAACTCCAGAAACTCAGATAAATACTATGATGATCCGAGTGATGATCAATCATATGACGGAAGAAGAGACTTTAGAAATTCATCAATAAACACAAACTCTCGAAAAAAATCGCAACTCTCCTCCTATACTGATCAAAATGGAAGAAATAACAGAAAAAAAACAAAAGACATAAAGTTTAATATTAATTTATCACAATTTTTGGCCAACAATGAAGACGATGATGAAAATGATATCGAAGATGAAGAGAATATCAACACTGAATCAGTTGCCTCACAAAACATAATATCAATGCCTGCGTTAAATACTCAACCTCTTATAAATCAATCGATAAACACTCAAATCCCGAATATACCATTGAATCCTCAACCAACTGTACAAATTCAGCAACAAAATCCTACGGCTTTAAATAATTTACAGCAAACCCCTATTGCAACAATGAATAACGAAATCGAGGAAAAAACCGAGGAAGAAAATGCAGAAAATAAAAACCAAATAAATACTCAACAACCACTTATAACTCAACCTTTGGGAACTTTTCCATTTGTAACTAATACAGCGATACAAATGAGTCCGGTAGCAATACCAACAATGATGCCTATGAATTTGCAAAACCAGGCTATGCCAACCAACTATACAAATAATTCGGATCCATCTTTTCTTGAATCATTTTTACAAAATTTGACCAGAGAAAATTCCGATGAACAAAATCCGATGTATAATCCATCAACTAACAATATGTATCCAAACGGAAATATGAACAACGGCGGTTTTTATCCTCCGAATCAAATGTATAACCCGTCGAATAACCGTATGTATCCAAATGAAAATATGAATAACGGAAATTTTTATCCACAAAACCAGCAATATTATTCGGATCAGTATATGGAAAACGACGTTTTCGCCCATCAAGGAGATGCGTTCTATAACAACAATAGTCATACAAGGAATATGTCAGACGATGAAGTCACAGAAGAAGTTATCAGATACTTGAGAGATCTTGGAGTAATCGATGAAACAAAATTTATTCAACTAAATCTACAAAACATCGGCATGTGCATCAGATGCCAGAGGAGAACAATGGTTATTATGCTGGATAAAGACAAAAGCATGGGGATCTGCAAAACTTGCTCAAAAGACTTAACAAATGATGCCGCAAATGGGAAATTTATTGGAGAAGAAGGCTATTCAAACGGATATAAATATGGCTCAGGTTATGGCACAGAATACAGAACAAGATCAAGAAGAGATTCTGCTATAGATCTTGTTGACGAAATGTATAGAGATGGAATAGACAAATACGAAAGAAATCGAGCATCTAACTCAGAAAATGAGCTGTTCGGAGGGAAAAACGGAGGAGTTCTCGGAAGTCTCGCATCAGCTGCACTTACTACAATGTTATCTAAAGATTCTAAAGTTAATGAACAGACAAACCCTGTTGGTCCAATACCACCACTATCAGGAATCAATACACCGTACGGCATGATGGGTTTAAATAATCCAATGGGAAACCTTAACGGAATGACATCTCTTTCCGCACCAATGGTATTAAATGCCTCAGGTCAATTGGTTCCTCTCAGTTCGATGTCTGGTACGACTACTCCTTATGGATATAAAAAAGATCCAAAAACAGGTGCTTTCATCCCTGCTTCTTCCGAACAAGAAGCTCTGGCTGTCACTCAACAGACTTTGCCATCAACTATTGACAATACCATAGCCAGCGGAACTAATAGTCCTACTCAACCGCAAGGACTTAATTTAAGTACGGTCGCTGCTAGCGGAACTAATAGTCCTGCACAACCGCAAGGACTTAATTTAAGTATGGTCGCTGCTAGCGGAACGAATAGTCCTACTCAACCGCAAGGACTTAATTTGAGTACAGCCGCTACTCTCGGTACAAGTGCTACCCTAGGAACAAGTTTAGCTCTCACTACTGGAACAAACAGTATTGCGCAACAAAACAATTTAATTGGATCAAATTTAACCAATCAAATGAATCGTCTTGGCACCACAGCTGCTCCACAGACTTCCGGATCAACTCTCAACAACCTTGCAAATATGGCCGCAACAAGTGGCAACAGCAAATTAGCAACTATTGGAAAATTTGCATTAGGCGCCATTGCTGGAGGCACTGCTCTCACTGGAACTATTGCGGCAATAAAGGCACTAAAGAAAAACAAAATAAATTCAGACTCTGATCCAATGGTATTGAACTCCAAAGGAGAACTTGTAATTCTCAGTTCCTTAAATGACTCTTCTGCTACTTACGGATATAAAATAGATCCTTCGACAGGTACATTAGTACCTGCAACATCTCTTGAGGAAGCTAAGGCTATTGCTGATGAATTTGATAAATCAACAGTGTTAAACGTCAAGGGAGATCTCGTGAATCTTAGTTCATTAAAAGATAGCTTCGCTCTTTATGGATATAAAGTAAATCCTTCGACAGGAACATTAGTACCTGCGACATCTCTTGAGGAAGCAAAGTTTGCTGCTGAACAGTACAGTACAATGGTATTGAACGCAAACGGAGAACTCACACGTCTCAGTCTATTAAACGACGCCAACGCCCCTTACGGATACAAAATAGATCCTCAAACAAATACCCTGATTCCAGCGATATCTCTTGAGGAAGCCAAGACTACTACCGAACAATATAATACAATGGTATTAAACGCAAACGGAGAACTCATACGTCTCAGTTTATTAAACGACGCAAATGCCCCTTTCGGATATAAAAAGGATCTTTTAACCAGTACATTAACCCCAGCGACATCTCTTGAGGAAGCAAAATCCGCCGCTAAACAATATGATACGGTTGTAGTAAACTCTAAAGGAGAACTGGTACACCTCACTTCATATACAGATACTTTCGCTCCTTATGGATACAAAAAAGATTCCTCAGGCAACCTAGTCCCAGCAACATCTCTTACAGAATCCAAAGCTGTTGCAGAAGAATATGCTAATGCTATAGTATTAAACTCTAATGGAGAACTCGTACTTTTAAGCTCATTAAAAGACACTAATGCTCCTTTCGGATACAAAATAGACCCTCAAACAAATACCCTGATTCCAGCGATATCTTTTGAGGAAGCTCAATCTGCTGCTCAAGAAGTTTTAACCCCAGCCACCGCAACTTCGTCTTCAACAGGCAACAAGTTAAAAACAGTTGCCAAAACCGCCGCTAAGGTTGCCGCAGGAGTTACCATTGCAGGCGCTGTTGCAGGAGGCGCATATGCTGCATACAAAGGAATAAAAGCACTAAAAGCCAAAAAAGATGCAAAGAAAAATGATGAAACAGATTCAACAAAAACAAGTTCATCCATAGGCTCCAAAATAAAGAATCTTTTCACAAAATCAAAAAATCAATCAACACAAACAAATAGTGAATCAGATAAAAAAACCGAACAAACAAATAGTGAATCAGACGAAAAAACCGAACAGAAAGAAGTTTCTCCTGGACAACACCATAAGTCGGACGTAAAAAAAGCGAAAAAAGCGTATGATGATCTGACGAAAAAAATAAATAGAATTAACAAGAAAATAAAATCCATACAATCGGATATCGAAAAAGCCGAAGACAGTGTCAAAAAGAAAAAACAAAAATTTGAAACAGCCAAAGCCAAAAACAAAGACACGGCTCAGAATCAACTTAAATCCGCTCAAGAAAAACTAGAAAGAGTAAAGACAACATTGGACGAACAGAAAAAAACTCTGAACACCTTACAAGAGCAACAGGATGCGTTGAAAAAAGAATACGGTGATGAACTTGGTGTCCCGACATAATAGCCCATCCCCTTTTATGGACAAAGAAGACCTGAAAGAAAAGCTCAACAATGGGTTACGAAGAGTTAAAACAATAAGAAGAAAAAACTAGATTTCAAAAAAAACAAGAAGCATGGCTACAAGGACCTCATGAAACGAAAACCAAGGTCCAAAA
>JAZLGP010000048.1:0-5656 GCA_045616365.1 Alphaproteobacteria bacterium | reverse complement strand
TATTTATAAATCGGATTATAAATTGATACGTCGGAACGATTTCGACAATGGAAATGTTTTTTATTTAACAGAGGAGAAAGAAGTATGAAAAAGATTGCATTTTCAGTTTTTGCCGCAGCTTTAACTTTCGGAGCTAATGCGGAATCAGTAGATACATCGGTAGCTACAGACAGTTGCTGCGGATACGACGGTTTCTATTTCGGTCTCGGTGTTGCAGCAATCGACCAGGGAGTAAAGACCGAACGAAGTGTAGACTCGACGACAGACTCGACAAAAACAAATCAGGTTGACAACAGCATGAGATTGGCAGGTACTGTAGCAGCTGGTTTCGGAAAAAGAGTAAAAGAAAAAGCTTACTTAGGTTTGGAAGCAGGATTGGATGCAGCTCAGAGTACCGAATACTTTGGAACCAACAGCGCCAACCGCGTAAAAGTTAATGGATTGATTCCTTCTGTAGCGTTAAAGTTAGGTTATGTACACCCAGCTACAAAAGGCATGGTTTTCTTAAAAGCCGGTGCTGCTTACTCGAAGGCTCAATACACCACCATTCCTGGCTTTATTGGCAACATAGATGTAGCTAAAATCAAAAATGCAAAATGGTCTCCAATCATTGCGCTAGGTGGGGAAAAACTCTGCGGAAAGAATTTCAGAACTCGCTTAGAAGCTGAGTACAGATTCAGAACAAACAAAAGTGTAAGTGTAAACCACAAACAAGGTGAAAACAACATCTATGATACCACTACAAAGTTAATCAACAAAGGTGCTATTACTTTGAGAGCAATGGCTGTTTACACTATCAAAAAGTAATCAATAATTTTTCGTAGTTTTTTATCAAGTGGAAGAGAAATCTTCCGCTTTTTTTGTTTTTCGAACGGTCAAAAAACTTATGGTCAGAAATACACACAAATCCGTTTGAAAATTTCTTAGAAACTCACAAATTTTGCGAGTTCATTCCAAGACTAAAGTAGTCCAGCCGTCGTAATTATATTTATACTTGATTTTCAGCCCTAACGAAGTGAATCTTTTTTCAACAGAATCATCGTCGGAAGTAAATCCAGATAGCACCAAAATCCCTCCGTCTGCTAGTGATTTTACGATGTGATCGCTCATAGAGATTAAAGGTTCCGCCAAAATATTTGCAACAATGAAATCGTATTTATTTTCTGAAAACTCGCATGCTTCATTCTGAAAAACCTTCACACGAGACGCAACCTTGTTAATTACAGTATTTTCTCTCGATACTCGCACCGCTTCAGGATCATTATCACAAGCAACAATATTTTTTGCGCCCAATCTCGCAAGAGCAATACTCAAAATACAAGAACCACAACCAATATCTAACAACTTCTTGTGCTTCTCTGGATCAAAAAAGGTTTCGCAAGCCACCAAACAACGATTCGTCGTCGCATGCTCTCCCGTTCCAAAAGCAGTTGCTGCCGCAATTTCTATCAGCATTTTGTCCGCAGGATGACTTGCATCACGAAGATGCGGTCCATAAATATGAAATCCACCGACATCAATTGGTTTAAAATTCGCAAAGCATTTTTCAAGCCAATTTTCTTCTTTCAACGGCTTGTTTTCCATAACCGAAAACTCAAATTTGGACAACATTTGATGAACTTCTTTAGTCTCAAATTTTTTCGAACTTAGAATTTCAATAACCCAAGAATCGAATCTTTGAACACAAGACGCCGACAAAATCGCTTCATCATCCAAAAAATCTATAGCACAAAAAGCATCGTTTATTTTGAAATTTCCGATGATACACTTAAAAATTTGACTCATTTTACAACCACAGGAGACATTATCATCATCATCTGACGACCTTCCAATTGCGGTTTGCCGTCACACTTTGCAATTTCCCGAGTGTCCGCCAAAACTCTGTTAAGCAGATTCTCTCCGATCTCTTTATGAGAAATTTCACGCCCACGAAATCTTAAAGTAATCTTTACCTTGTTTCCGTCACCGATGAATCTTTTAATATTGTTCATTTTGACTTGATAATCATGCTCGCCGATAGACGGAGTCAACTTGACTTCTTTTACCTCAACAACCTTCTGCTTCTTCTTCGCTTCTGATTTCTTCTTTTGCAACTCGTACTTTAATTTTCCATAGTTGATGATTTTGCAAACTGGCGGTTTGGCCTGAGGTGCGACTTCCACAAGATCAAGTCCCGCCTCGCGGGCTTTAACCATCGCCTCACGAATGCTGACAATACCAACTGCCTCGCCGTCCTGATCTATGAGCCTTACCTGCTGAGCCGTAATTGCTCTGTTTATTCTATGCTTATCCTTCGCTGCCGCTCTATCTTCCAAACCTTAAACTCCAAAAAACACTGTTACAACAATAATCTAAAGATTTTTACCTAAAAATCAAGCACTTTCTCATTTTCCAACAAAATTAATTAGTTTTGATATCTTCATTCTTACGTTCAATAAGAGACGATTTCAATATTTTTCCTGTTTTCACGGGTTTCAAACGAGAACGACCTGTGCTTTTTTTTTCTTTCGTAGTCGACTTTGGTTTAATTAACAATACATCCTTGAGATATATAATTTCTGCCATATCCTTTTTTCCTTCTACTTACTTGCATGATACGGACCTTTGATTAAATAAACCTTAACAACACAAAATAAATAGAGGACTCAACTCAGAAATTTTACGCTTTCTTCTTTAAAACTAGCTTTGCTTGATCATTTTTCGGATTTCATCTGTGACTACTTCTTTGGTTAAGCTTGTTAGATTTTTTTCAAGCCATTCCTTAATAATCGGGGAAGCAACTTCGCGAATTATCTCATCCATCGTAATTTTCGTTTCCTCTGAAACTATCGGGTTTTTTTTTGTAGCCTGTTTAGGAAGCCCTTTATCCTTTTCAATCGATACAGAATCATTTGAGACTGAACCGGAAACAAAATCAGAAACAGAATCCGATACTATATCGAAAGAAGTATCAAAAATCTCATTAGATTCTCGGCTTGACACAGACTGGTTTTTCACTACAGATGGATTTTTCAAAAATGGAGTATCTTGCCCTTTTTCTTGAGCCAAACGCAAAAAATCTCGCAGTTCACTCTTGCCTTTGACTTCTTTCTGACCATTTTGAACTTTCACAATAGTGCCATCGGAGGAAACCATATCGGTCAGTTCCAAAACTGGAGGATCTTTATCAACAACCATTTGTTTAATAGAAGAAAGCACTTCATCTAAAGACATTTCCGTTTGTTTTTCTTCCATCTTGCCTCCCGAATCGCATATTAGTAATCTAATTCACCTTAACTTCTTTTTCAAGACGAGACTTTTTTTCAGCTAATTGCTTTAACCATTCCTTTTGTGAAAGTTTTTTTCCTGATTTGCGGATGTGTCTTGCTTTTTCACGAAATTTAGCTGCTGCGATAGGATCCAAAACTCCTTTGTGTTTTTTAAGAGTGACCAACATAGAGCGCAAATCAAGATTTCCCGTTAAAGCGAACAACTGAATCATTGCGTCGATCTTATTTTTTACGGAATTCGCAAGATTAATTCGAGCAGTAAGCAACGAAGTTTCGACATCCAAGAACTCCGTATTGGATTTCATTCCGAGATTTGCTTGATCTAGATTGCTCTCGGAGGTAATCTCAGCACTTTTTACAGCGGTGCTGCTGGCTTTAATAGACGCTTCAGCAGATTTGTAATTTTTCCAATATACTTGACAATTACGTCTCACTTCCAAAACTTTATCAATTGCCTTAAATTTTGCATATTTCGCTCTCTCACCATAAGCTCCTATATTTGAGTAGTTCTGCATGTGAAAAATCGGAACGGTTACGGACAATTCTGCATTATAAACGTTTTGAGAATTGCGACCGTAAATGTCCTCTGTTTTATTTAAAACACGTCCCGCCTCCAGTCTTAAATTACACTTAGGACCTAATTCTCCCTTCATAACATCAAGATCGTTTAATGCTGACTTTTCAGAAAACTTTTCCAGCAAAATCTCCTGATTTGAACGTAATGCAATATTTTCTAATTGAGCCAAATCGTTCGGTAGCTTGATGTCTAGATTCGGAATAAACATATTTTCATCTGCATTTAACCCAGTAATTTGCCTAAACTTAGCTTCTGCCTCGACAACCTTAGTTTCCGCATCCACTCTTTCATAAACCGCTGTCTGATATTTGGACTCAGCCTCGGCAACATCAGCAGGAGTTGACATACCTGCTGACAAACAAATCTCTTGCGATTCATATAATTTTTTGAGATTTTCTTCCTTTTTAATATAAGCTTGAAGCTTCTGACGCTCTGCCCAGACCTCCGTGTAGGTTTTGACTACGTTAATAATTAAATCCTGCTCAGCCTTTTTTAGCCTGTGAAAACTCGCCCTAGCTAAATTTTTCTTAGACTTCGCATTATTAACGTGTTGAAAGCTGTTGAAAAGATTTTGATTCAGTAGAACAGACATCTGTGTTCTCGTTTGTTTACTGACATTTCTGTTGTATTTGTAGCTTTCTACCGGAACAATAACAGGCATTCCGTTAATTGCAGACAACCTTTGTTCCGTTTGCTTAACATATCCTCCCTGGTCATATCCGGTACGAGATGCAGTTAGTGACGCATCCAAGGTCGGCAAAAACATAGCTTCCGCTTGTTTGTATTGTTCATCAGCAAAACGTTTATTTGCTCTTTCTGATTCCAACAAAGTATTAGCGGAACAAGCAGAAATTACCGCCTCTTCAAGATCCACACCATTAGCTCCGAAAGTAACGCTCGCGAACAACATTACGACACATTTTTTCATTTTTCTCTCCTTACTTTCATACAAACCAATTTCGTTTGACTATTTTCAACTTTCTCAAGCCAGCCGAAATTCCCCAGTCTACCCGACAACCTCAGAACTTATTCTACGCAAACTTTCCTTCTTTCCGAAAGACACCAACATATCAAAAATACTCGGAGTAATTTTTCTTCCGGTAAGGATATTTCTCAAAGGCTGTGCAATCTTTCCGAATCCCAGATTCATCTGCTGAGCCAAATCTCTTAACTGAGTTTCGAGCGACTGTTCATTCCAATCATCTGTTACAAACAATTTTTCATATGCCGATTTCAATATCGTTCTGACATTATCGTCGACATCCACAGGTTTGAAGTCATCCGTGTAAATAGTCGCAAGATCTTTTAATTCCAACATTGTTTTGGAACGCTGTTTTAAACCGTTCATCCCTTTGACAAGCCGAGATTTCACTTCATCGGAAATTTCTCCTAACATCGGAAGTAACAAATCCATCAACCGATTGTTGTCAGCTTCTCTCATATAATGCCCGTTTAAATTTGCGAGTTTTGAGAAGTCCAAACGAGATGCGGATTTTCCCAAACTCTCTGTGGTAAACCATTCAATCGCTTGCTCGCGAGAGATAATTTCATCGTCGCCATGAGACCATCCTAAACGCAGAAGACAATTGCAAACCGCCTCAGGAAGATATCCCATATCTCGGTATGCTTCGATTCCTAAAGCACCGTGTCTCTTGGATAACTTTGCACCGTCAGGTCCATGAATCAACGGAATGTGTCCATATGTTGGAGTTTCCCACCCGAAAGCGTTATAAATCTGAATATGTCTGAAAGTATTTGTTAAATGATCGTCCCCTCTGATAACGTGAGTAACTCCCATATCGTGATCGTC
>JAZLGP010000047.1:0-2096 GCA_045616365.1 Alphaproteobacteria bacterium | reverse complement strand
CTCCTTAACGGATAAGACTCCGCTTCAAGACCTATTCGAAAAGACTAAAATCAATAATGTCAAAGATCAGATTGATTCCCTTATTCCGGGACTATTTGATTAAATTTACTAACGTCCCGATTTTAACGGGACACTAATGATTTGTCATCATTATTATGATGCGTTTCAAAATAGTACAATATGTTAAAATATAAAATTGATTTTTCATTTTCCATGTTGTATTTTGTAATCTCTTGTTTTCATTTTGGAGTTTTTAATAATTTTTGTTTCTTTTTTGTTACTTTTGTTCTTATTGGGTATATTGCCATACTGATAATCAGTGAATTATAACAAATCAGTAGATTCTCAAGAAAAAGATTATGATGATTTACATTATTTTTAAGCCATCGTACACCTATAGGAAATTGTAAAATATCAACAGATCTGGATGCTGATGGCAAGTTTGGCTCTTAGTTTGTAGAAAAAAATCATACATCTATAAGAGCAAAACTAATGATTCTATGATAGTAAGTTCTTCGAAATGATTTACTGTTTGGAAGAAGGTTTTGCGCGTTTTAATCTTTATGTTGGTTAGAATCAATCATAATATCGTTAAAGTTTCTATGCCATGATTTGTTAATTCATTTCGTAATAAAGTAGACATTTGCAAAATTTTCAAAAAATGTTTGTCTTCCTCAAAACTAATGCGTATCTTTGCATTTAGATTTTCAAATCAAATTATACCATTCACTATGACAGAGCAGACTCTTGACGACATTTTTGATGACATTGAGCACGAGTATGGCAAGAAGCCAGTTGACAAAAACGTCAAATTTATCCTTTCACTTTTTGCCAAGCACATAAAGGAAGACGGCACATTGGATGACAACATTCCAGTCCCAAGTACGGAGGCTGCAGCAGAAACCATTATTCTGATACTTGACCATCCAGAGCTTTCTTGGGAAAAGATCTGCGAGAAGAAACGCGTGCTTCACACGATGGAGTATCTGTTCATCAGAGCAAGAGACCATCACGATGAGGTGAAGGATTTTGTAAAGAGTCTCCTCTCCAAGTACGTCAAAGGATGCACACCACAGATGATCTTACAGTTCCTCAATATCTGGGATTTGATATGCCTTCAGGAGAAACCATCTGCTTTCCTCGATGAGATTGTCTATCCAGATCATGCGGATGAAATCCTAGGAGTCCTACATGAGGAACTCAAGCATGAAGTCGGTCGTGGAGCTGCACTCGTCATGGTATGTGCCCGCGAAGAAGGTCTGGTTCGAGACATCGCTCATGCCAAGGTAGTGACAGAGTTCCCACATATCTCAAAATCCGGTTATAACAGCTACCTGCATGAGAACTTCAAAGAGAAGGAGAAGAACCGTATCATATCAGCTTTGAGAACCAAGATCAGCTACCGGAAAGAGGCTGATGGACGCATCGTTTTTGATGACCCAGAAACCTCTTTCAAAAGTACGTTCCTGTCTTTCTGGCACATGTTTAAGATTGAGAAATGAAAACTGCCGTTTAGTAGTCAAAACCTACAATTTTACGTTTTATATCGATTGCCCGTAATTCTATTCATTTAGAGTTACGGGCTTCTTTTATAGTGTTTTACGGCATTCTTACAATTGTTAATATTATTAACAGAACTGACTCCCATTTGTCGGCCAGTAATGACCGATTCGAATGTTTCTTTTTCGTTTCAAAATGCACTATCTTTGCCCCGCGAATTCGGAAGAGTCCTCATACTTTCGAGGTCGTCCAGCGGAATCCGAGGCAAGCGTTTTGCCATTGAGGTCGGGCATCAATTCCGCATCTTTTATATAATGAAAACAGAAATCAGCAACGAGGTTTTGACCTCTCTCCCAGAGTCGATCATTGTCACTTCGGTCGGCGTCCTGAAATCCGCTTTCCTGCAATGGAACGAGGAACAGATTCAGGCACGGGAAGCAATGAAAGAAGAAGTTATGCTTGATGAGGTCGAGGTGCTTGAACGACTTGACAAGAGCCATGCGACTCTCTGGCGCTGGAACAATTCCGGCTACTTGCCACGCTATAAACTGGGTGGCAAGAACCGCTACAAGGAGTCGGATGTTCTCCGAATCATG
>JAZLGP010000046.1:0-5585 GCA_045616365.1 Alphaproteobacteria bacterium | reverse complement strand
AATGATTTTTTAAAATTTTCATGTTATTCATCCTTCATGTTTTCTAATTTTATGATTGCGACCAATTTTACAATTTGATTGTTTTTGGTTGTTTCGATTTTATCGATTTTCATAGCGGCTTTTCCGATTTCAAGATTTTCAGAATACAAGGTTAAATCCTCCATCAAAACTTGTTGAAGGTTTTTACAAAATTCGTAAATGCGATTCGACGGAATTTCCGGATCAATAACTCGAATATTTACCTCTGCCAAGATTGTGTGGTCGAAACGATATTTCGTATTTCCGATTTCCAAAACTAGATAAGGTTTTTCGATTTCATTAGGTGATTCGGAAGGGAAAATTTCCCAATTGATTTTTTCTTTCAATGCATTAATTAATCCAAAATCCCAAGGAATCATTTTTGATCTCCTTCTCTTACTGCATGAAAAATTACCATGTCGTTTTTTAAATCAATCGCAACCAGTTGAGTCGGAATAAATACGACATTATTGACAATTACTCGGAACTTTTTTGGAAATTCTCCACGCCATTTTACTCGAAAAATATAATTGGTTTTTGTAATTGCAATATTGCTCAATTGAATCGATGCCCACAATTCCTGCCAAGGTACAAATTTGGATTTCCATGTGTTAATTTCAGATAATGTTTTTTCCAATTTTTCGATTTTTATTTTTGTATTGAATAATCTTTCAGTCATTCTAAAAACCTCCGAATTGTACGTAATTGGACAGCATAGTTTTTGCTGCTGTTGGAATGAAATTTTGGTCAGAATTTCTTTTTTCATAATGCTGTGCAACGATCATTAAATTAGCTATTCGAAATATGCTTGGAACGGAATTAAAATCCTTTGCTATTCCGGCATCAAAATCGATAGTAAAAGAGTTTATTTGATCTAGATTTTTTAGGTTTCGTATATTGAGATAGTAACGTTGACCTATTTTTTCTATATAATATTTTTTGCAATTAATTATGCGATCATCGGCGTAAACATTGTTGATTTCCAATACGGGGTTTTTTGGAAAAGGAATAGTTACTGTCGAATTGTAAATACTAGGATAAATTGTCGACTTTTTATTTATAAATTCCGTTCTAAAATATTTGCACGTCCAAGTTTCACGTAAGATGGATAGGTGTAAAATTTTTTCTATAATTTCTCTTCCGGATTTTATTAAAGTTTTGATCAATTCATCATCGAAATTTCCATTCGCATGAACGTAATTTTTCGCATCACTGAGGGCGATAATTTCGCCCTCGAGTTTTTCTTTTAATCTCAGATCCATATCTATTTTCTCCTGCTGTTCGTATTTCTATTTTGCAGAATCGAATTTCAAAAGTTTAATTGCATCAAAATCTACAACGGCTCCGCCAACTCTTTTGAAAGCGAAAAATTCGACGAAAGGTTTTGAGGTGTAGGGATCTCGCAGTACGGACAATCCTTGTCGATCAACGATTTGATATCCGCTTAGGAAGTCTCCTAAAGCCACAGAGAAAGTTCCTTCTTTTTCATTTAATGACGGCATGTTGTCATCGATTACTACAGGATATCCGAGCAAAGTTGACGGAGTTGCTTCGGACATGGATATTTGCCAAATGCTTGTTCCATCATTATTTTTTATCTTTCGGATTTCTGCCAAGGCTGATCGTGACATGATCCAACAAGCATTTTTTACGTGGTGGGGTTTTAATGAACAAACCATTTCGATCAGAGTATTGAGAGCAATTTCCGCATTCGCAAATTTTCCCTTAGCACCACTGAGAAAATATTGCAGACTTCCTGATTCATTTTCTAGTGAAGTTTTACAAGTTAAAAATCCTTTAGGCTTGTTTTTCCCGTCACCGTTGATGAATGCATCATCTTCTAGTGTCGCAAAATTTTCTGAGATTTTTTCAATCAACCAGTTTTCTACGTCAATTTGCGCATCATCCAGAAGAGCCTGACTTGCTTTTGGTTTGGAACATAATTCATGAACACTAATTTTTATTTTTTTCATTTCAGGAGAAGATGTTTCTTTTCTTTCATTGTTTTCTGCACACCAGTTTGCTCCTGGAAGTTTTTCATCGACCAAAATATCAATTGAACTTGATGAAATTGTCGTAACTCTTGAAATATTTCGCATAGGGGAAAGAAAACTCAATTTATCATCAATTTTCTGCATAATATTTTGCGGAAGAAGAACGGCTCCATCCTTGTCGGAATTTTCGTTAAGCGATTTTTTTAGAAAGTTGCAGATTCCGCTGCGAATAAAATTTGAAAAGTTGTCGTTTATGTTTGTATTTGTGTTTAACGGTAATTTCATTTTGTTTTCTCCTTTTTTATTTAAATTTTTTAATGAATTTTTTTCGAATTTTACGGCATCGATTGTTGCCGATTCACATGCTGGAAAGGTCACAATTGATATTTCCAACAACTCAATATCCGTTAGATGTTTTTGATTGTTTTTTATAAAGTGATTTCGAATTCTGTATCCAATGGATAGGCTGTCGAGCGCTTTATTTTTTAATAAAAGATAGACTTCTTTAGCCTTTGGAAGATCCATCAGCAAGTGAGCTTTTATAAACAAACCATGATTATCTGCAAATAATTCATCAATGATTCCTATTGGTTTAGTTGTATCATGTTGCCATAATAATTTGGGCTTTTTTCCTTCAGAGAATTCCTTGATTGATTTTTCAAAAGCGTTTTGTTCGACGATATCTCCGTTTCGGTCTAATTCTCCAAACACGCTTGCGTATCCCTCAAGTTCTCCTTGTTCATTTAATGATTTAATTTCCATTTTTATTTCCCTTTTCTAAAGTTTTTGAAATTTCTGAAACGGGCTTTTCCGATTCTGTATTTTCTAATTCTGTCTGTTCTATTTTCGGAAAACCCAAAATTTCTCGTTTTTCATTAATTGTTAGGAAGTCTGCTCGGGAAACTTTTTCCCAAAGTATTTCCCTTTTTCCGATTAATGCCGGAATTGAGTCCAAATCAAAGTAGATTTCACAATTTTTCTGGTATTTCTTTCGGAACCAATCCGTAAATTGGGTGCGTATCAGCTCTGCCAAGGGTAAAACAGTGTCTTCCCAGAAGTGAGTGCGTGCCTCTCTGTAATTATTAAAGGAAGCGTCTCCTCGAATACCGACAAGTATCGGAGGTACACCGAAGGCCTGAACAATTTCTCGAGCAATGGTATTTTGAGCTTCGGCAAAATCCAAGTCATGCGGAGTTAAGCCCATTTCTTTCCATTCATATCCGCCTTCCAAAAGCATAATGCGTCCGGCATTGTTTGCTCCGGCGTAAATTTCGCTTAGGCGATTTCTCATTTCATTCCGTGTTTGTTCATCAAGATTTTGGTAATCTTTTAGAACCAAACATCCACTTGGACGTCCTCCGTTTTGTAATATGCTCAGATTATGTTTTGCCATTTCGTTATATTGATCAACAGCATATATCGCGGCACGTAGAGGGGCGAACCCATACCAATCATCTGACGGATTGAAAAATTTCAAATGCAAAATATCTTCCAAATCAACTGGAATTCGAACATTATCTACTTCGTAAACATAAGATTTTACAGCTGTTTTGGCTTTATTGTAGACTAATTTTACTCGATCGGATCTTAAACAGTATAATTGCTCTCCATCAGAGTAAATGAAAGCATTTCCTGACAGAAGTAAGTAGCTAACCACGCTAGTAATAAATGAGCTACGGCCTTGTTCTTTATTCGGATGAGTTAACAGTTCTGTTAATTCCTGATTTACGGTTAAGTCTTTATTTTTTACATGCATCGGGATCGATGCGATACCTGATGCAATTAGATTTATCGATCGGAATGCGAAAACATTTTTTTGAAAGCTTTCCGAAACCAAAGAATTATAATTATTTGGTGTCCACTCAGGATTTGATCCATGTAGAGCGATCAGCGTTCTTTGTTGTTTCGCAGTTTTGTTAAAAAAATTAAACATTTCTTTTCCTTTTACTTTAGTTGCTAGGAGTATTCTCGTAATTTTTTACAAAATGAGGTTGAAAATTTGTACAGTTTGCTTTTGCGAAACATGACCAAGCACGTTACGTTTTATGCGAAAGTTTTTTTGATAGACAAAATTAACGCTTTTGCCTACAGATTAACCTGCCATAATTTCTTAGATACTGATGAGTCCCTGTGCAGACCCCGCGAGAATCAGTTCTTTATTTCTCATTTCGCTATCCAGCTTAATTCATTAATAAAACAAAAAAAGCAATATTGCAACTCAAGGTAAAAATATATAAAAATCAAATAGTTAACCTCGGTTTTTGCATATTTTGTGATTTTTTTTCGAAAATTTTTTTTTATTTTTTTGATAAAATTTCTCAAAAAGAGAGGGGATTTTGTTGAAATTTTAGGAATAGTCAGAAAAACAAGATTTTTTTAGAATTTTAATATCAAACATGAATCATTTGTAATTCAACGTTTTTGCAGCGATCGCTAACATTGATTTTTGCAATTAATATTTCACCTAGAGCGAAGCAATATTATGCTTGTCTGATAATCTGTTTGCGTTTCATTTTTTCCTGTAAAATATTGATATATTAATGTTTTATTAATATAATACTAGTATAGTGATTTGTAGTTTGGGTAGAGTATTCGAACTTTTTAGCTTTAGGAGAGTAAAAATGGAAAAAAAGAAGAGTTTGATTTCTTTGGCTGCTTTGATGTTCTTGGCTGCTTGTGAGTGTTGTTCAGATGAAATTGATCAGATTGAGATTGTTCAGGATGATTCTTTGGGCGCAGCTGTTGCTGATTTCGTAGCAAACGCTGGTGATAGAGTCCATTATGATTTTGATAAATCAAGTCTTTCCGAGGAGTCGAAAGCTACTTTGGTACGTCAGGCAGACTGGTTGCAGGCTCATCAGCAGTACAATGTTTTGATCGAAGGTCACTGCGACGAGAGAGGTACCCGTGAATACAACCTTGGATTAGGTGAGAGAAGAGCAGATGCGGCAGCAAGATTCTTGGCGGAAAAAGGTGTTGAAGGAAATCGTATTAGAACAGTTTCTTATGGAAAAGACCGTCCTATCGCGGCGGCGGGATCTCAGGAAGAAATTTATAGATTGAACCGTGTTGCGATCTCTGTCCTTGAAAAGAATTAATTTTCGTTTTTTCACTTTATTTGAGCCCGCTTTTGAGCGGGTTTTTTGTATCCAGAAAGCCACCAGATAGTCAAGTGATTCCGGGACGCTAAAAGCTAAGCGCGGTGGGAAGAGTGTTCATACAAGTATATTTATGATAACAAGATGAAAAATATGGGATCGTAAAAATGTATAGCAGATATTGCAAATCAGAAAAGACACATAAAAAGCAGAAAGATAAGAGAAAAACAGAGATACAAAGGTAAGGATTGCGGAAAGAACTTTCTGGAAACAGATGGACGGATCAAAGAAACAACAATAGCAAAAAGAATATTAGCAGTGATGTTGTATATGTTTTCAAAGGCGTCGTATAATTTTTAGCAAAAAGATATTTCATTGTTCTCCGACAACAATAATGAATTGAATAAAGAAAGCGTCGGCAGAGGTAAAAAGGATATAACGAACTATATCAAGGAGATAGAGATTGATGAGATGT